>NZ_JBFUDZ010000088.1:0-13847 GCF_056404455.1 Mesorhizobium sp. P2_D1
GTGATGAAGCCGCGCGCGATGTTGACGCGCTGTTGCTCGCCGCCGGAGAAGGTTGCCGGCGGCAACGCCCAGAGTTTTTCCGGCAGGTTGAGCTGCGCCAGCAAGGCGCGTGCCTTGCCGCGCGCGTTCTCGCGGTCCTCGCCGCGCTCGACCAGCGGTTCGGCGACGACGTCAAGCGCCGAGACGCGTGGCACAGTGCGCAGGAACTGGCTGACATAGCCGATCGTTTGCCGGCGTATGGCAAGCACGGTGCGCGGACTGGCGGTGGCGAGATCGATCAGCCCGTCATCGTGCTTGACGATGATCTGGCCCTCGTCGACGGCGTAGTTGCCGTAGAGCATCTTCAGGATCGAGCTCTTGCCGGCACCGGACGGGCCGCCGAGCACGGTGCATTCGCCAGCCCTGATCGAGAACGAGACACCGGCGACTACAGGCAGTTTGATGCCGTCGCGCAGATGCATGGTGAAGCTCTTGGCGACGTCGGAGACAACGAGGGGCGTCGGCATGGGTTACACCTGAAGTATCGAGGAAACGAGAAGCTGGGTGTAGGGCGCGCGCGGGTCATCGAGTACGCGGTCGGTGAGACCGCTTTCGACGACGCGGCCGTCCTTCATCACCATCATTCGCTGCGACAGAAGACGCGCCACGGCGAGGTCGTGGGTGACGACGATGGCGGCGAGACCAAGGTCGGTGACCAGGCCGCGCAGCAGGTCGAGCAGGCGTGCCTGCACCGAGACGTCGAGGCCGCCCGTCGGCTCATCCATGAACACCAGCCGTGGCCCGGTGACGAGGTTGCGGGCGATCTGCAGGCGCTGGCGCATGCCGCCGGAAAAGGCGCGCGGCTCGTCGTCGATGCGGTCTTCGTCGATCTCGACGCGCGACAGCCAGTCGACGGCCGTGGCGCGGATTTTTCCATAGTGGCGGTCGCCGACCGCCATCAGCCGTTCGCCGACATTGGCGCCGGCCGACACCGTCATGCGCAGGCCGTCGGCCGGGTTCTGGTGGACAAACCCCCAGTCGGTGCGCATCAGGAAGCGGCGTTCGGCTTCGCTCATCCGGTAGAGCTCGCGGAACTGGCCGTCGCGCATGCGGTAGCTGGCGGTGCCGGAACTCGGCAGCAGCCGGGTCGACAGGCAGTTGAGCAGGGTCGTCTTGCCGGAACCGGACTCGCCGACCACTGCCAGAACTTCGCCCGGCCACAGGTCGAAGGAGACGTTGTCGCAGCCGACGCGCGAGCCGTAGAATTTGGAGAGCGCCGAGATGCGCAGCAATGGTTCGTCGGTCATGGACGGGATCCTGGCATGAATTCTGTGCTATCTGCTCCCGTCGTGATTTTGCCGGCGAACAGGTCGAGAAATGCGTTGCCGATTTCGAGCAGCCGACTGGTCTCGATTGGGTGTGACCAAGCAATGCTGAGTCCGAGAAGATTAATCGTGGCGGGTTCGAGCATCCTTGCGTGTTTCTCCAACATCGAGAGGAGTCGCCCTATCGCGCTGACCACTTTTTGCTTCGCGTTCTGATCGTGCGCTACGCGGTCCAAATCTACGACAACGATACCTGGAGCATGGCACTCGGATTGCAAAAGCCATTCTTCCCGGGCGACCATTTCTGGAGCCGACTGATCGAGATTGGATTGGACATGCAATGCGAGCAAACGCAGCCAAAGACACAGCAGGCTGTCGTTCATCCAGAAGCCCTTTTCATCTACTTCAACGAAAGAGCTACCCATTGGAGTGATCCCGGATGGCCTGAATCTCCTCGCCAGCGGTATGGGGGGCAAGATGGCCGCGATGGCCCTCTTCACGCCGCTTCTCGCAGTGATCGGTGTCGGAGCAGACGAACATGTGGCCGCCATGGTCGTCGAGGATGACTTCGTCGAGATAGACATTCTCGGCCGCGCACAGCGCGCAGGGCTGGTCGAAGGTCTGCACCTCGAACGGATGATCCTCGAAGTCGAGGCTGACCACTTCGGTGAACGGCGGCACGGCATAGATACGCTTTTCGCGACCGGCGCCGAACAGCTGCAAGGCCGGCGAGCGGTGCATCTTGGGATTGTCGAATTTTGGCGTCGGCGACGGGTCCATCACATAGCGACCCTCGACCTTGACTGGATAGGCATAGGTGGTGGCGATGCGGCCGTGCCTGGCGATGTCCTCATAGAGCTTCACGTGCATCAGGCCGTATTCCTCCAGCGCATGCATTTTCCGCGTTTCGGTCTCGCGCGGCTCGAGGAAGCGCAGCGGCTCGGGAATCGGCACCTGAAAGACCAGCACCTGGCCCGCCGTCAGAGGATGCTCGGGGATGCGGTGGCGGGTCTGGATGATGGTGGCGCTGGCGGTATCGGTCGTCACCGCGACATTGGCGACCTTCTTGAAGAAGGCGCGGATCGAGACCGCGTTGGTGGTGTCGTCGGCGCCCTGGTCGATGACCTTCAAGACATCGTCGGGGCCGATGATCGAAGCGGTGACCTGGACGCCGCCGGTGCCCCAGCCATAAGGCATCGGCATCTCGCGCGAAGCGAACGGCACCTGATAGCCGGGGATGGCGATGCCCTTGAGGATTGCGCGGCGGATCATCCGCTTGGTCTGTTCGTCGAGATAGGCGAAGTTGTAGGTGGCGATGTCTGTCGGTTGAGCGGTCATTCCGCGGCCTCCCTCTTGTCGTCCGCCTTCACCGGGTTTTCGCGGGCGTCATATTCGGCGCGCATGCGGCGCACGAGGTCGAGTTCGGCCTGGAAGTCGACATAGTGCGGCAGCTTCAGGTGCTCGACGAAGCCGGTCGCCTGGACATTGTCGGAATGCGATATGACGAACTCCTCATCCTGCGCGGCGGCGACGACATCTTCGCCGAGTTCCGAAGCGCGCAATGCCCGATCGCACAGCGCCATCGCCATCGCCTTGCGCTCGCTCTGGCCGAAGACCAGGCCGTAGCCGCGGGTAAATTGCGGCGGCGCCTTGGCCGAGCCCTTGAACTGGTTGACCATCTGGCATTCGGTGACCCGCACGTTGCCGAGCGGCACGGCGAACGGGAGTTCGGGGACATCCAGTTCCAGCTCGACCTCGCCGATGCGGATCTCGCCGACGAAGGGATGGTTGCGGGCATAGCCGCGCTGCGTTGAATAGCCGAGCGCCAGCAAAAAGCCCTCATCGCCGCGTGACAGCGCCTGCAGGCGGATATCGCGCGCCATCGGGAATTCCAGCGGCTCGCGGGTGATGTCGCCGGGGACATGGTCCTGCGGCATCTCGCCATCCGGCTCGATCAGGCCCTCGCGAGCAAGGATCGCAGAAACGCGGGGCATGGCTTGCGCTTCCGTCTCGCGCTGCAGCGGCTCGGCGACATCGCCGCCGGCGGCAAGCTCGGGGTCGAGCAGCCGGTGCGTGTAGTCGAAGGTCGGGCCGAGCAGCTGGCCGCCGGGCAGGTCCTTGTAGGTCGCCGAAACGCGCCGCTCGACGAGCATGGTGGCAGTGTCGATCGCCTTGGAATAGCCGAAGCGCGGCAATGTGGTGCGGTAGGCGCGCACCAGGAAGATCGCCTCGATCAGGTCGCCGCGCGCCTGGACGATGGCAAGCGCCGCCAGCTCGCGGTCGTAGAGCGAGCCTTCGCTCATCACCCGGTCGACGCCCAGCGCCAACTGTTGGACGATCTGGTCGAGGCGAAGGGCGGGCACCGAACGGTCGCCGCGCCGGCGGTCGGCGAGCAGGCTGTGGGCGTTGGCAATGGCCGCCTCGCCACCTTTCACCGCGACATACATCTCAGGCCCCCATCGTCTTGATGCGCGTTGTGCGCGGCAGACAGGCGACGCCATCCGATGTGGCGAGGATGATATCCACGCCGCGCGGAAAGCGCTGGTTATTCTGCTTCCACTGTTCGACGAAATGACGCGGCATCTGCGCCGGCGCGATCGTGGCACTGGTCTCGATGCCGGGGCCTTCGAGCAGCAGCGGGGCACCCGAAACGAGATCACTGACCTGCAGGATCAGTGTCGTGGAGCGGTCGGGATAGTCCTGCGTGCCTTGTGAAAAACCATCGAGTGCCATCATCTCGGCCGGCGTGGCGATCAAAGCGAAATGCGCATCGGCCGGCGTGTTGGCCAAGGGCGCACCGGTGTGGAAACCAAGCCAGGATTTGATCGCGGTAGAGGCCTGCAAAGCCGGGTCGAGCCAGAGCGCGGTGTCGTTGTCGCAAAGCGCCAGCGCTACGGCGCCGGCGGTCGCTGAAAGCGGCACCGGCGGGCGGGCGAAGGCGGGCAGGGGCTGCATGCTGCCCGGCCGTGCCATCGCGTCCATGATCGCGCGAAACACGGTCTGGGCGTTGAAGACCGGATCGGCGAAACCGCCTTCTATCGATTGCGCTGCGATCTCCATCAGTCTTCTCCGCGAACCATGGTGAAGAAATCCACCTTCGTTGCCGCCGTCTCGGCGCGGCGCCGTTCATGCGCCGTGGCCAGAGCCGACCGCAGAGGCGCTATGAGCCCGGTCTCGACCTCGGCGCGACGCGCCGGGTCCTGCCACAACGCGTCGGCGATGGCCGCCAGCCTCGCCTTCTGTTTGTCGCGGCCAAGCGCATAGCAGTGACCGACCTGTCCGGACGGCAGCCGCACAGTGGCGCGGGTAACCGTCGTCTCACCGACATTGAAGGGGGAGCCGCCACCGCCGATGCGGCCGCGCACGGTGACCAGGCCGGTCTCCGGGCCGCGCAGCAGCTCAGCTTCCGAAGGCAGCCCGGCCTCGTTCCAGAGCCGGACGATGTCATCGCCGCTGGATTGTGCCAGTGTTGCCATGGCGGCCTTGCGCTCGGCCTGGTCGCGGGCTTCCTGTCCTCGCATGAGCAACATTCCTCTTGTCTAAATTTGTCTATTGATATAGACAACTATACAAATTATACTTATTATCTAGCGCGAGTCCATGACGGGTGGATGACAAGCAATGGGAGGCTGGGGCAATTAATGGTCGGGCAGCTGGAAGCGGACGGCATCGAGCGGCGGAGTGGTGTCTCGCTGTGGCGGCAGATCGCCGACAAGATCCTGCATGCGATCGCCATCGGCGATTTCGCCGAGAATGCAGCGCTGCCGCCGGAGGTTGCGCTGGCCGAGCGCTATGGCGTCAACCGTCACACGGTGCGCAGTGCCATAGCAGCCCTTGTGCAGGAAGGGGTGCTGCGGGCCGAACAGGGACGCGGCACATTCGTGCTGTCGCGCAAGCGGCTGTCCTATCCGATCGGCGCGCGCACACGCTTTTCGGCAGGCCTGCAAGGGCAGGCGTCGGAACGGCATATAGTCCTGCTTTCCTCGTCGGTGGAGCCGGCCAGCCAGCGCGTCGCCGAGGGGCTTGGCCTAGCCAGGGGGACAAACGTGATCCGGCTGGAAACGCGCGGCGAAGCCGACGGTCGCCCGGCGTCGCGCGCTGCCGGCTGGTTCGAGGCTAGGCGCTTTGCCGGCATCGATGCCGCCATGGCACAAACCGGCTCGATCACCGCGTCGCTGGCGCGTTTCGGCATAGACGATTATCTCAGGCAATCGACCATGCTGTCAGCACGCCATGCCGATGCCGCCGACCTTGCCGACCTCGACCTGCAGCCCGGCGCAATCGTGCTGGTCACGGTCGCCGTCAACGTCACACCCGACGGCCAGCCGATCCAGTTTTCCGAGTCGCGGTTCCCGGCCGAGCGGGTCGAACTCAAATTGTCGGCGTTGTGAGCCGACACCGCCGGTTGCCTAGATTGTCGAACGCAATTCCCTTAGCGAAAGCGCTAAGCGCTTTTCCCGGGAAAACCGCTTCACACTTTTCCTGGAATTGCTCTTATCCGACCTCTATCACAGCCTTGATCAGACCGGATTTCTCGTGTGCCCAGCGCGCGAGATCATGTGGCGTGCCGGCCAGCGTGGTGCGGTGGGTGACGAGCTTGGCCAATGGCACGGCGCCGTTGCGGATCGAGGCGGCGACGTGGTCGAAGTCGGCGCGCAACGCATTGCGACTGCCGATCAGAGTCATCTCGCGCTTGTGGAATTCCGGATCGGAGAAGGTGATGTCGTCCTTGACGACGCTGACCAGCACCAGTGTTCCGCCATGCGCGACATGGGCGAAGGCCGACTGCACCGACTGGGTGTTTCCGGTGGCGTCGAAGACCACATCGAAGCCTTCGCCAGCGGTCGCTTGCCCGACCAGATCAGACACCGCGCCGCGCGAACCGTCGAGGGTCTGGAAGCCGAGCTCATTCGCGGCAAAGGCAAGCCTTTCGCTGCTCATGTCGAGCAGCGTCACGTCAAGCCCGGCGATGCCGGCGAAGATGGCGGTGCCGAGCCCGATCGGACCGGCGCCGATGACCAGCGTGCGGGCGCCGGGATCGGCGCTTGCGCGTCGCACAGCATGCGCGCCGATGGCCAGGAACTCGACAGCGGCGGCGTCGGGCAGCGACAGGCCGTTTGCCGGATAGAGGTTTTGTGCCGGCACCAGAATCCGTTCGCACATGGCGCCGTCGCGATGGACGCCGAGCACCTCGATCCTGACGCAGCAATTCGGCTTGCCGTGCCGGCAGGCGATGCACTTGCCGCAGGAAAGATAGGGATTGATGACCACCGGCTCGCCAGCGGAAAGTTCAACGCCTTCGCCGGTCTCGACGATCGTTCCCGACACTTCATGGCCCATGATGCGGGGATAGGCGAGGAATGGGTGCTTGCCTTCGAAGATATGATAGTCGGTGCCGCAGATGCCGACATGGCTGACAGCCACCAGCGCCCAGCCGGGAGGTGGCGCGCTCGGCGCCGGACGGTCTTCCAGGACGAGCTCGCCAGGCGAGCGGCAGACGACGGCTTTCATGCTTCAATCCAGTTTGTCATGAAAATCGCCGGCCCATTTTCGCGACAGGGCCGGCGATCGATCTCAAATTATGGTCACTTGCTACCGCGGCGTCGCAGCCCGTCGAAATAGACGATGATGATGATCAGCGCGCCGGTGATGATGCGCTGCCAGAAGGCGTTGACGTTCAAGAGATTGGCGCCGTTGTTGATGGTGGCCAGAATGAAGGCGCCGAGCAGCGGCCCGTGCACCGAGCCGACCGCGCCGAATAGCGAGGTGCCGCCGATTACCGACGACGCGATCGCTTGCAGTTCCCAACCCTCGGCCTGGGTCGGGTTGCCGATGCCGATGCGTGAGGCCAGCAACACGCCGACGAACGCCGCGCAGAGACCCGACAGCGTGTAAGCCATGTAGATGGTTCGCTGGACGTTGACGCCGGACAGGCGCGAGGCCTCGGCATTGGAGCCGACCGAGAACAAATACCGGCCCCAACGGCTGTGATGGAGGAAGATGTAGGCCGGAATGCCGACCAGGATCACCATCCAGAACAGGTTGGGGACGCCGAGGAAGGAGTTGCGCGAGAACTCCTGAAAGGCATCGTTGTTGATCGATATCGAATTGCCGTTGGTCATCAAAAGACCGATGCCGCGCAACGACGTCAGCGTTGCCAGCGTGATGATGAAGGGTGGCAGCCCCATCTTGACGATGCCGAAGCCATGGAACAGGCCGATGGCGACGCCGACCAGCAAGGTGATAAGGATGGCGAGGAAGACCGGGATGCCGGCATTGATCAGCATCGCGGCTATGACGGTGGCGAAGCCAACCACGGCGCCGACCGAAAGATCGATGCCGCCGGTGATGATGACGAAGGTCTGGCCGACGGCCAGGATGGCGATCATCGAGCCCTGGCGCAGCAGGTTCGAGATGTTGTTGGCCGAAGCAAAGCTTGATGTCGACAATGACAGGATGACCCACAGAAGCACCAGCAGCGCCAGCAGCGTCAGCCCGAACAGGGCATTGTAGTTGCGCTTCGGTTTTTCGGCAGGAATCGCCTCGGTGCTCATATCTGTTCTCCCAGCTTTTCTTGTTTCTCGGCGAGCGCCTGTGTGAGAATTTCCTCATGGTCGGCGGTGCGGAACCCGTGCGTGGCGACCAGTTTGCCGCGGCGGAATACGTGCAGCGTGTCGGCCAGTTCGTAAACCTCGGGCAGGTAGGACGAGATCAGGATGATGCCGGCTCCCTTCGACAACAATACGCTGAACAGGCGGTAGATCTCGGCCTTGGTGCCGACGTCGACGCCGACCGTCGGCTCGTCGAAGATGAACAGCCTGGCGCCGTGGGCCAGCCATTTGCCGATGACGATCTTCTGTTGGTTGCCACCGGACAGGCTGGACGCCAGTGCACTGCGCGTCGGCGTCTTGATCCTGAGATCGGCGATCTGGCGGTCGGCCTGGGTCCTTTCCTGCGCATTGGAGATCAGCAGATTGTTCGAGATGCGCTTGTAGATCGGCAGGTTGAGATTGAGGCCGACCGAAAGGTTGAGGCAGAGACCCTGATCGCGACGGCTTTCCGGTGCCAGCGCCATGCCAAGCTTGATCGCGTCATGCTCGGAGTTGATCTGGACCGGCTTGCCTTCCCACAGGATCTGGCCGGCCGATTTACGGTGGCGGCCGTAAAGCGTGGTGACGAACTGGCTGCGCCCGGCGCCGATCAGGCCGTAGAGCCCGACGATTTCGCCGGCTCGGACCGTCATCGATACATTCTCGAAGCCTTTGCCGGAAAGGTTCCTGGATTCGAGGATCGCCGCGCCCGGTGTGAAATGTTCCTTGTGGTAGATCTGTTCGATCGAGCGGTTGATCATCATCTTGACCAGCTCCGCGTCGTTGGTCTCGGCGATGTTGCGGGTGCCGACCAGCGTGCCGTCGCGCAGCACGGAAACACGGTCAGCCAGCTCGAACACTTCCTCCATGCGGTGGCTGATGTAGATGATCGTCACGCCCTCGCCCTTCAGCCGGCGGATCAGGGTGAAGAGCTGGTCGGCCTCCTTGCGGGTCAGGTAGGCGGTCGGCTCGTCGAAGATCAGGAATTTCGTGCCGCGCACGGTGGCGCGGGCGGCGGCGATCAGCTGCTGCTGGCCGATGGTTAGGTCGCCGAGCGTGACATGCGCCGGCAGATCGAAGCCGAGATCGTCGATGATCTTCTGCGCTTCCTTGACCATGGCGCGCTGCTGCAGGATGCCGAAGCGCGAATTCTCCTCGCCGAGGAACATGTTGGCTGCCACCGTCAGGTGACGGCAGAGTACGACCTCCTGGTGCACGGCATTGATGCCGAGTGCCATCGCCTCATGCGGTGTCGCCAAGGCTGCCGGCTGGCCCTCCCAGATCACCTCTCCGGAGGTGCGCGGCATGACGCCAGTGAGAAGCTTGATGAGCGTCGATTTGCCGGCGCCGTTCTCGCCGACGATGGCGTGGATCTCGCCCGACTTGAAAGCGAGGTTGACCGGCTTCAGGGCGTGGGTGCCGGGATAGCGCTTCTCCAACCCGCGCAATTCGAGGATGGTCCGCCCTGGTTCCAGCACGGGTGCCGGATGCAGTTCCTGCGCCGTCGACGTCATGACAATCCTCCCAGATTAGCCTCACGATTGGCACGCTGCAAGGCAAGGATAGGCCCCGAAAGGCAGCCTAGCTCAAGCTTGTGGATTGCCAAGCCGTTTGTGCCGGCAGTGGTGTTTCCGGGGCGCGGGGCCCCGGAAACGATTTGGATGCGACGGCTCAGAGCTTCGGGTTGAGCAGCGCGTCGATCTTCGGGTCTTTCATGTTGGCCTTGGTGACGAGGTTGGCGCCGGTGTCGACATTGGCCTCGACCTTTTCGCCCTTCGAGGCGGCGAGCGCCGTCTTGATACCGTCATAGCCCATCCGGTACGGGTCCTGGACGACGAGGCCGGAAATGACGCCGTCATTGAGGAACTTGATCAGCTTCTCGTCACTGTCGAAGCCGATCAGCCCGACCTTGCCGGCGAGTTTGTTCTCAGCGATCGCCTGGCCGACGCCCTGCGCCATGATCAGGTTGGAGGCGAAGATGCCCTTCAGGTCCGGATTGGCGGTGATCAGGTCGGTGGCGATGTTGAGGCCGGTGGTGGCCTGGCCGTCGGCATATTTGTCGGCGACGAGCTCGAGGCCCGGATATTTTGCCTTGAGCTGTTCCTTGAAGCCCTGGGCGCGCTGTTCCAGCGAGCCGGCACCTGGAAGTGCCGTGATCAACGCGACCTTGCCCTCGACCTTACCGCCATTGGCTTCGCCGATGGCTGCTGCAAGACCGTCCGCGGCGACGCGGCCGCCCTGCACGTTGTCTGTGGTCAGGAACGAGGTGAAGGCCTTGGAGTCGGCGCCGGAGTCGATGCCGATGACCTTGACCTTGGCAGCGGCTTCGTCGATCGGCTTGCCAAGCGCCTTGGCTTCGGTCGGCGCGATGACGACGGCGGCCGGGTTGCCGGCGACGGCATTCTCGAGGATCGAGATCTGGCCGTTGACGTCGGTTTCAGCCTGGGCGCCGAGCTCCGGTACGTTGACGCCCAGGTCCTTGCCGGCCTTGCGGGCGCCGGCCAGAACGATCTGCCAGTAGAAGGACGTCGTGTCCTTGACGATGATCGGAATGGTCACGTCCGCCGCCGAAGCCGGCACCGAATGCATAACGCCGGCGAGCATCGAAGCTGCTGCCAACGTCATCACGGCGCGGCGGTTGAGAATGCTGGTTACGAATTTCATTAGGAATCCTCCCTAAGTCGCCCGGTGAACGTTACGGAAGCTCCGTCCGGATAGGCGTGGCCCAAACAGAACTTTATCAATAAAAAACATTTACAGTGTTTTGATAGTGCATCGACCTGTCCGATGCAAGCGGTGTTTCGCTTCACCCTGCCGAGGTCTGGCAGGGGCAAGATAACCGCGCCACTCCTCCCTTGCCGCCGTCAAACGCTTCCGTTTCGTTCCGTGAAGACATGGAATATTAATTCCACTCTTTAGTCAATATGGAATATTCATTCTTTTATGGGATCGCAAGAATGTGAAGCATGGGTCAGCTTTCACAGGGGTTGGATGGGAGCTTCACGCCAGCTCCTGCACCAGCGTATAGGGTCGGTATCTGGCGTATTCCGCCTCGGGCACGTCGACGTCGAGCAATTCGAGGTTGCGGGTCAGGTTTGCCAGCTTGGCGGTGCCGGTCAGCACCGTGGCGACCGCGGGTTCATGCAAGGGGAACTGGAACGCGGCAGCGGCCAGCGGATAGCCACCCTCGGTGGCGATCCTTTCCATCGCACCGACGCGGTCCAGCACGTCGTGGTTGGCGGGCAGGTAGTCGAAATGCGCGCCTTGCACGGGCCCGGTCGCGAGGATGCCGGAGTTGAACACGCCGCCGATGACGAGTGACGTCTGTTGTGCCCTGCACAATGGCAGCAGTTCCGCTTCGGCGCTGCGGTCGAGCAAGGAATAGCGGCTGGCGAGCAGGATGCAATCAAGTGGCGCCCGACGCATTACATCGAGGCAGATCTGGACCTCGTTGACGCCAAGCCCATAGGCGGAAATGACGCCGGAACGCTTCAGCTCTTCGAGTGCCTTGAAGCCGCCATCCATGAACTCGCGAAAATGCAGTTTGGTTTTCTCGACGCCATGCGTATAGGCGCCGATGTCGTGGACGAAAAGGATGTCGATCTTGTTGAGGCCAAGCCGCGCATAGCTGAAATCGACCGAACGCATGATGCCGTCATAGGAATAGTCGTAGTCCAGCGCGAACGGCAGCGGATCGACATAGGAGTGATCGGGAACACGGTCGTCCGGCACCGGGCGGAACAGGCGGCCGACCTTGGTCGACAGCACATAGGAGTCGCGCGGCTTGTAGCGCAGGAAGTCGCCGAAGCGGCGTTCCGACAGGCCGAAACCGTAGAAGGGTGCGGTGTCGAAATAGCGCAGGCCGGCCTCCCAGGCGCCTTGCAGCGTCTCCATCGCCGACTCGCGCGAACAGGCGCGGTAGAGGCCGCCGATCGCGGCGCCGCCAAAGCTGATCTCGGTGACCTCGAGCGCGGTCTGACCGATGCGGCGCTTGTTCATGCGAAAACCTCCCTGTTGCCGACCGTTGTCCGGTTGGCAGCCTTCAGATGTCCGTTCAATCTAGAGCAATTCCAGGAAAGACGTGTAACGGCTTTCCCGGAAAAAGCGCATAGCGCTTTCCCTTGGGAATTACGCAAAAACAACGGGTTAGAGCGTTGCACCAAGATGCCAGGGCACGAACTCGTTGTCGCCGTAGCCGAAATCCTCGCTCTTGGTCTTGCGGCCGGAAGCCGTCTCGACAATCAGTTCGAAGATCTCGCGGCCCATGCCGGCGATGGTTTTCTCGCCCGAGGCGATGACGCCGCAGTTGACGTCCATATCCTCTTCCATGGTGTGATACATGGTCGAGTTGCTGGCGACCTTGATCGACGGCGTCGGCCGGCAGCCGAAGCACGAGCCGCGGCCGGTGGTGAATACAATGACATTGGCGCCGCCCGCCACCTGTCCGGTGGCCGAGACCGGGTCGTAGCCGGGCGTGTCCATGAACACCAGTCCGTTGCCGGTGACCTTTTCGGCATAGCCGAAGACGCCGTTGAGCGGCGTCTGGCCGCCCTTGGCGACCGCGCCCAGCGACTTCTCCAGGATGGTGGTGAGGCCGCCGCGCTTGTTGCCAGGGGAGGGGTTGTTGTCGATCGAGGCGCCATGCTTGGCGACGTGATCCTCCCACCACTTGACGAAACCGTCGAGCTTCTGCGCGATCTCCGGTGTTGCCGCGCGATAGGCGAGCAGGTGCTCGGCACCATAGATCTCGGTTGTTTCTGAAAGGATGCCGATGCCGCCGACGCCGGCCAGGATGTCGACGGCTGCGCCCAGCGCCGGATTGGCCGTAATGCCGGACATGCCGTCGGAGCCACCGCATTGCAGGCCGACGACGATCTCACTGACCGGGATCGGTTCTCGCTTCAGCTGGCCGACTTCCTCCGCGATCTCGGCCAGCACCAGCATCGCCTTTTCGACCGATTTGCGCGAGCCACCGGCGTCCTGGATGTTGAAGTGGCGTTTGCCGGCAGCAGCGCCCTTCTGGCCATAGAGGGTGAGCTGATTGACCTCGCAGCCGAGCCCGACCATCAGCACGCCGCCGAAATTGGGATGGCGGGCATAGCCGGCGAGCGTGCGGTGCAGCACCATCATGCCGTCGCCGGTGCCGCTCATGCCGCAGCCCTGGCCGTGGACGATCGGGACGAAACCGTCGATGCCGGGATATTTCGGCAGCAGGGTCCGGTTGGCTTGGTCGGCGATGGCATGGCAAACCGTGGCCGAGCAATTGACGCTGGCGATGATGCCGATGAAGTTGCGCGTACCCGCACGACCATCGGCGCGGCGATAACCCATGAAGGTGCGGCTGCGGTCGGCCTCCGTGGCGTGCTCGGCCTCGCTCGGCGGCACTACGGGCAAACGGCCGGATTCGAAAACCAGATTGTGCGAATGAACGTGCTCGCCCGGCGCGATGTCCTGTGTCGCGCGGCCGATTGCCTGGGCGTATTTCACCACGGCCTCGCCGGCGGCGATCGGCTTGATCGCCACCTTGTGGCCGGGCTCGATCAGCGCAGTGGCGACGGCACCGCCCGGCAGCGTGGTGCCGATCTCGATGCGGCCGTTGGCGACGGCGACATTGTCGGCGGGAGACAGAAGAATGCTGTTGGAGGCGTTCACGGGCGGTTTCCTGGGTGATCCTGGGATGCGCGGGCGGATTGACACGCGCCTGTTAAAAGATAATGTCTTTTATCGTGAAAAAACAGTTTTGCGTCAATTGTTTTTTCGCTGGGGAGTTCCGCATGTCCTTGGGTGTTCCGAAAGCGATTTCGCTTTTCAGGGGTCATGGGAACGTCATATTGCGCTTCAAGCCAGCAGCCGCAAGCGACGGCGTGCAACGGGTCAGGGATGTCGAAGAGCAACAACGTCTACAAGGATGCCTACAACAGGTGCCTCAGGCTGCTCGATGAAACACGTAGCC
>NZ_JBFUDZ010000089.1:0-13151 GCF_056404455.1 Mesorhizobium sp. P2_D1
TCTTTTGCCTGGGCGCGACCCGCGACCAGGCGCCCCGCAGCTCATCGAGCCACCAGTCGAAAAAATCCAGAACCTGCGCGTTGAGTGTCGCCACAACCAGCCGCCCGCCACCCCGGCTGATTCTCAGCCAGGATTTTCAGGCTGAGACTACTACAATTGCTGGCGTGATGCGGATATTCGCGAAGACGGGGAAGGGCGGTTGGTCACAGGTTTTGTTGGATAGCGATGCCCAAGGGCAACGCTATGGCAGGCAGGGACGACGATCGGGCAGGCGATTGGTCTGCACACAACGGCAGCAAGGCGAACATAGAAAAACGTGCACTGTCACCGTAATTCTACTGTCACTCAATTGGGAATCAGCGTGAGTGCTTCAAAAGGTCATGAATCCGCTGAAAATTTTCAACACAAGGGCCATTCTCCTGTAAAAAATCAACTTCGTCTTCGTCTACCTCCACTATTTCGATACAATGCAAATAGGGTGAGCCAAGTCCAACAAAATAACCGGTTGCCTGTGCCGCCATGACGTCCGCCTCTAATTTCAGGAGGGCTTCACTGTTGTCGGGTTCCAAAAAAGAGCCGTGCTCTGCATCTGATTGCTTCGAAATCCATTCGGTCTCCAGCCAATTTCCACCAATGGGCACCAGCCCGAGGGCGCGAAAAAGGCGAGATCGGGAGTGACCGAGAGACCAAATTCTGACGGCTCCGCCAGACGAAAACAATGCCACTCCCGTTTCAAGACCGTCGTAAAAGTCAAACGGTATAATCATCCTAAAATTGGGATTGCGATTTGATCCGCGATGTCGTGCGAACTCGCGCAAGAAATCACTTGAAGAGGTCATGCCACACCTGTGCCAATTCGTTGGTGACAGCGCTAGTAAACATCGCTGTATAGTGGTTTGGGTCTTTTGCCGTCTTTTAAGCCAATCCCAGCGAATTAATCGCTGTCACCGTAATTCAAGGCAGGAGAGACTACGGCTCTATTCATCTGGCAGTTTTTCTGGTTCCAATCGGCCACCTTTAAGAACCCATACATTGTCCGGGGTGGAAGAAGTATCAACCCATTTTTGCCAGTGGCGAGCCAGCCATGTTGGTGAAATGGCCACCATACCTTCCAGTTTCGCTTCTATGGGAAAGACAACAAGGATATTCCCTGCGTCGTAGCCACAATCGCGAATGAAGCCCAAACCGGATTCTTCAAACGCTGTGAAAAGCATACAATTTAATATTTCTTCTCGCGGAATCATTCTTCGGAACCGAAACAGTGATCCACGAAAGAGTGGATCTTTGTCTTGTATATTAGTTAATTTTACCCAAGTCATTTTATATATAAAAGTCGGAATACGGCGACAGTACACTATTTTCTTGTTCAGTGCCGGGGTGATCGTAGCGTACCGTCGCTGTAGATCATGCGGCCGGCGCGGAAGGTGGCGCGGACGCGTGCGACCGGCTGGCGGTCGGCGACGACGAGATCGGCCAGAAGTCCCGTCTCGATGGCGCCACGGTCGTCAAGTCCCAATGCCTTGGCCGGATTGGTGCTGGTCAGTGCGGCCGCCGCCACAAGGCCACTGTCACCCAGCGCCGCCAGGCTGAGTACAGCCGGCAGGATCGAGGCCGGGTGGTAGTCGCTGGCCAGCATGTCAAGCAGTCCGGCCTCGTAGGCCTGCCGGGCGGAAAGATTGCCGGAATAGGAATTGCCGCGCAGTGCATTGGGCGCGCCCATGACGGTGTGCATTCCGAGCCTGCGGGCTTCTTGYGCCGCCTCCAGGGTCACCGGGAATTCGCTGAGCGCRGCACCCAGGCCATGGACGAATTCCACYTTCTCCAGCGTGTCGTCGTCATGCGAGGCGAGCACGATGCCGCGGGCGCGGGCAAATGCCGACAGGTCCTGCAGCGTGCTGAGGACGTCGCCATGTCCGTTTCGGCCGGCGATGCGCTGGCCGACGATCTCCGATGCCTCGGCAACCGACATGCCGCGCTCCTTGGCGATGCGGGCGATGTAGAGTTCGACGTCGCGGTACTGCCCCTGTCCGGGCGTGTGGTCCATCAGCGAGATCAGGTGCAGCTTGCCGGCGTCCATCAGCCTTTGCAGCACGCCGATGGCTGCGGCGAAAGTCACCTCGAAGCGCGCATGGATGCGATGATCGACCAACAGGTGGTCCTTCAGTCCGGCAATGGTCTCGATGATATCAGACGTATGCTCTTCCGAGCGCAGCACGCCGCTGGTGAAGCTGGCGCCGATGAAGGAGAGCGCGGCATAGGCCGTGGTCACGCCGCAGGAGGCCAGCTTCTTGTCGAGTTCGGCAATGCCGATCGTCATCGGCACGTGGACGCCGAGGCGGGGCTCCACTTCCCTCTCCACCATGTCGCCATGCATGTCGATGAAACCAGGCAGCAGCAGGCGGCCTCCACCCACGATGTCGACATTCTCGACAGGCGCGTCGCAGACCTCTGCTATGCGGCCGTTTTCGATCCGGATGGCGCCATTGGCAATGACGCGGTCGCGCAGGACGATTTCGAATTCACTCAGCCACATCTAGTCTCTCTTTGGCTCTATTCTGGGTTTGAGCATGATCTTCCCGGAAACGGATTCGCTTTGCGGGATCAAGCTCCAGGTCGGCGCGTTGCTGGGCACAGGGTGCTGCGGATCCTGGAAGACCTGGTCGGCCCCTGTTCCACCACAAGCCCGCTGCGCAGGCATAACCCGGTCGGCTGTCGTTCTGATGACACCGAAATCTTGCGGGACCACAACCATGGTGGTGTGGCGGTGCAGCCGTTTCAGCGTGCCATGCGCAGCGAATGTTGCGATCCCGGGTTATCCCGCATTGCACAATTGCCTCGCTTGGGCACAATGCAGGCATGGTCCGAACCGCACTCGCCGTCCTGGTGATCGATGAAAACCGCATCCGCGCCGCGATCATCGAGGCGGGCTTGCGCGAGGCCGGCCATGAGCGGGTCACCGTCATCCATGACGTGACCGGCATTGCGCGGCGGATCGCCGAGATCGAACCCGACGTCATCGTGATCGATCTCGAAAACCCGAACCGCGACATGCTGGAAAACATGTTCCAGCTGTCGCGCGCGGTGAAGCGGCCGATCGCCATGTTCGTCGACCGCTCCGACCAGGCCTCGATCGAGGCGGCGGTCGATGCCGGCGTTTCGGCCTATGTCGTCGACGGTCTGCGGCAGGAACGCGTCAAGCCGATCCTCGACATGGCGGTTAGCCGTTTCAATGCCTTTTCGCGCATGGCGCGCGAACTGGAAGAGGCGCGCAGCGAGCTCGAGAGCCGCAAGGTGATCGATCGCGCCAAGGGCATCCTGATGAAGTCGCGCGGCCTCAGCGAAGAGGCCGCCTACACGCTGCTGCGCAAGACGGCGATGAACCAGAACCGCAAGATCAGCGACATCGCCCAGAGCCTGGTGACTGCCGCCGGCTTGCTGGGACCGGCGGAGGACGAATGAGCATGGGCGCCGAGCATCAGATCACCGCCGGCTTCATGCCGCTGTTCGACAGCGCCGTGCTGGTCGCGGCGGGCGAGCTTGGCTTTGCCGCGCGCGAAGGCGTCGACCTCACGCTGCACCGCGAGACGTCCTGGGCCAACATCCGCGACCGCATCGCCATCGGCCACTTCCATCTCGCGCATATGCTGGGACCGATGCCGCTCGCCTGCAATCTCGGGCTGACGCCGCTCGCTTCAGAGACCATCGTGCCGTTCTCACTCGGTCTCGGCGGCAATTGCGTCACCATTTCCAATGCCGTCTGGGCCGGTATGGCAACGCATGGCGCTGCGCCCGATCTCGACCCGGCGCGCGCCGGTGCCGCACTTGGCGCGCTCATCCGCGAGCGCGCCGCTGCGGGGTGCGACCCGCTGCGCTTCGCCGTCGTGCATCCGCATTCCGGGCATAACTACGAGCTGCGCTACTGGCTCGCCGCCTGTGGCATCGATCCGACGCGCGAGATCGAGATCGTCATCGTGCCGCCGCCCTTCATGGCCGACGCGCTGGCCACTGGGCGGATCGACGGCTACTGCGTCGGCGAACCCTGGAACAGCGCCGCGGTGGCCGCCGGCACCGGCCACATCGCCACCGTCAAGGCGCAGATATGGCGCAACAGCCCGGAGAAGGTGATCGGCGTGCGCAAGGTCTGGGCCGAACAGTCCCCCGACGCCTTGGCGGCGCTGCTGCGCGCGCTACACCACTCGGCGCGCTGGTGCCAGGATCCGGCCAACCATGGCGAACTGGCCGGGGTGATGGCGCAGCCCGGCTTCCTCGGCCTGCCGCCCGCGGTCCAGATGCCGATCCTGACCGGCCATCTCCAATTGGGTGGAGGCGCGGCGCTGGATATCGAAGACTTCTTCCTGCCCTTCGACAAGGCAGCGAACTTTCCGTGGAAGAGCCATGCGCTGTGGTTCTACACGCAGATGGTGCGCTGGGGGCATGTCGAACATACGCTTGGCAATCTCGCTATTGCYCGCGACTGCTACCGTCCCGATCTCTACCGTTCGGCGCTGAAGCCGCTTGGCGTCGCGCTGCCCGGCGCCAATTCGAAGGTCGAGGGGGCGCTGCGGGTGGCCACTGCGGTCGGCGCGACAGGGGCCGGCCTGGTGCTCGGCCCCGATGGCTTCTTCGACGGCCAGATCTTCGATCCCGATGAGGTCGAAGGCTACATTGCCGGCCAGAAATCGGCCAGCGCGGAAGCCTGATTATTTTCGCGCCATTCTTGTGCATTGCACAAAAATTGTGCGTGCGATTGCTCTAATGAACAATCTTTGGCCTGCTCGCCGTATCGCCTGGTGCGTCGGTGGCCGACGGCTTTCATTGATTTCATTGTTGTTTTTCCTTTCACCTGAAACTGGCATGGTTCATGCTTTGAAATAACCAGGCCCTCTTGGGGTCACGGAACAGGCGTCCAATGGCGGGCGCCCACAGGCAAAGCTGCCGCTCAGGTCAAGACGCGATCCGGATTTCCGGACGCGAAGGCCTGGCCGGCGGCTTTTTTGTTTTGGACCAATAATCGACGGCGCGGACCGCGTTCAACCGGAGACGACGATGAAGAAGACGATGAAGACATGGATCGGGACTGGAACATCGCCCAGGGATGTGACGCGCCGCGATTTTCTGGTCAGCAGTGCGATGACGGCGGGGCTGTTCATGGCCGCCCGCAAGCTCTTCCCCTCCGGCGCCTATGCGGCCACGACCTCGCCGGAGGTCACCGGCGCCAAGCTCGGCTTCATCGCGCTGACCGATGCCGCACCRCTGATGATYGCCAAGGAGAAGGGGTTTTTCGAGAAGTTCGGCATGCCCGATGTCGAGGTGCTCAAGCAGGCGTCCTGGGGCGCGACGCGCGACAATCTGATGCTCGGCGGCGCGGCCAACGGCATCGACGGCGCCCATATCCTGACGCCGCTGCCCTATTTGATGCACACCGGCAAGGTGACGCAGAACAATCAGCCGATGCCGATGGCGATCGTGGCGCGGCTCAACTATGACTGCCAGGGCATTTCGGTCGCCCAGGAATATGCCGGCACCGGTGTCGGCCTCGACGCCTCGAAGCTGAAGGACGCCTTCGCCGCCAAGAAGGCGGCCGGCAAGGACATCAAGGCCGCCATGACCTTCCCGGGCGGCACCCATGATCTATGGCTGCGCTACTGGCTCGCCGCCGGCGGCATCGATCCCGACAAGGACGTCTCGACCATCGTCGTGCCGCCGCCGCAGATGGTGGCCAACATGAAGGTCGGCAACATGGATGTGTTCTGCGTCGGCGAGCCGTGGAACGAGCAGCTCGTCCACCAGGGCGTCGGCTTCACCGCCGCCACGACGGGCGAATTGTGGAAGGGCCATCCGGAAAAGGCGCTCGGCCTGCGCGCCGAATTCATCGACAAATACCCGAACGCCACCAAGGCGATCCTGATGGCCGTCATGGAAGCCCAGCAATGGTGCGAGGCCAAGGAGAACAAGGACGAGATGGCCGCCATCATCGGCAAGCGGCAATGGATGAACGTGCCTGTCGCCGACATCATCGGCCGCCTCAAGGGCGACATCAACTACGGCAATGGCCGCGTCGCCACCGGCACCGATCTCTACATGAAGTTCTGGAAGGGCGGCGTGTCCTATCCGTTCAAGAGTCATGACTCGTGGTTCCTCGCCGAGAACATCCGTTGGGGCAAGTTCGCGCCGACCACCGATATCAAGGCGCTGGTCGACCAGGTCAACCGCGAGGACCTGTGGCGCGAGGCGGCCAAGGACCTTGGCGTGGCGGCAGCCGACATTCCGGCATCCTCGTCGCGCGGTGTCGAGACCTTCTTCGACGGCAAGGTCTTCGATCCGGCCAACCCGTCCGCCTATCTCGACAGCCTGAAGATCAAGGCCTCGGCATAACGAGCGCAAACGGCGCATTCGCGTCGTTTGTCGCAGCGGCGCCTTGCGCCGTTGCGGAGATCCCGACCAAAGGAGTTTTTCCCAGACATGTCGATCCAGACAATCGAGGACACAACGGTGAAAGCGTTCCCCGCCAAGCCAGCGGAGGTCATCGCTTTCACCGCCAAGGCGCGGCGCCGTTTCGATCCGATGGTGATCGCCGGCAAACTGGCGAGCGCGCTGGTTCCGCCGGCCATCGTCATCGCCCTCATGCTGGTCGTCTGGCAGATCGCCTGCTCGTCGCCGACCGCCAGCCTGCCGCCGCCGAGCCAGGTGTGGAACGAGGCCTACGACCTGATCGCGCATCCGTTCTTCAACAATGGCCCGCAGGATATCGGGCTTGCCTGGCGGGTGCTGATCTCACTGCAGCGGGTCGCCATCGGCTTTGGCCTGGCGGCGATCGTCGGTGTGGCGCTCGGCGCGCTGGTTGGCCAGTCGATCTGGGCGATGCGCGGCCTCGATCCGGTGTTCCAAATACTGCGCACCGTGCCGCCGCTGGCCTGGCTGCCGCTGTCGCTGGCCGCGTTCCGCGATTCCAGCCCGTCGGCGCTGTTCGTCATCTTCATCACCTCGATCTGGCCGATCATCATCAACACCGCCGTCGGCGTGCGCAACATCCCCGAGGACTACCGCAACGTCGCGCGCATCCTGCGGCTCAACCAGTTCGAATTCTTCGTGAAGATCATGGTGCCGGCCGCCGCCCCCTACATCTTCACCGGCTTGAGGATCGGCATCGGCCTGTCTTGGCTCGCCATCGTCGCCGCCGAAATGCTGACCGGCGGCGTCGGCATCGGCTTCTTCATCTGGGACGCGTGGAACTCGTCGCGGCTGCCCGACATCATCGTCGCGCTCGCCTATATCGGCGTCACCGGCTTCTGCCTCGACCGCCTGGTCGCGGCGGTCGGCGCCTTCGTCACCCGCGGCACAACGGCAAAGTGAGGACAGCGCCATGACGGCCTATCTGAAGCTCGACCATATCGACAAATCCTTTGCCCGCGGCAATCAGGTCAGCGAGGTGCTGAAGGACATAAGGCTGACCATCGACAAGGGCGAATTCGTCTCCATCATCGGCCATTCCGGCTGCGGCAAGTCGACCTTGCTCAATTTGATCGCCGGGCTGACCACAGTGTCCGCAGGCGCCGTGCTGCTCGAGGACAGGGAGGTCGACAGCCCCGGACCCGAACGCGCGGTGGTGTTCCAGAATCACAGCCTGCTGCCGTGGCTGACCGTCTATGAGAACATCAACCTGGCGGTGTCGAAAGTCTTCGGCCGTTCGAAGAGCAAGGCCGAGCGGCATGACTGGATCATGCGCAATCTCGACCTCGTGCAGATGGCGCATGCCAGGGACAAGCGCCCGGCGGAAATCTCGGGCGGCATGAAGCAGCGCGTCGGCATCGCCCGGGCGCTGGCCATGGAGCCGAAGATCCTGCTGCTCGACGAGCCGTTCGGCGCGCTCGACGCGCTGACGCGCGCCCATCTGCAGGACGCGGTGATGGACATCCATTCGCGGCTCGGCTCGACGACGATCATGATCACCCACGATGTCGACGAGGCGGTGCTGCTCTCCGACCGCATCGTCATGATGACCAACGGCCCGGCGGCGACCATCGGCGAGGTGCTTGCGGTGCCGCTGGCGCGCCCACGCCGGCGCATCGAGCTCGCCTCCGACCGGACCTTCCTGCGCTGCCGCGAGGCGGTGCTGAAGTTCCTCTACGAACGCCACCGCTTCGTCGAAGCCGCGGAGTAGCATCATGAGCGAAAAACTCGTCATCATCGGCAACGGCATGGCTCCAGGGCGCATGCTGGAGCACCTGCTGGAACAGGCGCCGGGCCGCTACACGGTCACCATCTTCAACGCTGAACCACGGGTCAACTACGACCGCATCATGCTGTCGCCGGTGCTGTCGGGCGAGAAGGCCTATGAGGAAATCATCATCCACGGTGACGGCTGGTACATCGCCAACAACATCACCCTCTATAAGGGCCACAAGATCATCGCCATCGACCGGGCGGCGAAGACCGTCACCTCCGATCACGGCGTCACCGAGCCCTACGACAAGCTCGTCATCGCCACCGGCTCGGTGCCGTTCATCATCCCGGTGCCCGGCCATGATCTGCCGGGCGTGCTGACCTATCGCGACCTCGACGATGTCCAGGCGATGATGCTCGCCGCCCAGTCGCGGGCCAAAGCGGTGGTCATTGGCGGCGGCCTGCTTGGGCTGGAGGCGGCGGCCGGGCTGAACGCGCAAGGCATGGACGTCACCGTGCTGCATGTCATGCCGACACTGATGGAGCGCCAGCTCGATCCGGCGGCCGGCTATCTCCTGCAGCGCGCCGTGGAGCAGCGCGRCATCAAGGTCATCACCAAGGCCAACACAAAGGCGATCACTGGCAACGGCAAGGTCGGACAGGTGGAGCTCGCCGACGGCACCATCATTCCGGCGACGCTGGTGGTCATGGCGGTCGGCATCAGGCCGAATTCGGCGCTTGCCAAGGAAGCCGGCATTGCCGTCAATCGCGGCATCGTCGTCGACGCCGGCATGCGCAGCAACGATCCCGACATCTACGCGCTCGGCGAATGCGCCGAGGTCAACGGCCAGGTCTACGGCCTGGTCGCACCGCTCTACGAGATGGCGCGCGTTGCCGCCCAACAACTGGGCGGCAACGAGAAGGCGGCCTTCGTCCACATGGACACGCCGACCAAGCTCAAGGTCACCGGCATCGACCTGTTCTCGCTGGGCGACTTCGCCGAGGGAGAGGACCGCCAGGAGATCGTCCTGCGCGACGCGGCCGCCGGCGTCTACAAGCGCCTGGTGCTGAAGGACGACCGCATCATCGGCACGGTGCTCTATGGCGAGACGGCCGACGGCGCCTGGTTCAACGATCTCAAGAAGAAGCAGACCGACATTTCGCCAATGCGCGACACGCTCATATTCGGCCAGTCCTACCAGGGGGGTGCCCCGCTGGACCCTATGGCGGCCGTTGCAGCCTTGCCGGATGATGCGGAAATCTGCGGCTGCAACGGCGTTTGCAAGAGCAAGATCACCGGTGCGATCACGGCCAAGGGCCTGACCTCGCTCGACGATGTGCGCGCTCACACCAAGGCGTCGGCCTCCTGTGGCTCCTGCACCGGGCTGGTCGAAAAGCTGATGGTGCTGACCATCGGCGACAAATACAACCCGGCCGCGGTGCAGCCGATGTGCGGCTGCACCGCGCTCGGTCACGACGAGGTGCGCCGCCTGATCATGGCCAAGCGCCTGAAGACCATTCCGGCCGTTATGCAGGAGCTGGAATGGACGACCTCCTGCGGCTGCGCCAAATGCCGGCCGGCGCTCAACTACTATCTCGTCTGCGACTGGCCGGACGACTATGCCGACGACTACCAGTCGCGCTTCATCAACGAGCGCGTCCACGCCAACATCCAGAAGGACGGCACCTATTCGGTGGTGCCACGCATGTGGGGCGGAGTCACCAATGCGGCCGAACTGCGCGCCATCGCCGATGTCGTCGACAAGTTCGAGATCCCGATGGTCAAGGTCACCGGCGGCCAGCGCATCGACATGCTCGGCATCCGCAAGGAGGACCTGCCGGCGGTGTGGGCCGATCTCGGCCAGGCCGGCTTCGTCTCCGGCCATGCCTACGCTAAGGGCCTGCGCACCGTGAAGACCTGCGTCGGCTCGGACTGGTGCCGCTTCGGCACGCAGGATTCGACGGGCCTCGGCATCCGCATCGAGAAATTCATGTGGGGCTCGTGGACCCCGGCCAAGGTCAAGATGGCGGTGTCGGGTTGCCCAAGGAACTGCGCCGAGGCGACCTGCAAGGATGTCGGCGTCATCTGCGTCGACAGTGGCTACGAGATCCATTTCGCCGGGGCGGCCGGTCTCGACATCAAAGGCACCGAAGTGCTCGGCCTGGTCAGGACCGAGGACGAGGCGCTGGAGCATATCGTGGCGCTGACGCAGATGTATCGCGAGCAGGGCCGCTATCTCGAGCGTATCTACAAATGGGCCAAGCGCATCGGGATCCCCGAAATCAAGCGCCAGATCATGGACGATACGGGCAAGCGCAAGGCCTATTTCGACCGCTTCGTCTTCAGCCAGAAGTTCGCCCAGGTCGACCCGTGGTCGGAACGCGTGTCCGGCAAGGACAAGCACGAATTCCGGCCGATGGCGACTGTCGGTTTTGCGCAGGCGGCGGAGTAGGGCCGATGGAAGCGTTTCTTCCCACCCCCCTCTGGCCTGCCGGCCATCTCCCCCGCAAGGGGGGAGATCGGATGCTGTTTCGGCTTTCGCCAATCACCAACGTTGCGGAGTGGGCGCTGTCAGTGCAACTGCCGATCTCCCTCCTTGCGGGGGAGATGGCCGGCAGGCCAGAGGGGGGTGGCTGGGCGCCTTCAGATCGAGCAAAGGCGAGGATGGCCACATGAACTGGATCGCAATAGGCTCCTTGTCGGACATCCCCCGCCGTGGCGCGCGCTGCGTCGACACGCCGGAAGGCAAGATCGCCATCTTCCGCACCGCCGACGATCAGGTCTACGCCATCGAAGACCATTGCCCGCACAAGGGCGGACCGCTGAGCCAAGGCATCGTGCACGGCACGGCGGTGACCTGTCCCCTGCACAATTGGGTGATCTCGCTGGAGACGGGCAGGGCGCTCGGCGCCGATGAGGGCGCGGTGCGCACCATCCCGGTGCGGGTCGAAGGCGAGCGTCTGTTCATTGCGCTGGAAGCGCTGGCCAGCCGAGCGGCCTGACACATGGAGATTGACGCTGCGCGCGAGGTGAGGACCACCTGCCCCTATTGCGGGGTGGGCTGCGGCGTGCTGGCGAAGGTCGCCGCGGACGGGCAAGTGTCCGTCCGCGGCGACCCCGACCATCCGGCGAATTTCGGCCGGCTCTGCTCCAAGGGCTCGGCACTGGCCGAGACCATCGACCTCGACGGCAGGCTGCTTTATCCCGAAATCCACGGCCGTCGCGCCGGCTGGGACGAGGCGCTCGACCTCGTCGCCTCGACCTTCTCGCAAACGATCGCCGAGCACGGCCCCGATGCCGTCGCCTTCTACGTCTCCGGCCAGTTGCTGACCGAGGATTACTACGTCGCCAACAAGCTGATGAAGGGTTTTGTCGGCTCGGCCAACATCGACACCAATTCGCGCCTGTGCATGGCCTCTTCGGTCGCCGGCCACCGCCGCGCCTTTGGCTCCGACACCGTGCCGGGAAATTACGAGGATCTGGACCTTGCCGACCTCATCGTGCTGGTCGGCTCCAATCTCGCCTGGTGCCATCCCGTGCTCTACCAGCGCATCGCGGCGGCCCGGGAAAAGCGGCCGGAGATGAAGATCGTGCTGGTCGATCCGCGCCGCACCATGACCGCAGACATCGCCGACATGCACCTGGCGATCGCGCCCGATGGCGACGTCGCTTTGTTCACGGGGCTGCTCGCCTATCTCGGCCAGCACAACGCGCTGGACCGCGCCTATATCATGGCGCATACGACCGGCTTCGAGCAGGCGATTTTCGCCGCATCAGCGCTCGATCTTGCCGGTGTTGCCGCCGCCACGGGGCTGAGCGAGGACGAGCTTGGCCGTTTCTACAGCCTGTTCGCCGCGACCTCCAAGACCGTGACTGTCTACAGCCAAGGGGTGAACCAGTCGTCGTCGGGCACCGACAAGGTCAATGCCATCATCAACTGCCATCTCGCCACCGGCCGCATCGGCAGACCCGGCGCCGGGCCGTTTTCGGTGACTGGCCAGCCCAACGCCATGGGCGGCCGCGAGGTCGGCGGCATGGCCAATATGCTCGCCGCCCATATGGAGATTGAGAATCCCGACCATCGTGACCGCGTGCAGCGCTTCTGGACTGCTCCGGTCATTGCCGGAAGGCCGGGCTTGAAGGCGGTCGAGATGTTTCAGGCGGTGGCCGACGGACGCATCAAGGCGCTGTGGATCATGGCCACCAATCCGGTCGATTCGATGCCGGATGCCGACGCCGTCGAGGCGGCGATCAAGGCCTGCCCGTTCGTCGTGGTGTCGGACGTGCTGGCCAGGACCGACACCGTCCGCCACGCGCATGTCCGGCTGCCCGCCGCCGCCTGGGGCGAGAAGGACGGCACCGTCACCAACTCCGAGCGCCGCATCTCGCGCCAGCGCGCGTTCCTGGACCTTCCCGGCGAGGCGAGGCCCGACTGGCAGATCGTCGCTGAAGTCGGCAAGCGGATGGGTTTTGGCGAGGCATTTTTCTATACGTCGCCTTGGCAGGTGTTTGCCGAACATGCCGCGCTGTCACGGTTCGAGAATGACGGCGCGCGGGATTTCGATATTGGCGCTTATGCCGGGATTGATGCGGACGGGTATGAGGAATTGGCCCCGTTCCAGTGGCCAGCGCCGAGCCCAGCCACCCCCCTCTGGCCTGCCGGCCATCTCCCCCGCAAGGGGGGAGATTGGCAGTTTCGGCGTCCCTGCTCTTTCTCCAAAGTTGGCGATTGACGAAAGCCGGTGCGACATCCGATCTCCCCCCTTGCGGGGGAGATGGCCGGCAGGCCAGAGGGGGGTGGCTGGGCTCGGCGCTGGCCACTGGAACGGGGCCAATTCCTCATACCCGTCCGCATCAATCCCGGCATAAGCGCCAATATCGAAATCCCGCGCGCCGTCATTCTCGAACCGTGACAGCGCGGCATGTTCGGCAAACACCTGCCAAGGCGACGTATAGAAAAATGCCTCGCCAAAACCCATCCGCTTGC
>NZ_JBFUDZ010000090.1:0-11666 GCF_056404455.1 Mesorhizobium sp. P2_D1
GGTGTGACCGGAGCCACAGGTGCGACTGGCGCAAGCGGCCCGACCGGTGCGACTGGCGCGAGCGGCCCGACGGGTGCGACTGGCGCGAGCGGCCCGACGGGTGCGACTGGCGCGAGCGGCCCGACCGGTGCGACTGGCGCGAGCGGCCCGACCGGTGCCACTGGCGCGAGCGGCCCGACCGGTGCCACTGGCGCGAGCGGCCCGACGGGTGCGACTGGCGCGAGCGGCCCGACGGGTGCGACTGGCGCGAGCGGCCCGACCGGTGCGACTGGCGCGAGCGGCCCGACCGGTGCGACTGGCGCAAGCGGCCCGACGGGTGCGACTGGCGCAGGCGGACCCACAGGTGATACCGGCGCCACGGGTGCAACAGGTTCGACTGGCGCAGGCGGCTCGACCGGAGCCACGGGCGCGAGCGGCTCCACGGGAGCGACTGGCGCAGGCGGAGCCACAGGTGATACCGGCGCCGCAGGTTCCACTGGCGCCACGGGTTCTACAGGCGCGACGGGCGACACCGGAGCGACTGGCTCGACCGGCGCCGCCGGTTCGACCGGAGCGACTGGTTCGACAGGTGCGACCGGCTCGACTGGCGCGACGGGCGACACCGGAGCCGCGGGCTCCACTGGCGCAACCGGAGCCACAGGTGCGACCGGCGCCACGGGTGATACCGGAGCGACTGGCTCGACCGGCGCGTCCGGTTCGACCGGAGCGACGGGTTCAACAGGTGCAACTGGCGACACTGGTGCAACAGGAACCACGGGTGCTACGGGCTCTACCGGAGCGACCGGCTCGACTGGTGCCACCGGTGATACCGGAGCCGCGGGCTCCACCGGCGCAACCGGAGCAACAGGTGCGACCGGCGCCACGGGTGATACCGGAACGACTGGCTCGACCGGCGCCTCCGGTTCGACAGGTGCGACTGGCGGCACTGGTGCAACTGGAACCACGGGTGCAACGGGCTCTACCGGAGCGACCGGCTCAACTGGTGCCTCCGGTTCGACCGGAGCAACTGGTTCGACAGGTGCCACTGGCGACACTGGTGCAACAGGAACCACGGGTGCAACGGGCTCTACCGGAGCGACTGGCTCAACTGGTGCCACGGGTGATACCGGAGCGACTGGCTCGACCGGCGCCTCCGGTTCGACCGGAGCGACTGGTTCGACAGGTGCGACTGGCGACACCGGTGCAACAGGAACCACGGGTGCAACGGGCTCGACCGGAGCGACTGGCTCGACCGGCGCCACGGGTGATACCGGAGCGACTGGCTCGACCGGCGCCACCGGTTCGACAGGTGCTACCGGCTCGACCGGAGCAACGGGCTCGACAGGTGCAACGGGTGATACCGGCTCGACCGGAGCGACGGGCTCGACTGGTGCTACTGGCTCGACCGGCTCGACTGGAGCAACCGGATCGACCGGAGCCACCGGCTCGACTGGTGCTACTGGCTCGACTGGTTCGACCGGCGCAACTGGCTCGACAGGTGCGACTGGCGACACTGGTGCAACGGGTTCGACTGGCTCGACTGGCGCCACCGGTTCGACCGGAGCGACAGGTTCGACCGGCTCGACTGGAGCAACCGGCTCGACCGGAGCAACTGGCTCGACAGGTGCAACGGGTGATACCGGCTCGACCGGAGCCACCGGCTCGACTGGTGCCACTGGCTCGACGGGTGCGACCGGCTCGACAGGTGCAACTGGTGATACCGGCTCGACCGGAGCGACTGGCTCGACTGGTTCGACCGGCGCAACTGGCTCGACCGGCGCAACTGGCTCGACGGGTGCGACTGGCTCGACAGGTGCAACTGGCGATACCGGCTCGACCGGAGCCACCGGCTCGACTGGTGCGACTGGCTCGACTGGTTCGACTGGAGCAACCGGCTCGACCGGGGCCACCGGCTCGACTGGTGCGACTGGCTCGACTGGTTCGACTGGAGCAACCGGCTCGACCGGGGCCACCGGCTCGACTGGTGCAACTGGCTCGACGGGTTCGACCGGAGCGACAGGCTCGACGGGTGCCACTGGCTCGACCGGCGCAACTGGCTCGACAGGTGCAACTGGTGATACCGGCTCGACCGGGGCCACCGGCTCGACAGGTGCGACGGGCTCGACCGGCTCGACTGGAGCAACCGGCTCGACCGGGGCCACCGGCTCGACGGGTGCGACTGGCTCGACTGGTTCGACCGGCGCAACTGGCTCGACGGGTGCCACTGGTTCGACCGGCGCAACTGGCTCGACAGGTGCAACTGGTGATACCGGTTCGACCGGAGCGACAGGCTCGACTGGTGCGACTGGCTCGACCGGCTCGACTGGAGCAACCGGCTCGACCGGAGCCACCGGCTCGACGGGTGCGACTGGCTCGACTGGTTCGACCGGCGCAACCGGCTCGACCGGAGCCACCGGCTCGACTGGTGCGACTGGTTCGACTGGCTCGACTGGCGACACCGGTTCGACCGGAGCGACAGGCTCAACCGGCTCGACCGGAGCGACAGGCTCGACGGGTGCCACTGGCTCGACCGGCGCAACTGGCTCTACAGGTGCAACTGGTGATACCGGTTCGACCGGGGCCACCGGCTCGACTGGTGCGACGGGCTCGACCGGCTCGACTGGAGCAACCGGCTCGACCGGGACCACCGGCTCGACAGGTGCGACTGGCTCGACTGGTTCGACTGGAGCAACCGGCTCGACCGGGGGCACCGGCTCGACTGGTGCGACGGGCTCGACCGGCTCGACTGGAGCAACCGGCTCGACCGGGGCAACTGGCTCGACGGGTGCGACTGGCTCGACAGGTGCAACTGGCGATACCGGCTCGACCGGAGCCACCGGCTCGACTGGTGCGACTGGTTCGACCGGCGCAACTGGCTCGACGGGTGCCACTGGCGACACCGGTGCAACGGGTTCGACCGGCTCGACCGGGGCAACTGGCTCGACTGGAGCCACCGGCTCGACTGGTGCAACGGGTTCGACTGGCTCGACTGGCGACACCGGTTCGACCGGAGCGACAGGCTCAACCGGTTCGACCGGAGCGACAGGCTCGACGGGTGCCACTGGCTCGACGGGTGCGACGGGCTCGACAGGTGCAACTGGCGATACCGGCTCGACCGGAGCCACCGGCTCCACTGGTGCGACGGGCTCGACCGGCTCGACCGGAGCAACCGGCTCGACGGGTGCGACTGGCTCGACCGGCGCCACCGGCGATACCGGAGCGACTGGAGCGACCGGTGCGACTGGCGACACTGGTGCAACGGGTTCGACTGGAGCGACCGGAGCCACGGGTGCGACCGGCGATACCGGAGCGACGGGTTCGACCGGCGCCACGGGTGATACCGGCGCAACTGGCTCGACCGGAGCAACTGGAGCCACGGGTGCGACCGGCGATACCGGAGCGACGGGTTCGACCGGCGCCACTGGCGACACCGGAGCGACTGGAGCAACCGGAGCCACGGGTGCGACCGGCGATACCGGAGCGACGGGCTCGACTGGCGCCACCGGTGATACCGGAGCAACTGGAGCAACCGGAGCCACGGGTGCGACCGGCGATACCGGAGCGACGGGTTCGACCGGCGCCACCGGCGATACCGGAGCGACTGGCTCGACCGGCGCCACCGGCGATACCGGAGCGACTGGCTCGACCGGCGCCACCGGTGATACCGGAGCAACTGGAGCAACCGGAGCCACGGGTGCGACCGGCGATACCGGAGCGACGGGTTCGACCGGCGCCACCGGCGATACCGGAGCGACTGGCTCGACCGGCGCCACCGGTGACACCGGAGCAACTGGAGCCACGGGTGCGACCGGCGATACTGGAGCGACAGGTTCGACCGGCGCCACCGGCGACACCGGAGCGACTGGAGCAACCGGAGCCACGGGTGCGACCGGCGATACCGGAGCGACAGGCTCGACCGGCGACACCGGAGCGACTGGCTCGACCGGAGCAACAGGTACGGCTGGTTCGACAGGTGCGACCGGAGCCACGGGCTCGGGCGGTGGAACAGGTGATCATGACCACAACCATGGCAATAACGGCTTTGGCAATGGAGATCAGGATGCACCTGGTGGTTCCGGGAACCATAACAATGGCGAAAACGGCCCTGGTCACAAAGCCAGCGTCACCTCCACCTCACTCGGCCTCAAGGACACTGCAAAATTCCTGCAGTCGGGCTCGACACATGGCAACAGTGATCACGACAGCCATGCGTCGTTCCGCAACCTGATCGGCCTGGCGTCTACATCGGTGTCGACAGACCTGCTCAATGTCCTCAAGACGATGAGCGGATTTGGCCAGAACCACAACAAGCCGTCGGGGGCGAGCTCGGATCTCACCTCGGACCAGACCAAGCATGGCGCCGGCTACGCCAGCGACGATCATTCCATCAAGACGACCCTGAAGGATCTCTTGAAGCCGCATGAATAAGGAATGTTAAATGGACCACGTCCGGAGACTGGTCCAGGTTTGAAAAAGGGGCGCGCGGACTTCGCTGGAAGTTCGCGCGTTTCCACTTCTTGTCGGTGCGGCATCGTCTTGCGGAAAACCCTCCGCTGGCCATCTCTGGCTTCCAGCGAGGGCAGCGGATCGGCCTGGCGAGGCGATTATTTTTAGTAAGTCGGCGCAAACGGAAATGAAGCCGCCAAGCATGCGATTTTCAAAAAGAATCTGCGCGGCTTCGGCTCTTCGATACTGGCCAAGTTCGGCCATCTTGTTCCTGGCCATTGACCAAATCTCCACTTTATAGTTTACAAATCCCTAATTTTCGATTTTACTAATGTGTGACACGGGGTGTGTCCGCAGGTCGCGCGGTAGGGTTGCCGACGTCCTGCGAAGTTTTGGGGAAGGATCTGGGGGTCGTTAAGCCACATCGCGGGCGATGATGGAGGCGCGTTCTTTGAGCGCGCCTTGAAAGCCGCGTCAACGTTGCCCGCCCACGGAGGCGGACAGGTTTCCCGTTCCAGAGTTCCCTCGCGTTTGGACGCCGATCCGTCGGCGTGACCAGTGGCGGGAGTGTGTCGTGGGTGGGGTGAGATTGCGTGCGAGTTGGGCCCGGCGCGGAGCGATTTCCGGCGTCGATAGGCCCGCAATCCGACAGCGGCGACGGACCGCCGCAGCCGGCGGCTGGCAGCTTGGCCGCCGCTGTTCCGCCCTCCATGAAAATCTCAGCACAGCGCGGCCTGCCCGCGGGCCCGACCCCGCCGCGCCGGGCGTCGCCGGCGGATGCTCTCAGCTTGAACCCAATTTGAACCAGCGGGATCTCGCCATGGCCAGCGCCACCGAACTCGTTTTCGTCGATCCATCGGTATCCGATCTAGGCACGATCCTCGGCAATTTGGGGCCAAGGGTCGAGGCGATCGTGCTCGATGCCAGATCCCCGGCCGCGCGCCAGATGGCACGGGCGCTCGAAGCTCGTGACCGCCTCGACGCCGTGCACGTGATCGCGCACGGCGCGCCCGGGCGGGTGTGCTTTGCGGCCGGCGATTGGTCGGCGCGCACGCTGCAGCACGATGAGGCCGATCTCGCCACGATCGGCCAGGCATTGGGAGGCTCCGGCGAGCTGCTTCTGTGGAGCTGTGACGCGGGCGCCGGCGCTGCCGGAGCCGATTTTGTCGATGCGCTGGCGCGCGCGGCGGGGGCGCCGGTTGCGGCCGCCACCGACCTGGTTGGGTCGCCGACGCTCGGCGGACGATGGAAACTGACAAGGAACACCGCGGCGCGGGCGCCGCTGACGGAGGAGGGTATCATGGGCTACGCAGCAGTGCTTGCCGCGATCGAGATCACGATCTCCGGCTTGATCCCAACCGGCATGACGGGCGGCTCGACGACCTACTTCGTGGTCGACAGGGACCACGGCACAATCGTTGGCAACCTCAATCTGCCGAACATGGCCAACAACGCCTTCCGGATCGCCGTCAGGGTGCCAGGTGGAGCGACGAGCCTCGACGTCGGCGTCTTTGACGAAAGCGGCAAGTTCACCTCGGCTGGCTTCACTGTGGATGTGCCCGCGCCTCCATCCGGCGCCGTCGGGCCGAAGGGGTGAGCCATGCTGAAGGACCTCACATCAGATCCCTTCCATAGCCCGGCCGCCACGCTGGGCCTTTACGCATCGACACTCAAGGTTTCGCCCGCATACGCTCAGAGCGGGCGAGCCATGACCTTTGAGCCCGAAGTCCTGTTCATCGATCCTGCCGTCACCGACATACCCGCCATCCTTGCCGGGCTGCGGGCCGGCGTGCAGCCGGTGCTCCTCGACGCTGCGCGGCCGGCGGCCGCACAGATGGCGGCGGCGCTGGCCGGCCGCCAAGGCCTTGCGGCCGTGCACATCATCGCCCACGGCGCGCCTGGGCGCGTCGCCTTCGCAGCCGGCGAATGGTCGCGCGAAACGCTTACGCGCGACGCCGGCGACCTGGCCGCGATCGGCCGGGCCCTGGCCGAAGACGGCGACCTGCGGCTGTGGAGCTGCGAGACGGGTCGCGGCGCGGCGGGTGAGGCGTTTGTCGAGGGCCTCGAGGATGCTACCGGGGTGTATGTCGGCGCCGCCAACGCTTTGGTCGGCGCGGCGTCCCTGGGTGGACAATGGGAGCTGGCGGGCGGGCAAACGGCGCCGCTGACGACGGCGGGGGTCGCGAGCTATTCGGGCATCTTGAGCGTGGAAGTTACCCTTAATGGGACGCTTGATACAACCGGTGCAGTCTTTGCTGTTGAATACTATGTCACCACTTCTACCGGCGTTATTGTTGGCAGCTTCTCGCTTCCGTCTAGGGCGGTCGGTGGCTCTCCTCCCGTCTTCTCGTCAGTTGCGATTTTAATAAACGTTCCTTCGACTGGAGTGGCGACAACATATACAATTACTGCGCTCGTCCCACAGTCGGGTAACAACTCCAATCAGGATTTTACCCAAGTTGCGGCAGGAACCTTTACGGTTCCGGCTTCTGGCGTTGGTGCGGTTACGGTTGCCGGTGCGGACGCCATTGCCGGCAACGGTGTCTTTGCGGTAACCCCTTCATCTGCCGGAACAAACATTGGCCCGACCGGCGCCACAGGTGCGACGGGTGCGGGCGCGACGGGTGCCACCGGCGCCACGGGTTCGACCGGCGCAACGGGTTCGACAGGTGCGGGCGCGACAGGTGCGACCGGCGCCACGGGCGCTACAGGATCGACCGGCGCCACAGGTGCGACTGGTGCCACGGGTTCGACTGGCGCCACCGGAGCCACAGGTGCGACCGGCAATACGGGCGCCACTGGTTCCACGGGCGCCACTGGTTCCACAGGCGCGACTGGTGATACGGGCGCCACAGGTTCGACTGGAGCAACCGGAGCCACAGGTGCAACCGGCGATACCGGTGCCACAGGTTCGACTGGCGCCACGGGCGATACTGGCGCTACGGGTGCGACCGGCGCAACCGGAGCCACAGGTGCGACCGGCGATACCGGAGCGACGGGCTCAACAGGTTCGACCGGCGCGACCGGCGATACGGGCGCCACGGGTTCTACTGGCGCGACTGGCGATACCGGCGCTACGGGTTCGACTGGAGCAACCGGAGCCACAGGTGCGACCGGCGATACGGGCGCCACAGGTTCGACTGGAGCTACTGGCGCCACGGGCGATACTGGCGCCACAGGTTCGACTGGAGCAACCGGAGCCACAGGCGCGACCGGCGATACCGGCGCCACGGGTTCAACCGGCGCCACAGGCGATACGGGCTCGACTGGTGCAACCGGCGATACCGGAGCCACAGGCGCGACCGGTGATACCGGTTCTACTGGCGCAACCGGCGATACCGGAGCCACGGGCTCTACCGGTGCCACAGGTTCGACCGGAGCAACCGGAGCCACAGGTGCGACCGGCGATACGGGCGCCACCGGCTCGACAGGGGCAACTGGCGATACCGGCGCAACAGGTTCGACTGGCGCAACCGGCGATACCGGAGCCACGGGTTCAACCGGCGCCACTGGCGATACGGGAGCCACAGGTGCGACCGGCGATACTGGCGCCACGGGGTCGACCGGCGCGACCGGCGACACGGGAGCCACAGGTTCGACCGGAGCCACAGGCGCGACCGGCGATACCGGTGCCACGGGGTCGACAGGCGCAACTGGCGATACGGGAGCCACGGGTTCGACTGGAGCAACCGGAGCCACAGGCGCGACCGGCGATACAGGCGCCACGGGTTCAACCGGCGCCACAGGGGATACGGGAGCTACTGGTTCGACTGGAGCAACCGGAGCCACAGGTGCGACCGGCGATACTGGCGCCACGGGGTCGACCGGCGCGACCGGCGACACGGGAGCCACAGGTTCGACCGGAGCCACAGGCGCGACCGGCGATACCGGTGCCACGGGTTCGACAGGCGCAACTGGCGATACGGGAGCCACAGGTTCGACTGGAGCAACCGGAGCCACAGGTGCGACTGGTGATACGGGCGCCACGGGTTCGACTGGAGCAACCGGAGCCACAGGTGCGACCGGCGATACCGGCGCCACGGGTTCGACCGGCGCAACCGGCGATACGGGAGCTACGGGTTCGACGGGAGCAACCGGAGCCACAGGTGCGACCGGCGATACGGGCGCCACGGGTTCGAATGGCGCCACTGGTGATACGGGCGCCACGGGTTCGACTGGCGCAACCGGGGATACAGGCGCCACGGGTGCAACCGGAGCCACAGGCGCAACCGGCGATACCGGAGCGACGGGCTCAACAGGTTCGACCGGCGCAACCGGCGATACCGGTGCCACGGGTTCGACTGGCGCAACTGGCGATACCGGAGCTACTGGCTCGACCGGTTCAACCGGAGCCACAGGTTCGACCGGCGATACGGGCGCCACCGGCTCGACCGGAGCCACAGGTGCGACCGGCGATACCGGCGCCACGGGTTCGACAGGCGCCACTGGCGATACGGGAGCCACAGGTTCGACTGGAGCAACCGGAGCCACAGGTGCGACCGGCGATACCGGCGCAACGGGTTCGACTGGTACCACCGGCGCGACCGGCGATACTGGCGCCACTGGTTCAACCGGCGCAACCGGCGATACTGGAGCGACGGGCTCTACCGGTGCAACAGGTTCGACTGGAGCAACCGGAGCCACAGGCGCGACCGGCGATACCGGCGCAACGGGTTCGACCGGTGCAACCGGAGCGACAGGCTCGACGGGTGCCACTGGCTCGACCGGAGCCACCGGCTCGACTGGTGCGACGGGCTCGACCGGCGCAACTGGCACGACAGGTGCGACTGGCGATACCGGTGCAACTGGCTCGACGGGAGCAACTGGCTCGACAGGCGCCACTGGCGATACTGGAGCCACAGGTTCGACTGGAGCAACCGGCGCCACCGGTGCGACCGGCGATACCGGCGCCACGGGTTCCACAGGCGATACCGGCGCGACTGGCTCGACCGGAGCCACTGGCTCTACAGGTGCCACGGGTTCGACTGGGGCAACTGGAGCCACAGGTGCGACTGGCGATACCGGAGCTACTGGCTCGACCGGTGCAACCGGAGCCACAGGTGCTACGGGTTCCACCGGCGCGACTGGTGATACCGGCGCGACGGGCTCTACGGGTTCAACCGGAGCGACGGGCGATACCGGAGCGACGGGCTCTACCGGCGCCACTGGCGATACCGGAGCGACGGGCTCTACCGGAGCAACCGGCGACACGGGTTCGACTGGAGCAACCGGAGCCACAGGCGCGACTGGCGATACGGGCGCAACTGGCGCAACCGGCGATACCGGAGCTACAGGGTCTACAGGTGCAACCGGAGCCACAGGTGCGACTGGCGATACGGGTGCCACAGGTGCGACGGGCGATACGGGTTCCACTGGCGATACCGGCTCGACAGGCGCAACTGGCGACACTGGTGCGACGGGTTCGACCGGCTCGACCGGAGCAACTGGCTCGACGGGTGCGACTGGCTCGACAGGTGCAACTGGCGACACTGGTGCAACGGGTTCGACCGGAGCGACAGGCTCGACCGGAGCGACAGGCTCGACGGGTGCGACCGGCTCTACAGGCGCCACGGGTTCGACCGGTGCAACCGGCGCGACGGGAGCAACTGGCTCGACAGGTGCCACTGGCGATACTGGAGCCACAGGTTCGACTGGAGCAACCGGTGCCACAGGTGCGACCGGCCATACCGGCGCGACGGGCTCGACTGGAGCAACGGGTCATACCGGTGCGACGGGCGCCACGGGTTCGACGGGCGCCACCGGCCATACCGGCGCGACGGGTTCGACTGGTCATACCGGCTCTACCGGCTCTACCGGCTCAACCGGCTCGACTGGAGCAACGGGTCATACCGGTTCGACGGGCGCTACGGGTTCGACGGGCGCGACCGGAGCAACTGGTGCGACTGGCTCGACAGGTGCAACTGGCGATACCGGCTCGACTGGCGCCACCGGTTCGACCGGAGCGACTGGCTCGACCGGCTCGACTGGAGCAACCGGCGCGACTGGTTCGACCGGCGCAACTGGCTCGACGGGTGCGACTGGCGACACTGGTGCAACGGGTTCGACCGGCTCGACCGGCGACACCGGTTCGACCGGAGCGACAGGCTCAACCGGCTCGACTGGTGCGACTGGCTCGACCGGAGCAACTGGCTCGACAGGTGCAACTGGTGATACCGGCTCGACCGGAGCGACGGGCTCGACGGGAGCGACTGGCTCGACTGGTGCGACTGGCGATACCGGCTCGACCGGAGCCACCGGCTCGACTGGTGCGACTGGCTCGACTGGTTCGACCGGCGCAACTGGCTCGACGGGTGCGACTGGCGACACTGGTGCAACGGGTTCGACCGGCTCGACTGGCGACACCGGTTCGACCGGAGCGACAGGCTCAACCGGCTCGACTGGAGCAACCGGCTCGACTGGTGCCACGGGCGATACCGGAGCGACCGGTTCGACCGGGGCGACTGGCGACACTGGAGCAACAGGTGCGACCGGCGATACGGGTGCCACGGGTTCGACCGGGGCAACTGGAGCCACAGGTGCCACAGGCGCAACTGGCGATACCGGAGCAACCGGCTCGACTGGAGCGACTGGCTCTACAGGCGCCACGGGTTCAACCGGCGATACCGGCGCAACGGGAGCTACAGGTGCGACCGGCGATACCGGCGCCACAGGTGCGACTGGCGCAACCGGCGATACCGGAGCTACTGGCTCGACCGGTGCAACCGGAGCCACAGGTGCTACGGGTTCCACCGGCGCAACTGGTGATACAGGAGCAACCGGCTCGACTGGAGCTACTGGCTCCACAGGCGCCACGGGTTCGACTGGTGCCACAGGTGCGACTGGCGATACCGGAGCGACGGGCTCGACTGGAGCAACTGGCTCTACCGGTGCCACGGGTTCGACTGGCGCAACAGGTTCGACCGGGGCAACTGGAGCCACAGGTGCTACGGGTTCGACCGGAGCAACCGGCTCGACCGGCGCCACTGGTTCGACGGGCTCGACCGGCGCCACTGGTTCGACCGGAGCAACCGGCTCGACCGGAGCAACGGGTTCGACCGGCGCCACGGGTTCGACGGGTGCGACTGGTCATACCGGGTCCACCGGAGCAACCGGCTCGACCGGAGCAACGGGTTCGACGGGTGCGACCGGCCATACCGGCTCGACAGGCTCTACCGGTGCGACTGGCTCTACCGGGGCAACCGGAGCAACGGGTCATACTGGTTCGACCGGCGCCACTGGTT
>NZ_JBFUDZ010000091.1:0-11665 GCF_056404455.1 Mesorhizobium sp. P2_D1
ACAACGGTGCGACGACGGACGGCGTGCTGAACCCGGCGCTGATGACGGCCACGAGCGCTGCGGCGATCGTGACGGTGACGTCGAACTATGGCGCCGACGGCGCCGGAACGACCACCTATGCCTTGTCGGTGACGCAGGCGAACTCCGGGCTGGCAACGGCACAGGGCGATCATGCGATCACGCTGGTGCAGGTCGGCAACACGATCGAGGGCCAATACAACGACGGTGCGACGCACACGGCGTTCACGGTGTCGATCGGCTCGGACGGCAAGCTGACGGTGGTGCAGAACGTCGCGCTYGAGCACCTGGTCGATGGTTCGACGGCGGCGGCCTACAACGACGCGCTGACGCTGGCCGGCAAGATCGGCGTGACGGCGACGGTGACGGATGCGGATGGCGACACGGCAAGCACCGGCGTGATCAACGTCGGCGGCGCGGTGACCTTCCTGGATGACGGCCCGTCGATCACCATCACCGGCGTAGCGCCGGCGCTAAACGTCGACGAGAGCTATCTGACCGCGGCGACCAACGGCATTGCCGGTTCGGGTGTCGGCCCGGCAGGATCGGCCACGGACACGCAGAATTTTGCCGGTGTGTTCACGGCTGTGCAGGGCGCCGACGGTGCCACCACCAGCTATGGCCTGAGCATCTCGGCTCCGGGCGTGACCACCAACCTGATCGACAGTGCCACCAACACTGCGGTGGTGCTGACCCAGAGCGGCAACACCGTGTCCGGCTATGTATCCGGGCACAGCGGTGATGTGGCCTTCCTGGTGTTCACACTGAGCACCAACACGGCGACCGGCGCAGTAACGCTGACACAGGACCGTGCGGTGCACCAGAACACTGTCGACAACCCGACCGACAGTTCCGAAGGCATCAACCTGGCCTCGGGCCTGGTAACGCTGACGGCAACGGTGACGGACAGCGACGGTGATACGGCCTCGCAGTCGATCGACCTCGGTTCCAAGGCGTCCTTCCATGACGACGGGCCCTCGCTAGGCTCCTTTACCTCGGGCACGATCCCGAACGAGGTGGGATCTGTCGCTGGCTTGTTCTCGCTAGTGCCGGGTGCCGACAGCATCGACCATTTCAGCATCACGGGTCCGGTGATCGCGGGCATTGTCTACAGCACAACGACCGCTGCGGATGGCGCCACTACACTGCACGCGAATGCCGGTGCAACCGAGGTGTTTGATCTCACGGTAAGGCCGGATGGAACGTACCAGTTCGACCTCCTGAAGCCCGATGCCGGCACGACAATAACCTATTCGCTACAGAACCTTCCTGCTGGCGGGCCGAACTGGCGCGAAACCACCGATGGCCATATCGAGTTTTCAAGCCCGGGAGGGATCAACTCCAACAACAATGGATTTGGCGTCTCAAATACCTTCGTAGGTGGGAATGAAAGCTTCACAATGGAGTTCCACACTTCCGGAACTGGACTCGGCGTGGATAATCCGGCCAGCACCAGTGCCGAGTTGAACGACTCCGTGAGTTTGGTGGTCAATTCGCTGAACGGTGCAGGAGGAACCTTCCACTGGGTTGCGACCAACACGCTCACCAACGTATCCACGTCCGGTGACATATCCATCACGGCAACCGGAACATTCGTGATTGATCCGTCTATCAGCTTCAACCAATTGCAGGTCAGCGCGGTCAACGTTTCAGGGCAAGGCGCTCAGTTCTCGAACATCTCCCTTACGCATAACGTTTTGCCTCAGGATCAGAATTTGGCCTTTACAGTCTCCGCGACCGACAAGGATGGCGATACCACTGGCACGCAGCCGCTCGCCATTCACGTGGTTGCGGGAGATGGGTCCAACAACTTCGCCCTTACCGGGACAGCCGGTAACGACGTGATCGCTGGAAGCACGCACACCGACACGATCTCTGGCGGGGCGGGAACCGACATCGTCGACTACACCGGCAGCCTTGCCGCGATTTCGATCCATCTGGCCGATGACGGACATGCAGCCGGGGCACCGGTGACATTCACCAACCCGGGACTTGGCACCATCGGCGGCGGCGATGCCACCGGCGATACCCTTACCGGCATCGAGGGCCTGATCGGTGGTTCCGGCGATGACTACCTGTTCGGAAATCTGGCAGCCAATTATCTTGCGGGCGGCGGTGGCAACGACACCCTCAATGGTGGCGCTGGCAATGACACACTGATCGGCGGCGCGGGCAACGACGTCCTGATCGGCGGTGCAGGCCAGGATACAATGACCGGCGGCGCCGGAGCCGACACGTTCAAGCTCGACGGTCTGGACATCAAGGACCTCATCACCGACTACAATGGCGGTCAGGGCGACAAGATCGACCTTACGGCCCTGTTCGACTCGACTCCGGCGAATGTCGGCAACTTCGTGAACTACGACGCGGGCACGGGCACGCTCAGTGTCGACACCAGCGGTTCGGGTAATCCGGCCAATTTCGTCGAAGTGGCCCAGCTGACAAACCACCCCGTCGCCAGCACGATCACGCTGCTCTACGACGACGGCGTAACCCAGCACACGACGACGGCAAACCAGGTTTAACGGCATGGCGCTCGGTCACGCGACTATGTTATACATTGCTAATATCGAGGGAGATCATCCATGAATCGTTCTGCAAGACTGCTGGTTTCCGCTGCGACGCTGTTGCTGGCAGTCGGGTCGACGGGTTATGCCGCCGACATCATCGAAGGTCCGTCGGCCGACTATTGTCGTGTCGTCGGGACGTCCAACCTGGTGCTGACCGACAACATCGTCGACCTCAAGGAGCAGGTGGTCAAGCTGATGGACGAGTCAGTTGCCGCCGCCAACAGCTCTGAGTGGATCAACTCGTCCCGGCCGGTCTTCGTTTGGGCATCGGAAGCCAAGGTCGCTTGCGGCATGGCCTATGGCTACCTGAAAACCAACTATCGCGACGAAGATACCCTCAACAAATGCGAGTGTTTTCACGATCGCATGGTCGAGTACATGCACTGACCGGATAAGCGAACCGACGCCTGTTGGCCATCATGATAGCCGACGGATCCTTTTTGAGGGCGATCGCCGCAGCGATCGCGTTGGTCGGTTTTGGCCAGACTGTCACGCCGGCCCGCGCCAACTGGCTGGAGCGACCTTCGGTGGAACGGTCGTCCGACTTGACGCGGCCGACGCACTGTGACGCGGTTACGCAGTGGACCCGGCAGACCTTCAAGGCGTTTGGAGCTGCCAGGCATCGATCTATGGCCTGGAGCCGGTGCTGGCGCATGCCGTGATGGAGATAGAAAGCGGGTTCGATCCTGACGTGGAGGGCGCCAACGGCGAAGTCGGCCTGATGCAGGTGATGCCGGCGACGGCGCGAATGCTCGGCTTTCGAGGCTCCCTCGATGACCTCAGCGCGCCGGCGACCAACATCGCGCTTGGGGTCAGATATCTTGCCCAGGCCAACAAGCTGGCCGAGGGCGACCTGTGCACCACCGTCATGAAATATCGCGCCGGGCACAATGAAAGCCGGTTCTCGGCGCTTTCGGTCCGCTACTGCCAGCGTGCGCGAGCGATCCTCGCAAGGCAAGGGATTGAAGTGACCGGGCCGTTGCCGGTGGCGACATTCGGCTTCTCCGCATTTCAGTCGGTAGGAGAGGGTGGGGCTCCAGCCCAGGGAAAAGGCGTTTGCGTGCGACGCGTGTTCGTGCCCGGGCCACGATACATGAAATGTGCCGACTATCGGACTGCCGGCCAAGCAAGACAGATCAAGGCGCTTAGAGCCAGGCTTTTCGAAGGCTAAAGAAACTACAGACGGCGCGCCAAGTGCGCCGTAACATGCGTTGAAGACCAGACCGGGAAGCATACTCGGCGGCACATTGGGTGGAGCAATCATGGAAGCTGGCCGACAGGGCCGCTGTCTGCGGACATGGGCAATCGCGTTTGCGCTCACCACGACATTGTCAGGCTGCCAGTCGAAAGGCGGTGTTTCCGAAGTGCTCGATCCGGCGGCGATTGCCGCGCCTGGCGGGCAGACTGGCGACGCGGGTGCCGGTGCTGCCCAGGCGACCCAGTCGCTGGGCACCGGTTCGACAAAAATCACGATGTTGCTGCCATTGTCGGCTCCAGGAACGGCGGGGGAAAACGGCAGGAAGATGCTCGATGCCGCCAAGCTGGCGATGACGGATGTTGGCAATGGATTGCTTACGCTGACGGTAGAGGACACGAAAGGCGACAGCGCACAGGCCGGCAAATTGGCGATAAGTGCGATAACGACGGGGTCGAAAGTGGTCATCGGCCCAACCGAACTGCCGGCAGCCCAGCATATTGCGACGCTGTCGGGGTCGAAGCGTCCACCGGTGCTGGCGCTTGCCGACAATTTCGCAGGCGGTGCCGGGGTTTATGCCGTGCGACTCAGCGAAGCCGACAGTGCCGCGGCGGGCGCTGCGGGGCTCGCTGCCAAAGGCGGCAAGAAGTTCGTGTTGCTTGTCGCGGAAGGCTCAAACGCCAGCGCCGTGGAGAAGCGGGTCGCGAACGGCCTCAGCATCTATGGTGCGACGCTCGCGGTCACTGTCCCGTATTCGGCCAGCGACGGTGGCGCGAAGGCTGTCGACGAAATGGGCTCGCTCGTGGACACTCCCGACGCTGTGATCGTCGCCAATGGCGATGGCAGCCCATCGCCTATCCTTGCCGCCCTCAGATCAAAGGGCATTCCGGGAAAGGCAATTTCCGTCGTCGGAACCAATCGGTGGCTGGAGCACCCCATGGATCCGCTGTTTGAGGGGGCATATATCGCCACGCTCGATCAACGCGAAACCGGACCGATCGCCGACCGCTTCAGGGCGACATACAACTACCCGGCCGACGTCAATGTGGCCTATGCTTATGATATGGTTGCGCTGACAGCAGGGGTTGCCAGTGCGGTCGGGCCCGACGGCTTCAGCAAGCAGGTTCTCGAAAATCCAAACGGGTTTCGTGGGTCGACAGGTCTGTTTCGGTTTCGGGCTGACGGATCCAGTGAACGATCGATGCCGTTCTACCAGATTCAAAAGGGCGCGCTCAAACTGGTTGCGAAATCAACGTCGGGTTTCTGATCGGCCCTTGGAACCCGGTCAATCTGATGGGTAGAGATTGGCCGAGGGGGGCTGGCTGATGGTTGGGTTGGGCCGCAGCCGCTTGACGATCCCGCTCGGAAGCCTCCTGCTTCTGGCCGGGGTACTGCTGATCATTCAGGCCGGGGCTTTGCTTTCGGTCGATCGGCCGGTCCTTGCCCCTTCGCAAAATAGCGGGACGCAGCCGACCCGAGTGGCTGCGTCCATCGTCGAAGCATACCGACGAGAACCCACGCGCAAGATTGCTCAAGACCTCATCGCTCCACCACAGCTTGACCCTGTGCAACTCGAACGGGTCGAGCCCCGCCCGCCGCTGACCGACCTTGGTCTGGCTGTGCCCCCGAAGACACCGATGCCGGACGATTGGCGGGAGGTGCTGCTCTTTCGCCCGGCTGCCGCAACGTCCGCGATCTTCGAATCTATGGGCCGGACGGTAATCATCAGCGGGGTGCAGGGCATCGACCTCGACAGAACCTGTTCGTTTCATGATGTCACCTGGCCTTGCGGCGAGCGCGCACGTGCCGCTTTCAATTCCTGGGTTAGGGGACGCGCGTTGAAATGCTTCGTGCCGCCGGACGTCGAGCGTTTTGCCATCGCCGCCCCATGCAGGCTGGGCAAGCAGGACGTCGGCGCCTGGCTTGTGTCCAACGGCTGGGCCACGGCGCTGCCGAGTGGCATCTATGGCAAAGCGCAAGTGACTGCCCAGGGCGCGGGGATGGGCATTTTCGGTCCGCCACAATAGGCTGCGAGACTCAAAGAACCGGAGCAGCGTTCGCCGAGGCCGCCGTTGATTGTTCAGCGGCCGTCGGCATTCCATTGATTAACCTTTACGGCGCAAATTTCCGGTGCAAGCCGGTTGCTTGAACAGTATCGGGTCTCATAGTTCAAATTGTATGCTTCTCGGAAACTGAAAATGCTGTACGCCGGCTCTATGCTGGCTGATCTGACAGGAGATTAGCCAATGGCACAAACCACAGCGACCGCCTCCGCGCAGGCATGGAGAAGCGCCGCATGGCTGACCTTTCTAGGAACAGCCGGGAGCCTCGGCCTTTCCCTGGGCTTCAACTATCTGCTCTTGTTCAGCGACGCGTTTACGCCGTTCGGGCGCAGCATGATGACAGCCGTGCTGCTGCCCGTGGTCATTGGTCTGCCGCTTTTCGTACTAATCGGCTGGCAGCAGATCCAAATCCGCAGCTGCCGTCAGGAACTCAACAGGTCCGGAACCTACGACAGGTTGACAGGCTGTCTGAACGGGCCGGTCTTCACGTCGATGGTCGAAAGAAGAGCAACAAGACCATCGGCGCCGGGACCACGCTCGGGCGCCTTCCTGGTCATTCATTCGGAACATCTACGGTCCATCAACCTGCGCTTTGGCCTTGAATGGGGCGACGAGGCTTTGCGGCTCATAGCCATAACCATACAATCATCAGTACGCGCGGATGATCTGGTTGGACGCATAGGGACTTCCATGTTCGGGGTATTCCTCTCAGGCGCGACCGAAGCAGAAGCCAAGGAAATCGGCGAGCGTATCCGCACTCGTGTCGCCCAAGTCTATTTCGCACCAAAGGGAACCGAGGATGCCCTGACCATCAAGGTCGGCGGCGTGATGTTTGAGAAAGAGATGGAGTTCGCGGACATGTTTCAGTTCGCCGAACAGGGCGTGTCAGACACCCAGGATGACGCCAGGTTTGAATTGAAGCATCTCAACAGCTGACGGCTTTCGGGCAGCCTATAGCTATTTTTCCCGCATCGCGCGGCGGAAGTTCTGCGTGATCGGCTCGGCGAGGTAAGAAAGCACGGTGCGAGCACCGGTCCGGATCATCGCCTCGCTCGACATGCCGGGCAGCAGCTTGCGGCCCTCCAGCTTGGCGAGTTCACTCTTGTCGATCAACACGGTTGCGGCGAAATACGGTGCCCCGCTGCGCTCCTCCACCATGCGGTCAGCCGACACGATCTCCACGACGCCGTCGAGCGGCGGCAGGTTGTAGCGGGCGAAGGCCGGGAAGCTGACGCGCGCGGGCTGTCCGGGGGCGATCGTCTCGACATCTTCAGGTTTGACCATAGCCTCGACCACGAGTTGTTGTCCGAGCGGGACGACTGTCATCAATGTCTCGCCGGGTTTCACGACACCGCCCGTCGTGTGGACCTTCAGGTCCATGACAATGCCGTCAACCGGTGCGACGACATTGGTACGGGTCAGCACGTCCTTGGCGGAACGCTCCTGTTGCCTGAGGTCAAACAATTCCGCCTCGACCTTGCTCAACTCCTCGACGGCCTCGTTCAGCCGCACTGTGCCGAGGTTCAAGATCTGCATGTCGATCTCGGCTATGGCGCTTCTGGCACGAGCGATTGCCGCGGTGTTGGTCGCACGCTCCCCCTCGATCTCCCGCTGTTGTCGTTTGAGCAACAGGTTCCGCTCGCGCGTGGTCAGCCCCTTCTTGAGCAGCCCCTCGAGGTCTTTGCTTTCACCCCCGATCGCCTCGATCTGCTTGTCCTCGGTGACGATGAGCTCCTTCAGTCCATTTATCTCTTCCTGTATCTGGTTATGGCGCTGGCTGAGGATTTCCCGCTCGTCCTTCAAGTTGTGCTGCTTCGCCGCGAACACGTCACGCTGTGCGGCCACCGCGTCCCTTGCGGCGGTAGCGGGGTCTGCGAGCAACGCCGGATCGAACTCGATCTCCGGCTTGCCGTCCCGCTCGGCCCTGAGACGCGCGGCTAGCGCGTCGCGCGTTGCTATCCGGTTCTGGATCAGGTCAAGCTGCGTCTTTGCCTGTGTGTCGTCGAGCCGGATAAGGACCTTGCCCGCCTTGACGATATCACCGTTGGCGGCGTTCAGGTCCGCGATGATGCCGCCCTCGAGGTGCTGGATGAGCTTGCGGTCGCCGGCGACCTTGATAACGCCCGGTGCCACAGCGGCGCTGTCCAAAGGCGCCAGCGCCGCCCAACCGCCGGCGACGCCGAAGAACAGGAACATGATCGCGAACCCGGTGCACGTCACGCCGGTCAGACGCAGGGGTACCGGTTCCAGCAGGGAGGGTGGCGGCGGGACGGGTAACGGCACGACGTTCAATTCTGGGGAACGGCTCATGCTTCTTTGATTTCCTTGACCACTTCGAGGGTTGGTAGCGAGGCTCCCATTGGCATCTGGGTCACCTTGCGGGCGCGGTTGGCGAGTTCGTTGAAGACATAGTCGCGCGGGCCGAAGAGGTCTTGCTGGCCGTGGTTGAGGACCAGCACCTTGTCGACCTTCTCCAGGATATTCGGTCGGTGCGCGATCAGGACGATGGTCGTGCCCGCCACCTTGACCGCGCTGAGGGCTGCGATCAATGCGTCCTCGCCATCGCGGTCGAGGTTGGAATTGGGCTCGTCCAGTATAAGGAGTGGCGGGTCGCCGTAGAGTGCCCGCGCCAGGCCGATGCGTTGGCGCTGCCCGCCTGACAGCACCGCGCCGGATTCGCCGATCTCGGTGGCGTAACCCTTAGGCAGCCCCTTGATCAGTTCGTGAACTCCCGCCAACTGCGCGGCCTTGACCACGTTGTTGAAGACCGGCGGGTTGAGCTGCGCGAAGCGGCAGATGTTTTCGGCAACTGTACCGGCGAAGAGCTCGATGTCCTGCGGCAGGTAACCGACATGATGACCACGGTCCTCCGCCGCCCATTGGGCAACGTCCATGCCGTCCAGCAACGCACGCCCCCCGGATGGACGCCAGGCACCGGCCAGTATTCGCGCCAGGCTCGTCTTGCCGGCCGCGCTCGGGCCGATCAGCGCCATTGCTTCACCCGGATTGAGCCGGAAGTTGATCCCTTTCAGAATCGGCTCGCCACCCTGTCGGGCAAGCACGAGGTCGTCGGCCTCAAACCGCCCCTTCGGTCGTGGTAATGGCAGAACCGCTGTGGCCTCCGGGTGCTGTCCGGCGACCGCGGTGAGACGGCGGTAAGCGGCACGCGCTCCGACCGTGGCCTTCCATGTGGCGATCGCTTGTTCGACTGGGGACAAGGCGCGACCCATGAGGATCGAGGCGGAGATCATGATGCCGGCCGAGGCTTCGTTGCGAACCACCAGATAGGCACCAAGGCCTAGTATGGCCATTTGCAGGGCTAGCCGGTGACAACGCGCCATGGCCGCGATGACGCCGCCACGGTTGGCGGCAAGGACTTGTCCTTTGTTCGCCTCGTCCTGCTGCGCCTTCCAGCCCTCCAGCAGTGGCTTTAGCATGCCCATCGCCTGGACGACCTCGGCGTTTCGGATCGCAGCTTCAGCCTGCGTGTATGCCCGCGACTGTGCGCTTGCGGCCTCGGTCAAAGGCTTGCGCGTGAGATATTCGTTGAGCACCGCCAAGGCGAAGAGTACGACCCCGCCGACCAGCGCCAACCAACCCAGCCAAGGGTGCATGAGGAATATGGCGGCGAAAAACAGAGGTGCCCAAGGCGCGTCAAGGATAGGGAAGATGCTCGGGCTCGTGAAGAAATTCCGCACTTGATCGAGGTCGCGCAGCGGTCGGGCATTGGCATGCCCGGGCGCCGAGGCGGCATATTCCACCGATGCGGTTAGCAGAACTGGTCCCAACCGCGCGTTCATCCACGATCCGACTTTAGCCAGAAGGCGCCCGCGCACCACTTCCAGCCCCGCCATTGCGACGAGTGCCCCTGCCGCCATCAGCGACAGCATCACCAGCGTCTCCAGGCTGTGGCTGGACAACACCCGGTGGTAGACCTGGAGCATGTAAAGCGCCCCGGTCAGCATCAGCACGTTGATGCCGGCGCTGAACCAGATAAGCGGCCGGATGGCGCGTCTGGCCTCTTTCATCACCACTTGCAGGGCAGGGGGCTGTTGGTTGGCTTTCATTATTCATATCTCTGCGGGGTGTTGCTTCGTGCGCAGATGGCGGGAGGCAACTTTAGCTGCCTCCCGTCGCTCGGTGATCAGGCGACGACGTCAACGGGTATGTGTTGCGTCCCCGTCGTGTCGGCGTCCGCGTCCGCGACCTGGAACGCGAAGTCGAGGTTGGCATTCAAGGTCCCGGAGGTCGTCTGCACGAAGCCGATGTCCACGATCTTGAGGACATCGTTGTCCTGCGCCTCCCAAGCTTGCGTACCACTGCTTGCGCCTTCGACCGGGATGGTGTTGGGGTTGTCGGTGATCCCGTTCAGGCTAATCGCAGATCCTGCCAGCCCGTTGCCGGATTGCATGATCTGCATCCCCTGAATCTTGAAGTTCTCGCCGGCGGCGAGGTTGTAGTCGTTGCTCTCGATAATGAGGAGGGCGTCGTTGTTGTCGAGCGTGAACTCGCTGTTGTACGGGGACGGCACGCCACCGGTCGAAAGCTTGAAGAAGTCTTGGTTCTCGACGAAGATCGACCTCGTGGTTTTGACGTCGTCGGCGGTGGATGCTGTGCCTTTGTCATCGATCAGGTCGAGGACCACGATAAGATCCTCGGAGTTCCCGATACCGTCGAACTTGATGGCGACGCCGGACACAGAGTCTGTCGGGGTGGTTTTCTCTGTACCACCACCGGGGGCACCGGGGTTCACGTCCCCGAGAATGTTCTCGTTGAAGAACCGAAGCGTCAGCAGTTCGTTCTTCTGGATCGTGTCACCCGCGACACCGTTCGTGGATTGGGTTGCCGACACCCAGTCCTCGAAGCTGCTGGTGACGAACTGGCCGTTGTTATAGGCAGTGTCGAGAGGCGGTCCGTCCGGTGCGCCGTCACCCGAGCCGTTGAAGCCGAAAGGAGAGCCGGCAGGGTTCGTGTTCGCCGTGAACTGCACATAGAATCCGTTGGTGTCGGTGGTGCCGTTGTTGAGGTCAAGTTCCGTCACCACGAGTTCCGGGTGTCCGGTGTTACCGGGAGGTGCCTTCCGCAACAGTTCGGAGGTGTGCAGCACGTTGAAGCTGAACCCGTCGATCAGGTCCGTCAGTGTGATGCTGTAGGTATCGGCGGCCTTGTCGAAGGTCAGGGTGCCGCCCGCCGTGGCATCCTGCACGCCAGCCGTGATCGGGTCCTTGTCATAGTGGAACGAGAAGGTGAACGTTGCACTGGCGGTGTCCTCCGACGTCAGTGTCGCCACCGCTTGGGTAATGCCGGGGGTGCCGGGGTTATCGACCGTGCCGGTCAAGCTGATCTGGACACCGGCGAGGCCTGTGTTGGTGTCGACAAAGTCGGAACCACCGCCCGTGTAGAATGCAGCGTTGTGACTGTCTTTGCCGATGTCGTACCCGAAGGCTCCGGTAGCCGTTGCGTTCAGCACGTTGTGCAGGGTCTCATCCTCGACGGCTGGGGTACTGGGGTCACCGTCGAACGGCACCGTGATCGTCGGGCCGTCGTCCTGGAACTGCACGGCATCGCCRATACCGGTCGAACTGGTCGCTGTGTCGCCGTCACCGTCGGTGACCGTCACCACCGCCAGCAAGGCGCTGTCGGTGATGTTCACCGTTTCGTCGTGGCTGGCGCCCGGGGTCGGATGAAGGATCGAGGCATACTGCGCCACGCTGACGACGCCGGTCGTGCTGTTGATCGCGACAGCGAACGCCGCCGCCCCACCGGCGCCGCCGATGCGGCCGACCACCAGACCGCCTTCCTTGAACAGGAAGATGCTG
>NZ_JBFUDZ010000092.1:0-11391 GCF_056404455.1 Mesorhizobium sp. P2_D1
ACTTCTGGAAGGAGCATCAATTCCTGTTCGAACGACGGTACGTCCTCGTCACTCAAATGAGATGCCAAAATCTTAGAACGCCAGATACAAATATGCTCGTCCCCGTTTATATGCACAAATGTTCTCTCTAGACCGGATAGTCGATCTGAACCCAATGGAGAAAGGTACCAATAATCCGGAAGAAGAATTTCTATACCCTGTTGCTGATACAGGAGAATTTGTTTTTGGTCGTCGGTGATTTTTACTCTGATTTTCCACTGCAGATCGTCTTCTGATCTTATTGTCTGCACTTTAAGAGAACCTAAGGCCGCAGAGATGGTATCGTATAGATTCTTTAGTTCGAACGTCACGCTTGGTTTGCCAAGTGAGACGGTCGTACTCTTGACGCGAGATAGAGCTTCTCTGAATTCCTGTGCATCGAACACGGCATCTGCGATTGATGACGGGAATGCCTTATACACCTCCAGGATGATAGATGTTTGCATGTCGACGTTAGGTTTCATGTGCGTCACCCTCCGCCGTCGCTAATTTGCTGACAAGGTCATCAACAACACTCTTCACGTGGGTCACAAGCCATTGAAACGTTGGCTGATCCTTTGATTGCACGTCGGCGAGGATGTGATTATCTAACCATGCGAGATAGCGCCTGCGACGATCATTTGGAAGTCGATTTGCAATGACCGCGACCAATACCAACAATTGCTGTCGGTATCGTTCTCTGTTCAGCTCTGCATTTTGCGGATCCTGAAGCCGGTGCATCCACGGGCGTATGTCGTAGAGTTCTACGAGCCAATTGCCTCTGGCAATGGTGGTCTCTTCTGCTGCGTCCCCGGACCAGATACTTCTCATGCATTCGGCGATCGCTTCGAGTGTGCCGCTTAGCCACTGCTGCTCTTTGGGTATCTGCAAGACGTCGCTCATCTGCAACCGTCGAATGCTTTCTGATATGGCGCGAAGTTCGGCATTCTCGATGACTCGACCCGCGCGAATTTCTGATGCCTCCAAAGCATCGAGGATTTCATCGCTGGCGATGGGTATCAAACACACGCAGGCGTCAAGAAGACGGGTACGGAGCTCTGTTCGCTCATCGCTGGCGATCACGCCGCTGTCAAAGAGAAAATCGATCAGGTCGACCGTGGTCGCGATGGGAACACGCTTTCCATCATGATCGAGATTTGGGTGCTGATTTACGAACCGATCATCGATGAGAACAGCGTCAACCTTGCCGGTAAGGTACAAAACATTGGCGGTAGGGTGGTTCTTCAGGTCGTCCCTTTCGTCAACGCTCTCAGCCAATTGGACTTTGCCAGTTTTGATGGCGGTCGCCATTTGGTGCCGTATCTGCCAGCGTCTTTCCCCTGCCGCTCAAGACCCTTTGGCAGACCGTACCAAACCTCCGGCCTACTCGTCACGATTACTGTTAATGTACCTGACGCTACGAAAGAATTCGATTGTTGAGAGCCTGCGAGTTTTTCGACAACTAAATTCGCCCTTCAAAAAGGGCAAGCATCTGCGCTTTTGGGATAAAGCCAGTTTTTCGACCTGGTCGACTGTGTGTAAGGAGCCGTCTTTCCGAACGTTCCCCCACCCTCGCATTAACCATTCGTTAACCATTCACTCGCTAGCGTTTACCTATCAGTAAGGATTCGCCGCCAGTGACTTTTGCCGCTCCCCTCGAGGCCAAATCCATTCGCTTTCGCGCCCGTTCTTTCGTCGCTTTCACGCTGACGCCGGAGGCGCCTTTGGCGGCCTGGCTGGAGGGGCTGGACCACTGGATCGGCAACTCGCCCGGCTATTTCAGTGGCCGGCCGGTGCTGCTCGATCTGAACACGCTGAAGCCCGGGGCGGACGAGATCGCGGCGCTGGTGGCGGAACTCGGCACGCGCGGCATCCGCATCTATGCCATCGAGCTCGAAGGGGCCTCGCTCGGCGCCGATTTGCCGCCGGTGCTGGTCGGCGCCAAGGAGGCGACGACCGATGGCCTGCTGCCCGGCCGCAAGGCGAGGGCGGACGAGAAAGCCGAGGGCAAGGCGCCAGAGGGTCGTGCGGACGCGGAACGCGCCGGTGCCGGACGCGCGGATGTGGGGCGCGCGCAGGCTGACAAGGTTGGCGCAAGCAAAGCAGGCGAGAGCGAGCCGCAGGTTGGGCAGGAGGCTTCGGGCACGCTGATGATCAAGTCGCCGATCCGCTCCGGCCAGGCGATCGTGCATCCGCATGGCGATGTCATCGTGCTCGGCTCGGTCGCGTCCGGCTCGGAGATCATCGCGGCGGGCTCGATCCATGTCTATGGCACGCTACGCGGGCGCGCTTCGGCGGGTGCGCTCGGCAACAAAGGCGCGCGCATCTTCTGCCGCCGCAACGAGGCCGAGCTTCTGGCGGTCGACGGCTGGTATGTCACCGCCGAGGAGATGGAAGGGGTTTCGCGCGGCAAGCCGATCCAGGCATTTCTCGACGGGGACGGGCTGCGCGTCGCGCCGCTGAGCTGACATTTGTTGCGGCCGACAGGGCCGCTCGACCAACGACATAACAACAACGGAGGCATTTTTATGGGCAAGGTAGTGGTGGTCACCTCGGGCAAGGGGGGCGTCGGCAAGACGACCTCGACGGCAGCCCTGGGCGCCGCGGTCGCCAAGACCGGCAAGAAGGTGGCACTTGTCGATTTCGACGTCGGCCTGCGCAACCTCGACCTGATCATGGGCGCCGAGCGCCGCGTGGTGTTCGACCTCGTCAACGTCATCCAGGGCTCGGCCAAGCTTTCGCAGGCGCTGATCCGCGACAAGCGGGTGGAGACGCTGTTCCTGCTGCCGGCCTCGCAGACGCGCGACAAGGATGCACTGACCGAGGACGGCGTCGGCGAAGTCATCGACAAGCTGCGCTCGGTGTTCGACTATGTGTTCTGCGACAGCCCGGCCGGCATCGAGCGCGGCGCGCAGCTCGCCATGCGCTTTGCCGACGAGGCGGTCATCGTCACCAATCCGGAAGTGAGCTCGGTGCGCGATTCCGATCGCATCATCGGCCTGCTCGATGCCCGCACGCTGCGGGCCGAGCATGGCGAGCAGATCGCCAAGCATGTGCTGGTCACGCGCTATGACGCGGCGCGCGCCGCGCGTGGCGAAATGCTGTCCATCGACGACGTGCTGGAAATCCTGTCGACGCCGCTGCTCGGCATCATTCCCGAGAGCCAGGATGTGCTGAGGGCCTCCAACCTCGGTTCGCCGGTGACGCTGTCGGAACCACTCAACGCCGCTGCCAAGGCCTATATCGACGCCGCCAGGCGGCTCGAGGGCGAGGATTTGCCGGTCGTCGTGCCGTTCGAACGCAAGGGTTTCCTCGATCGTCTTTTGGGAAGGAGGGCGGCATGAACCTGCTCGACATCTTCAAGCGGCGCTCCAGTGCGCCGGTGGCGCGCGAGCGGCTGCAGGTGCTGCTCGCCTATGAGCGCCGCAACCGCAGCCAGCCCGACCTCGTCTCCATCCTGCGCGAGGAGATCATGGCCGTCATCGCCAAGCATGTGCAGATCGACCAGGACTATCTGCAGGTCTCGATGGACCGCGGCGAGACCATGTCGACGCTGGAAATCGATATCCAGATCCCCAACAAGAGCGCCGTGCCGCTGGCAATGGCGGGCTGACAGGTCTTTCCTCTCCCCCTTTGACGTTGGCTATTGGCGAAAGCCGGCGTGACGTCCGATCTCCCCCCTTGCGGGGGAGATGCCCGGCAGGGCAGAGGGGGGTGGGAAGGATCACCAACCTTCAACATTACGCCAGTCTCGACAAGCAACCGACCAAGGATGTTATCGCTATGATTGGTTGACAGGCTGGAGGGACAGCACCCCCCTCTGTCCTGCCGGACATCTCCCCCGCAAGTGGGGAGATTGCGCTTTCACCTCGGCTCTCGCCAATTTCGAACGCAAAAGAGGGCGCTGATCGCCCTGTTCATCATACCGTGTCACTAGGGCGCCAAGGTCGGCGCCAACCCACCTACGTTTGGTACCTCCACTTTTGGGGTAGCGTGGTCAGTCTCGCCTGCGGCAATCATCTTGCCGTATGGTAAGCCGGAATGAGACAAGTTTTCTCCGAGGCACCTCTGGAGCTCACGCGCGGCGGCGCGGGCTTTGCCACGAAAAATGGTGCGCGGCGGCGACTTCAGGCCACTGGACGCAAGCGAGAAATCCCCTAGTTTCAGCATTCTACAGGCGGGGCTTCCCATACGGAAGCCGCGGATGTAATGATACATTAGCATTTTGTTAAGTACTGGGTTGGGTATGGGTAGGGGAGTTCGGRCATGAACTTCAAGGGCTTGATCAAGCGCGCTGAAGACGTAGATACCGCACTACAGGAACTGCAGATCGATCTGGCGGATGCGCTGGACGCTAGTCTCAACGCCGAGGACGAGGCGCCGCCAAAGAGCGACGAGGTCCCGGATTCGACGGCGGCACCTGCCGACCCGCCACCCGAGGCCAATTCGGCGAGCACGGATGGCGCGGAGAACGCAGACGGTGCGGGCAACACGGACAGTTCCGAAACCGGGCCGCGGCTGACGTCCCACGCCCAGACCCGACTGGCTGCGTTGAGCGCCTTCGAAGGGCTGTTCCATGACGCCAGGGACTATATGGAGGAGATCACCGGCAAGCTGTCGGAGATCGCGACCTCACATCACCTGACGCGCGAATACCTCAACATCCTCCATGGCGACATTCTTCGCGCCAACGAGCTGGAGCTGGCCAATGCCGGCCTCCTCGCCGAACAAAGAACGCTGTCGGAAAAGCTGCACGATGCGGGGCGAAAGCTGCGCGAGCGTGAAAGCACCTGCGAAGTGCTTCAGCAGCGCGAGACAAGCCTGGTCCAGGACAGGGACGCGCTCCGCGCGACGCTTGCCGCGACAAGGCTGGAACTCGCGGAGGCAGCCAATGCGAGCGCAAAGCGCGACGCGGACTTCGGCGACATCGCCAAGCGGCTGACCGCCAGGACGGTCGAGGCCAACAGGCGCTTGCGCGAGAGCAAGATKCTGCGCGAAAAGCATGTCAGCCTGTCGATGGAGCTCGACAAGGCTCTGAAGCGGGAATCCCAGGCGCGCCACCGGCTCGACGAGCTCTCGGCGATCCATGCCAGCGAAGCAGCGCGGTTTGCGGAACTGCTCGCCGCGCTCGCCAAGAGCGAGAAAGAGGAGGTGCGGCTCCAGAAGTCGCTCGAGGCCGCACAGGCGAAGCTTTCGGGAATGAGCGAAGCGGCCAGCATGGTGGAAGGCGACCGGGAAGCCGAACTGGCGCGCAGCCAGACGCAAATGCGCGGGTTGCGTTCCGAGATCGAGGACCTGCAATCGCGGCTGGAGTGGGCCTCGAACGAGAACAGCGATGCCACCGGCGAGATCGCCAGGCTCAAGACTGAATTGAACGACACGCTGGCCGAAAAGAAAATCGCCGACGAAAAATTGTCCGCGCTCATCGAAGAGAACGAAAGCGACAAGGCGAGCCTTTCGAAAGTGAACGCCAATTTTTCACAGCTTGTGCTGCAACAGGCGTCGGAACAGATACAGCTCGATGTCCAGAGGCAGGAATGCGAGGACCTCAGGGACGAAATCGTGTCGCTCAATGCCAGGATCAAGGAATTGCTGCCCTACGAGCGGCTCCACAAGGCCACCAGCGGCAGACCGCGTGAGAGCACCGTGGTCGAGATCACCGGGGTGGTGGCGGAGAAAGCACGTGCAACGGGCAGGCGGCGCGCCCGCAGGAACCTCCGCGCGACGCCGTAGCTCTATTTTGCAGGCTCGCCGCGTCGTCGCTTCGCTCCCGCCCCGCCTGGGGCGGCGGGCGGCTCGTGCTGGTAAAGCTCGTCCATGGTGAGCGATGCCAGGGCGCCGAAAGGCGCCTGCTTCTTCACCCGGCCGCCGCTCAGGATCACCACGTCGTCGCAGAACGAGATGGTGCTGTGATGGTGGCTGATGACGATGGTCGTGCGGCGGCCGGCTCTCGACTTCAGCGTCTCGACGATGRCTGCCTCCGACAGCCCATCGACGGCGTTGGTGGCCTCGTCCAGGATCAGGAGGTCGGGATCGCGCACCAGGGCCCTGGCCAGTGCGATCCGCTGCCGCTGTCCCGCCGAGAGGTTGATACCCCTGTAGCCGACGAGCGTGTCGTAACCGAGCGGAAGCCGTTCGATGAATTCATGCGCCTCGGCCAGTCTCGCGGCACGCTCCGCTTCGTCGGTCGTAGCCGCGTCCTGCCCGTAGGTGATGTTCTCAAAAATGGTGCCATCGACCAGCTCCAGCTCCTGGCTGGCCAGTGCGATGTGCTGGCGCCACTGGCTGGCGTCGATCCCGTCGAGCGGTGATCCATCGACGAGAATCCTGCCGGTGTCCGGTTCCACGAAGCGGCACAGAAGGTTGACGATCGTTGTCTTGCCGGCGCCCGAGCGGCCGATCAGTGCCGTCGAGCGGCCACCGCGGATATCAAAAGTCGCCGAATGCAGCACCACCTCACGCCGGTCCGTGCCGGAATAGGTGAACGTTACGTCATCGAACCTGATGCCCTGGCGCAGGCCGTGGAACGGGCCGTCGCCTTGCGGCGGTTGAGGCTTGCCGGACGGATCCAGCATCCATGTCACCTCTTCGAGCGATCCGCTCAGGCCTTGCAACTGGCTCCACGACCCTTGCAAGGCCCGCATATGCGGCTGCAGCCTGTAGAGCAGGATGACAAACGCGATGATCAGCGGGAAACTTACCTGCGCCAACCAGGCGCCGATCACCACCGCCAGAAACAGCGCGGCATGCAGAACCTCCGTCAGCGGYGGCAACGCTCCCTGGCGGACAAGCAGGACGAAGGAGGCGCGGCGGACCGCATCGGACGCCGTATCGAATGTCGCCTTCTCCCGGCTCTCCTGTCCGAAGATGCGGATCAGGCGTCCGGCATGCACCAGATGGAGCATCTGCGATGCGAGGTGACTGTTGCGCGAGGCGACGCTGCGGCTGGGCCCCTTCAGATTGGCCGAGAGGATGGCGTGCGCAATCTGGACGACGGCCAGTCCCAGCGTGACCAACAGCGTCATGCGCCACGAAAGCAGCAGCAGAAAAGCCAGCAGGATGATGGCGGCCGATGCGCTGACGATGGCCGAAAGCATGATCTGGATCGCATCCGATGCCCGCCAGGATTCGTTGGAGATGATGTTGAGCAGCCGTCCTGGACTCTGCCGCAGGAAGAATGGGTAGCCGACCCGCAACAGCCGCTCCGACAAGGCGCTGCGGATCGAATGACTAGCCTTGCCGTAGATGAAGGTCGTCAGCAGCGTGTTGGCGAAGGCGAAAATGTTCTTCAGGACGATCGAGCCGAGGATGGCGACCGAAATGACCATAAGCCGGTCGCGCTCGCTGAGGCCCGATCCGACATGCTGGAGGACGGCGGAAAAGCCGCCCATTCCGGTAGCATCGCCGTGTCCCATGATAATGCCCAGCAACGGGATGATCAGGCCGATGCCGAACCCTTCGAGGACGGCGCCGACCAGGCCGAGGACCACCACGGCCGGAAGCAGGCGCAGTTGCTTCTTTCCGAACGTCCGGAACAGCATCGGCAGGCTTGGCGGTAGCAATGGCATTATGGCGGTTCAACTCGCTTCGGCATTTGCCTGTTGATCTTGTCGCACCGGCGCACCCTGCGCCCGTCTCGCCAGCAGGAGAACCGCGAATCTGGCGGCGCCGAGCAAATTCATGCCGACGATCGGCCAATGCGACAGGTCGAGTTCACGATCGAACGCAGGCCCGCCCGCCGATTCCCGGAAAGCGGCTCTAGCGGCCCAGTAGAAATGACGCAGCAGCCAGGGCGCATGGCGAACATGTTTCAGGCAGAGCCCGCCATTTCCCAGGCTGTAGTCGCGGTGGAGCTTTTCGATGGATTTGCGATCCCGCCGGCCGTGATGATGGAAGATCGTCATGTCCGGCACATACTCGACAGCGATGCCGAGCAGCATCGCGCGCACGAGGTAATCGGTATCCTCCGCCGACCGCAACGGTCCGCCGGCGCCGAAGCGTTCGTCGAAATTGCCGATACGAGCCGCGACATCGCGGTGCATCGTCATGTTGCAGCCCAGCACGAAACCGCCGGGGTGGACATCCGGCGTCAGCCCCTCGCGTACCCGCGAGCGCTTGATCGTGAACGGCAAATCCCTGGGATCGCCAAGTTCGACACGGCCGCCCCGGATGAGCCATTGTTCCCCGGACGCATAGTGTCGCTCCAGGTCGCGCAGGTAGTCGCAATGGACGGCGCAATCATCATCGACAAAGACCAGCACACGGCCCCGCGCGCGCTTCAACCCGGCGTTACGGGCAGTCGCCAATCCGGGGCGGGGCTCGTGAACCGGCGTGAATGGAATGTCCGACATGGCGGCGATGCTGGCCAGGCGTTCCGCCGTGCGGTCGCTCGAGCCGTTGTCGACGACCACCAGCTCGGCGGCGAAGCCGGCGTGGGCGCGGCACGCGGCCTGCACCGACTTGATGCAAGCCTCGAGCACGGCAACGCGGTTGCGCGTACAGATGATGAAGCTGACTTCCGGCGCCGACCGTTCCGGGCGGGGATTGGCCGGGACAGCGCCGAGCGCCGTCGAACGATCGCGCTGCAGGGGTTGGTGGGCTTTGACGGTCATCCCTCTAACTCAACTGATAAGGCGCCAGGACCGTCTCGGCGGGCGCGGATTTAAAGAAGTATGCCAGGGCGTCCGCCTGCCTGCCGGCCGACAGCGAGGCAAGGCTGAGCCAGGGCGCCCAGGAGCCCGGCCGCAGCGCATATTTCTCGCGACGCCGGATAAAGTTCCATTTCGCGGTCCGCGTCAGCAATTCATGCGTCAGCGAGGGCTGCTTTTCGTTGGCGACGAGCTGGTAAAGGAAATAGAACAGGTTCAGTGCGCCGGCCTCGAAGCTCCGTCGCGTCTCGGCCGGCAGCGAGCTAATCTCCTCCTCCAGCGCGACGATGAAGTTGGCCGCACGGGCAACGGTGTCGAGGCTGACCGCATCGCCGATATCGCGCAGGTTTCGCGTGGTTTCCGCGAGGCCCTCGCGCTCGAGATTCTCCGCCACGATCCGCAAATGCGTCCTGCGCATCTCTTTGCTGTGCCGGCTGGTCACGCTTCCCGCATGGACACGGTAGACGACCAGGTTTTCGGGCATCATGGCTGCCGGGTAGCGGCCGGCCAGTCGCCTGAAAAGATCGAAATCCTCGGCGTGCCTGTAGGTCTTGTCGTAGTGGAGATCGCCGTCTTCGATGACCTTCCTGTTGTAGACGACCGTCGGGTGCATGAAGATGGTGAAGAACATCGCCAATATGGGAATGCGGCCGAATTGGAATACCGGATCGGGCTTGCCCCTGGCGATGCGGCCGCGGATCAACATGTCGACGCCGGCGCCGCAGAAGCCGAGTTCGGGCCGCCGCTCGAACAGCGCCACCTGGCGCGACAGGCGCCAGGGGTAAGCGACGTCGTCCGCGTCCATCCGCGCGACCAACTCGCCCTGGGCTTTCTGCAGCCCTTCGTTGAGCGTCGCGACGAGGCCGCGGTTTTCGCGCGAGATGATCGAGATGCGGCTGTCGGCTTGCCGGTATCGCTCGAGGATTTCGAGCGAATTGTCGGTCGACCCGTCATCGATGGCGATGACCTCCACGCGGCAGTAGTCCTGCCGCAGGATGCTTCCCAGCGCGGCGGCGAGATAGGGCCCGGCGTTGTAGACCGGCAGCAGGACGGAGACGAGCGGCGCGGCGGTCATGGTCTCGCATCCGTTTGCTGGAGGTCGAGCGATGGCGCCGCGCCATCGGGCGATCGGCCGGGCGCCCTCGTGGCCCAGCCGGCGCGGTCGGCGCGTGCCGGCGCGGCATGGGTGCGCGCCACATAGGGGAAGTGGCGCTTCAGGCGGTTGAGCGGCCTTTCGAAAACCACCCAGGAAATCGAGGCCACGACGATCGTGGCGGCGCTTGCTACCAGCAGCCGCCCTGGCCCTTGCTCCGAGACATTGACCGGAATCCAGGGCTGTGACTTCACGGCGAGCGACAACAATATCGGATGATAGAGATAAACGCCGTAGCTGATGCGGCCGACAGCAAGCAACTGCGGCAGCTCGGCAAGCTTGCCGAGGGTGCCGCCAAGGCCGCTCGAACAGGCGGCGACGATGGCCATCAGCGGCACCAGCGGCAGGACTTGCAGGAGCAGCCAGCGGGCCCATTCCAGTGTCGGACCGGGAGGCGCCGGGACAAACCACTCGATCATCAGGAATGCGGCCGCGAAGGCAGGCCAGCCCAGCCGCATCCATTGCGGCAGGGCAGCACCTCTGGATCGCCAGCAGGCAAGCAGCGCACCTGACGCCAGCGCATCCATGGATGCCGGCGGCAGCAGGTCGCGTGCCAGCGCCGGGGTGGCGGTGACCGGCCAGTAGAAGCGATAGGCCAGCGACAGCAGGATGATGCCCATGCAGATCGGCTCGAAGCGCCGGCGTGGGACCAGCAGGACGATCAGTGGCCAGGCGACATAGAACTGCTCCTCGATGCTCAGGCTCCAGAAATGGCACAGCACCCAGGGCGTCCAGTCATTGCGCAGCGCATACCAGAAATTCGACAGATAGAGCGCATGCCAGAGCAGCGATGGCCTGGCCTGTTCCAGGTCGAAAACCCAAACGAAACCCAGGACGGCGAAATAGGGAGGAAATATCCGCAGCGCCCGCCTGATGTAGAAGGCTCGCAACGCGGCGCCGGTTTCAAATTCCGCGGCCGAACGCGCTTCCAGCAGCACGCGCGTGATCAGGAAGCCGCTCAGCACGAAGAACAGCCGCACGCCGATATGGCCCCAGAAGGATGATCCTCCGGCCGCGAAGAAATGGGAGTACAGAACCATCGTCACGGCGATGGCCCTCAATGCATCCAGTTGGATGTCGCGGGTGTTTCCCATCAGCGGCTGCCGCCGACGTGATGTCCGCGATGAAGCCGCACCGCGGCTATTTCGAACGGCAGGCCAAGGCGGACGAGACCCGCCACGGGGCCGGCGCCATCAAACCCGCGCTTTGCAAGTCCGCTCAGGCCGGGCTCGAAATCGACAGACAGGTAGCTCAATTCGGTCAAGCCAGGGAATCCTTCACGGCCTATGTCCAGTCGTTAAACGAGTCCCCCAAGGGATGGTTCGGCTACCGCATTGTGCAGCGCAACACAAAAAATCTACCAAGCCGAAATACTTGTGTGAGCAAGCGATAAAGGTTGACAAAGCCGCCCGGATTTCACCCTTTTTTGGCGATTTTCCCCAGCATTTCAACCCTGTCGTTGAGCTGTATGGATCTGCCCGCTCCGGTTGATTGGAAAAAACCCCGGCTAGGAGAATGAGAAAAGCTCAGATCTTTCTTAAATCGTGCGCAAAACTCGAAAATCTATAATTT
>NZ_JBFUDZ010000093.1:0-11382 GCF_056404455.1 Mesorhizobium sp. P2_D1
TCGCGTTGGCCAGGCTGTTGCCGGTGGCGTTGATCGAGGCGGCACCGAGCAGCGTCACGTTCTCTATATTGCCCGTGAAGTGGTTGCCATCGCTAAGGTTGATCGAGATGTGGCCGTTGACGGTATCGGTGCCGTTGGCGCCGGCGGTGCTTTCACTGACGATATCGCCGGCATTGTCGACGAAGTAGGTGTCGTCGCCCTGCGCTCCGCTCATCGTGTCGGCGCCGCCTTTGCCGTCCAGTACGTTGTTGCCGGAATTTCCGGTCAGCGTGTTGGCCAGGCTGTTGCCGGTGGCGTCGATGGAGGCCGCGCTGCGCAGTGCGACGTTCTCGATATTGCCCGTGAAGTGATTGCCATCGCCTAGGTTGATCGAGATATAGCCATTGACGGTGTCGGTGCCGTTGGCGCCGACAGTGCTCTCACTGACGATATCGCCCGCATTGTCGACGTAGTATGAGTCGCTGCCCTGTGCGCCGGTCATGGTATCGGTACCGATGCCGCCGTCCAGAATGTTGGCAACATCGTCGCCGTAAAGCTGGTCCGCATGGCTCGATCCGGTCAGGTTTTCGATGAGGGTATAGCTGTCGCCGTTGGCGTCGCCGGTATTGACCTTGTGATTTGAGAGGTTCGCAATGACGCCTGCGGCAGCGCTTGCATAAGAGGCCGTATCGGAACCGTCGCCACCGTTCAGATTGTCCTCGCCGCCTCCGCCGATCAGCACGTCGTTGCCGAGGCCGCCACCAATGGTATCGGCATGGGACGACCCGGTAATCGTATTGGCAAGGCCATTGCCAACGATGGCGATTTGGTCAGTAAAATCTGCCCAGTTGGTGAAAGTTGCGGTCGAGAGGCTGAAATTCGACGCTGTCGCATCGAGGTCTATGTGAAGACCATCGGTGAAGCCCGACCCTATATATGTGCCTCCCAGGGCGGCTGACTGATCGAGGAGATGCAACGTCGTTCCGCCGAAGCTGACGGTGCCGGCATTCGCCAATGCCCGTACCGACGCGCTGTTTCCCGACAGCCCGCCGAGAACGAAAGTGGCCCCTGCGGAAATCGCCAGTCCGGATGAATCGGCAATCGAACCCGACCCGGACAGCACCAATGTTCCCGCCGCTATTGTAGTCTGGCCCGTGTAGGTGTTCAGGCCTGACAGAACCTGCGTTCCCGCGCCGCTTTTTATCAGGTTGAGCTCGCCAAATACCGCCGAGCCGTTCGAGATCACGCCTGCAAACTCCCTCACGTCGTCAAGGGTTACACTCGTCGTCAAGGTGGCCGTGGTAACAGTATCGGCCCGGACTTCGCCGCTGCCGGTCAGTCCGGCGATGGTTTGGTCGAAAGTGCTGATATTGAGCGTCGCGCCAGCTTTTACGTCGACGACACTGGTGGCGCTGAAGGCGTGGTCGGCTCCCGCCCGCAATGTTCCGATCGCGACAGTGGTCGTGCCGGAGTAAGTATTGGCGCCTGACAATGTCAGGGTGCCGGTGCCGATCTTGTTTAACCCTGTATGGCTCACGCTATTCGCGAAAACGCCCGAGAAGATGGAGCTGCCGGCCTCATAGACGTTAGTGACAACATCGGAAAGGCCGTTGTTGGTGATCAAGCCCGCCCCGGTCAGATGGTTCAGTTCCAGATAGTAGCCATTGGCGTCGAGAACCGCTCCGGCCGCAATATTGGTGTTGGCCAGCCCGTTGGTGAAGGACGCGAACGCCTTGTCCACTCTCAGCGTGCCGCCGTCAATGGCAAGCGAGCCCGCATCATTGGCGGTGATGCTGCTTGAGCCAAAGTAAATCGTTCCCTTATCCGTCGCGCTGCCAAAATGCACGGCGGTCCCGGCGCCGCCGAGCGCCGCGAAGGTACCGGTCAACGAAAGTGACGTGCCCGTCTGTGCCCTGATAAATGTTGAAACGCCGGCGAGTTCGATCAGATCGTTGGCAAGTGTCGCGCCGCCTGTAGACCGGAACACGCTATCGCCGGCGAACGTGATGTCTCCCGTTCCAAACGCAGCGGCGCCAAACGAAACTGTGCCTTGATTGATCTGCGTTCCGCCCGACCAGTTGTTGGTCGCATCAGACAGCTTCAGGGTGCCGAGGCCGGATTTGGTTAGGAGTCCCGTCCCAGTAATCTGCCCCTGAACGTCGAGGGTCGTGTTGCCTCCGGTCGTCGCGATCAAGGTTGCCGCATTGAGCTGCAGCGTCAGCGACGACGCCAGCACGCTTGCCTGTAGATTGGAGGTCGACGTTACGCTGATGATCGCACCGCCCGCCTTGTTCATGATGAGCGAGCCGTGTTCGAGACTGTAATTCTCGATGGCGGAACTCGCCAGGTTCAAGGTGCCGACAGTGAACGGACCTTGAACCGCCAGGTCGATGTGATGCGTGACGCTGACGCCTAGATTGTTGAAATCCGCCGTAGCACCGATTGCGTCAGGCACGCCGCCAGTCCAAAATGCAGCGTTGGACCACGCGCCACCCGCAAGACCATTCCAAACCGACATGCTGACCCCCGTCAAAACTGATTCTCAATTGAAGCAGACGTTTCCTGAGTCCTCGCGCCTGGACGCAGTCTTGGAATCCGACGCTACTCAGGGCCAGGGCGCCTTAAATTGACGCGCTCTGGAACCTGCCTTGTGCCGCCCACTAGGCCTGGCGTGTTGCAATGTCGTCACCCGAAAGAATGAGGTCTCTGAAATCCTTCGGCTTGCGTTGAGCTTTTCAGGGCCATGCTGGTATAGGCAGGGCGTGCGGTATCCCTGACTGACAAAAAGGGAAGGCTCTGTTGGGCAGGGGCAAATGTACAGGCTGAGCAACGCGTTGCTTTCATCGATCATCGGCGACATCTACGATAGCGCACTCAATTCGGAGTTCTGGACCGTCGTCATGGTCCGGCTCACGGAGGCCGTCGACGCCGCCTATTCAACCATCGCGCTGGCAGATCCCGGCGATCAGTATGGCCGTTTCGCGGCCCAATCGCCCTGGGATTCGGAGCAAATGCGGGTTCTGCAGCAGGACTACGGCTTCGAGGACATCCCAGGTCTGAAGGCCGTGGTCGTCGGCGACATCGACACACCGTTATCGACATTGTCGAGCATGACTGAAGCCGAACTTCAGCAGTCACCTTTCTACCGGAACTGGGCTGGCCCACAGGGATTGCGCGAGGGCTGCATCACCAAATTCGTGCACACCTCGGATCGGATCGGCCTCGTGAGCTTCACGACACGCGCGAGCAGGGGTGCCGTCACTGCGGAGGAGCAGCGCTTTATGGCGCTGCTTTCTCCTCATTTGCGCCGCGCTTCGCTGATCGGCGACCTGCTCGATCAGGCGCGCGTGACCGCCAGTCTCTATCGCGCGACGCTCGACAATCTTGCGACCGCCGTCGTTCTTACCAGCGCGGATGGCGCGATCCTTTATGCGAACGGCCGTGCCGAGGCGATGCTCTCGACACAGCACCCCATCTTTTCCAGAAGCGGCATCCTCCAGGCACAAAATCCGATAACGGGCCGCGCCCTGCTGGAAGCGATATCGGGAGCCGCTGATGCCGATGCCTCGCTTGGCGCGCGCGGCATCGGCTTGCCCTTGTCCGCGGCCGGCCAGCCCCCAGCCGTTGCCTATGTGCTGCCTTTAACCGAGGGGACCGCGCGCGCGGCTTTCCGTCCCGCATGCGCCGCCGTCTTCATCTCGACGACAACCTCGGCCGCGCCGCCCTCAGAGGCGGTGCTGACGACACTGTTCGATCTCACACCGGCGGAAGTGCGGGTTTTGCTCGCCGTGGGTGGCGGACTGACCACGCAGAAGAGTGCCCTGTCGCTCGGGGTCGGTGAGAACACGATCAAGACCCACCTTGGCCGCATCTATGCCAAGACCAACACGACGCGGCAAGCGGACCTCGTCAAGCTTGTCTCCGATATTGGTGTGCCGCTCAGTCCGGGTGCCGTCCCATTGAACATCGCATGACGGTTGGCGATAACGCGCCCGCCGCTGCCTCGGGCGCCGCCTTCATCGGTGCTCTGCTGGCCAAGGGGTAATGATCACCTTGGCGGCCGGATCGCCGATGCCGCCAACCAAGCTGAGTTCAAGACTTTGAGCCCTATGATTTTTTCGAACGCAAGCTTGTGGAGATCCTGCGCAAGGGGCTGGTGATGCGCCAGCTTGTGGACTGATACAAAGCCGCGATTTGCATTCGGCATGCTTGCAGCGCCTGTTCGATCTCGTCCTTCTCGTTTCTTGTATCCGAAGCGGCGCTCCGTAGCTCGGCGTTGCCTTGGTGAGCCAGATCGAGCTCGGTGCGCAGCCTCGCGATTTCCGGCTGCAACGCAGCTTCCTTGTCGAACGCGTCCGAAGCGGCCCTCCGTAGCTCGGCATTGCCTTGCTGAGCCAACTGCAGCTCATTGTGCAGCCGCGAGATTTCAGACTGCAGCCTCGCCTTCTCGGCCTCGGCGCTTGCCAGCATCGGGCGGGTCGTTTGGACGTCCTCCCAGGCAAGCCGTGCCACCAGATCACCGACCACGCGGCGCATCTGCGCGCTCCAGGCCGCGGGGTCAACGCGCATCAGGCGCGAGTACTCACATTGTTCGTTGCTGCCGTTCGGTATCCAGACGCGCAAGGCTGAAGGCCACCAGCCTGCTCCGTCCGCGATATCAAGAAAAATGGCCAGTTGCCCCGCCTGTGAGTGACGCGAATTTTTCCATTTGGCGCTGAAATGCAGGACGGTTGGGACGCGGCAATAGGTGAGGGGATTGCGCGGGTTCTCGCGCATGATTCGCCGCCACAATTGCCAATCCCCGCCCGATGCGACGTCTTCCGGCCAGACATCGCGCGACGGCAGGCAATCAGCACGATACAGGAAGCAACTGGCGGGTATCGTGTTGCCGACCTCGGTGAACACCCTGAACTCGTCGGCCAGCTCCAGATTGGTCAGGAAGGGTGCTGCGATGCCATCGGTGGAAACCCACAGCGCCTGGCTGTAGGCGATGGCAGCCCCACCCTTGAGGCCATCCGCTAGGATTTCAAGATGATCCGGAAACAGCAGGTCGTCGTCGGCCGCAAAGCCGATCAGGTCGCCGCGGGCCTCGCGCAGCGCGATATTGCGGTTGGCGTAGCCATAGCTCGGCGCCTTGGGCAAATCGAAGAAGCGGATGCGGGCGTCCTGAAAGGCGTCGACCACCTCGGCCGTGCCGGGCGAGCAGCCGTCGCCGACGACCAGGAGCTCAAAGTCCTCGACGGTCTGATCCAGCACCGATTGGATGGCCAGACCGATGACGTCGACGCGCGAATGCGTCGGCATCAGGATGGAAAAGCGAGGCTTGCTCACCATCCCTTCGCGCTGCCGAAATCATAGGGGATGAGATCGGTGTCGATGGGCAGCCGGTACTTGTCGGGATTTGAGTGATCGTACTGTATCGTTGGAAAATTGATGACCACCACTTCGGACGTTCCGATGTTTCGGTCGGCATGCCAGACAAATTTTGGAATATTGACCAGGCGTGGACGATTGCCGGAGAGGTAAACCTTCGAAATCTTGCCATATGTGCTGGATTCGGGGCGAGGGTCATAAAGAACCAGTTCCAGCTCGCCGCTGACCACAAAGTAGCGATCCTCATGCAGCTTGTGCAGGCCCCAGCCCTTCACCAGTCCGGGGCGAATTGTGAAGATGTAGGAGAAGACCAGCGGGTCGGCGTGCCAGCCCCAGCGCGGGTCGTAGACCTCCGTGACGCTACCACGGTCATCATTGTGCCGGATGCTGTCGAAAAACGTCATGCCGTCTACCAGGGGCGCAATGCTGAGCCGCTGCTCGTCAAGAGTCCGTTGATCCCGCTGAGCTGCGGCAAGTGTGGATTCGAGAATATTTGGGCGGATCCCGGAATGATCGCTCATGAACAAAGCCCCCGTTATTTTGATCGAGTCGTCGGATCGGACTAACTCCCACAATTTTCGCGGGATGTCCTGACCGGGCCACTAGCTTCGCATCGCGACGACGACTTTTTTTTGGYGCTGTGCAAAGTTCTGAGCGCGTGGAGCGGCCAGACTTGCCGTTGCAAGCGTGTCAGTTGATCGGAATCTGGATCGGGTGTCGTCTGCGCCGGTATTTCGAATATCCGGCCAAGCCAGTGCCGTTGGGACGGGTTGCAAGAAACAGGGGATGCCGCCCGTGAAGGTATTCAACATCCGTGCGGAGGCAGCCTGCAAGCCGAGGCGCCACCTTCAAAACTCAGACCGGAAAAGGATCCAATCTGCTCTTTCGAGAAAGCATTTCGACAATCAACGTCAACATTTCTCCAAAGCCAAGGGCTTGATACCCTTAGGAGAAATGGCGCGAGTGACGGGGCTCGAACCCGCGACCTCCGGCGTGACAGGCCGGCACTCTAACCAACTGAGCTACACCCGCGCATTGACGAGCACGTGTCAGCCGTGTTCGTCGTTGGGGCGCTGGATAAGGGGTTCGCCACCGGGTGTCAAGCGTAGCAAGACAGCATAACAGCAAACAGGAGAAGGTTTTTTGACAGCCGACGTTTTGTTGGCAAAACCAGCCTCCAACCAGGGCATCCCCGGCTCATTTGGCCTTGCGAAGCCGACCTCGACCGCTTAAAGGTCCGGCCCGGAGCGGGCGATTAGCTCAGTTGGTAGAGCGCTTCGTTTACACCGAAGATGTCGGCGGTTCGAGCCCGTCATCGCCCACCAGATTTCTTCAATCAAAAGCCCTGTGGCGCCGGCACTCCCCGGAGCCAGCAACCGCATAGTCCTTGCTGGGGTCGAGAGCCCGTCACACAGTCCTGATGTGGCGGGCCCATGTAGCGTTCCTCACACCACCACGAAATCCGCGTTTGTCAGCGCCAGGTTTGCGGCCAGAGTGGCGAAATGGATTGAGCCGCCTGCCGCACTGCCGTTGCTGTCATAGGTGAGCCAGCCAGTGTCGGTCTCGTAGATGATGTGGTCGTTGCCATCGCCGGCAAGCCCGGTGGTGTTCTTGACGAACTGCGCGGCCGTCAGCGTGCCATTGCCGCCAAGCGCTGCAAAGATCGCATTGTCGAGCTGGATGGTATCCTCGACCACCGAGAAGTCGGTGATGTGGTCGACATTGGTCGAAGCGTTGAGCGCCGTGGTGAAGACGAAGATGTCCTGGCCGGTGCTGCCGGACAGCGTGTCGTTGCCGCCAAGCCCGTTGATGACATTCGCGCCCGAATTACCGGTGATGATGTTGGCAGTCGAATTGCCGGTGCCATTGATGTTGCCGGTGCTTCTCAGCGCCAGGTTCTCTAGTTCCTGGCCGGACAGGTTGAAGCTGACATAGGCCTGGACATTGTCGGTGCCCTGGCTATTCGCTTCGATGACATGGTCACCGGCATTGTCGACATAGTAGGTGTCGTTGCCGATGCCGCCTTGCAGGGTGTCGGCGCCTTCCTTGCCGTCCAGCGTATCGTTGCCGCCAAGGCCGATCAGGATGTTGACGCCCGAATTGCCGGTGATGACGTTGGCAATGGAATTGCCGGTGCCGTTGATCGAGGCGCCGGTCCGCAGCGCCAGGTTCTCCAACTCCTGACCGGAGAGGTTGAAGGAGATGGTGCTCTGCACGTTGTCGATGCCCTGGCCATTCAGTTCGATGACATGGTCACCGGCATTGTCGACCCAATAGGTGTCATCGCCGGTGCCGCCGCTCATCAGATCGGCGCCGGCGCCACCGTTGAGCGTATCGTTATGGGCTCCACCAAACAGCTTGTCGCTGCCGGCGCCACCGTCGAGCATGTCGTTGCCGGCATCGCCGCTGATCGTATCGTCACCACCAAGACCCGAGAGCGTGTCGGCGCTGGTGCCGCCGTTGATGTGGTCTGCGAAGACATTGCTGCCCTGCCAGATGTCCTTGCCGGCCGTGCCGACGAAGATGGTCGGGTCGAAGATCTGGGCGCGGACGCAGCTGCCGCTGCCATCGCCGGTATCACTGGACTCCCAGGTGGCCACGAAACGGCCATCGGCCAGCGCCGTGGTTGCCGAGTTATACTGAGGGCCAGTTGTCGTCGAATTGACGATGAAGTCGCTGCCGGCCGCTGAACCGTCGGCGTTGTAAAGGTGGGCGCGGATGCAGCTGCCGTCGCCGTCGCCGGTATCACTGGACTGCCAGGAGGCCACGAAGCGGCCATCGGCCAGCACAGTGATCGCGGGGTTATACTGATTACCCGCTGCCGTCGAATTGACGATGAAGTCGCTGCCGGCCGCTGAGCCGTTGGCGTTGTAGATGCGGGCGCGGATGCAGCTGCCTTCGCCGTCGCTGCCATCATTGGACTGCCAGGTGGCCACGAAGCGGCCATCAGCCAGAGCCGTGATCGTGGGGCTATACGGATCACCCACCGTCGTCGAATTGACGATGAAATCGCTGCCGGCCGCTGAACCGTTGGCGTCGTAGATGCGGGCGCGGATGCAATTGCCGTCGCCGTCGCTGGTTTCGTGGGACTCCCACGTGGTCACGAAGCGGCCATCGGCCAGCGCCGTGATCGCAGGGCTAGCCTGATCGCTCGTTGTTGTCGAATTGACGATGAAGTCGCTGCCGGCCGCTGAACCGTCGGCGTTGTAGATGTGGGCGCGGATGCAGCTGTTGCTCCCGTCGCCGGCGTCGTAGGACTGCCAGGTGGCCACGAAGCGGCCATCGGCCAGCGCCGTGATTGCGGGGCTGGACTGATAGCCAGTTGCTGTCGAGTTGACGATGAAGTCGCTGCCGCCCGCACTGCCATCAGCGTTGTAGACGCGGGCGCGGATGCAATAGCCATCGCCGTCGCCGGTGTCACCGGACTGCCAGGTGGCCACGAAGCGGCCATCGGCCAGCGCCGTGATCGCGGGGTTAGATTGATCGCTCGTTGCTGTCGAATTGACGATGAAGTCGCTGCCGGCCGCTGAACCGTCAGCGTTATAGATGTGGGCACGGATGCAGCTGCCAGCGCCGTCGCCGGTATCAGTGGACTGCCAGGTGGCCACGAAGCGGCCGTCGGCCAGCGCTGTGATCACGGGGCTGTACTGACTGTTTGTTGTCGTCGAATTGACGATGAAGTCCTGTCCGATGCGTCCGATAGGCATGGCTTGTTCCCTTTCGCTGCCGGCGCGGTGGAAAATGGCCAGCAGCTGGCGTCGCGTACTGGCATGAACGGAATTCGGTGAGCGCGGTGAAGATCGTTACAAGGTGCGTTGTTGGGACTGCGCACAAGCTGCGTTCAGATCACCACGAAATCGGCGTTGGTGAGCGCGAGGTTGGCGGCCAGTGTGGCGAAATGGGTTGAGCCGCCAGCGGCACTGCCGTTGCTGTCATAATAGAGCCAGCCGGTATCCGTCTCATAGATGATATGGTCGTTGCCGTCGCCGGCAAGGCCAGTCGTGTTCTTGACGAACTGGTCGGCGGTCAGCGTGCCGTTGCCGCCAAGCGCTGCAAAGATCGCATTGTCGAGGTGGATGGTGTCTTCGACCACCGAGAAGTCGGTGATGTGGTCGACATTGGTCGAGGCGTTCAGCGCCGTGGTGAAGACGAAACTGTCGTTGCCGGTGCTGCCGGAGAGCGTGTCATTGCCGAGGAGGCCGTCGATGACGTTGTTGCCGGAATTGCCGGTGATGATGTTGGCGGTCGAGTTGCCGGTGCCGTTGATCGAAGCCGCGCTGCGCAGTGCCAGGTTCTCGAGCTCCTGTCCCGACAGGTTGAACGACACGAAGGCCTGGACATTGTCGGTGCCCTGGCCGTTGAGCTCGACGACATGGTCTCCGGCATTGTCGACATAGTAGGTGTCGTTGCCGATACCGCCTTGCATGGTGTCGGCGCCCGCCTTGCCATCCAGTGTGTCGTTGCCGCCCAGGCCGGTGAGCGTGTTGACGCCCGAATTGCCGTTCATCGCGTTGGCCAGGCTGTTGCCGGTGGCGTTGATCGAGGCKGCACCGAGCAGCGYSACGTTCTCKATATTGCCCGTGAAATGGTTGCCGTCGCCAAAGTTGATCGACATAAAGCCATTGACGGTATCGTTGCCATCGGCGCCAGCCGTGCTTTCACTGACGTGATCGCCGGCATTGTCGACATAGTAGGTATCGTTGCCCTGTGCGCCGCTCATGGTGTCGGCGCCGCCTTTGCCGTCCAGTACGTTGTTGCCGGAATTGCCGGTCAGCGTGTTGGCCAGGCTGTTGCCGGTGGCGTTGATCGAGGCTGCGCTGCGCAGTGCGACGTTCTCGATATTGCCCGTGAAGTGGTTGCCATCGCCAAGGTTGATCGAGATATAGCCATTGACGATATCGGTGCCGTTGGCGCCGGCGGTGTTTTCACTGACGATATCGCCGGCATTGTCGAAATAATAGATGTCGCTGCCTGCACCACCTGCCATGAAATCGGACCCGATGCCCCCGTCAAGCAGATCATTTTGGCCCGAACCAATCAGGTGGTCGCTGCCCGCGGTGCCATTTACGTTGATAGTCTGGTGAGCGCCGCCCCAATTGTCGAACGTCACGCCTGAAAGATCGATATTTGTTCCGTTGACACTCAGCACCTGGGTGTTCGCTGAGTTGCCGACAACCCGATTGATATGGCCCGCGCCGATTTGCTGCGAACCAAAAATGGCCGTAAAATCGAAGCTTATCGAACGCAATATTTCCATCTCAGTGATAGTCGAGGTGGAGAAATCGTAGGCGCTCCCGGCTCCCCCATTGACATCAATGGTGTCGTTACCTGCTCCACCGTCAAAGGTCGAACCAGCGCGGGCTGCATCTGTTGGCTGAAACAAGAAGAAGTCGTCGCCGAAGCCGCCATGGATGATGTCGACGCCACCACGGGTATAGAAGGTATCCATCATGCTCGAACCGGTGACGGTGTCCGCGCCGCTGGTGCCCAGGAAATTAATCATATCGCTTGGAGGACTCCAGCCACTGAAGGTCCATGCCTGCGCCGAAAAACTGCCTCCAGCGATCAGGCGTACATCGAACTCGTCACCATTGCTGCTGCCGTTAATGGCGACCGAATTTGAGATTTTTCCCGGACCAAATTGGCTGGCACTGAAAATTGCCGCAGCAAATCCCGGCCCCGTGAAATTGATAGCAGTAATATTGACAAGATTGTCTGGGGCGTAATCATGTGTTGTGGCGACGTTGAGGACAGACATGTGTTCTCCAAAGCACTGGCGTGGCATCCATGATGGGCGTCACTTTAAAAGTTATTTTGGTATCTAGTGCGATGCGGTCTAAGTGCGCTCTGTATCTGGCCGATGTCGCCGAAAGTTTTCTGACAATATTTCGTGCCGGCAAGGGGCCCCTGCCGTCCGTCCGTATCGAACGTTTTCGCTCTGTTGATCGGCTGGCCTGAAAGCCGGGAATAGCTCGCCATTCCCGCCACGATCAAACGCAATGACGATGATTACGCTTCAGGTTTTTCTGC
>NZ_JBFUDZ010000094.1:0-11303 GCF_056404455.1 Mesorhizobium sp. P2_D1
GACAAGATCGTGTCGCTGAAGGTCGCGGCCGACGTCAAGTAAGGCAAAACATCAATGATGGGCGCCGTCTGGTCGCTTCTCGGCATCCTGTCCGGCGCCTTCATTGCCATTCAGGCGCCGATCAATTCGCAGTTGGCGCGCGGCCTGGGGCTCCCGGTCGCGGCGGCTGCGTTTTCGTTCCTGTCGGGCGCGGTGGTACTCGGCATCATCTCCGTCACGGTGGTGAAGCTGCAAGGCATCACGCTCGACTGGAAGGCGCCGGCACCGTGGCTGTTCATCGCCGGTGGCATGCTTGGCGGCTTCTATGTGACGCTTTCGACCATCCTGACGCCGCGCATCGGTGCCGCCGCCCTGATGGCCTTTCTGATGGCAGGACAGTTGCTGGCCGGCATGCTCATCGACCGCGTTGGCTTCCTCGGCGTCGCGGTGCGTGAAATCTCGCTCGGCCGCGTCGCCGGTGCGGTGCTGCTGCTGGCCGGAGCACTGCTCGTCCGGCTCTACTGATGCGCGTCGATCTGTTTGATTTCCACCTGCCGGAGGAGCGTATCGCGCTTCGTCCGGCAGAGCCGCGCGACAGCGCCAAGATGTTGGTGGTCAAGCCCGGCGTGGGACCCGAAGACCGGACGGTTGGCGACCTGCCGTCCCTGCTCAGGGCTGGCGACGTTCTGGTCTTCAACGACACCAAGGTCATTCCGGCACAACTGAAGGGCATCCGACGACGCGGCGAGGCACAGGCTCAGGTCGAAGCCACGCTGCATATGCGCATGGCGCCGGACCGCTGGCTGGCCTTCATGCGGCCGGGCAAGCGCATTGCCGCCGGTGACCGCATCCATTTCGGCCATGACGGCAGTTCCTGTTTCCTCGGCCAGCTCGACGCCACCGTGATCGAGAAAGGCGAGGGCGGCGAGGCGCTGCTTGGCTTCGACCTGTCGGGGGGCTTCCTGGACGAAGCGCTGCATGCGGTCGGCCATATTCCGCTGCCGCCCTATATCGCCTCGAAGCGCGACGACGACGAACGCGACCGGGCCGACTACCAGACCATCTATGCCCGGGAAGAAGGCGCCGTTGCCGCACCCACGGCAGGCCTGCATTTCACGCCGGAGCTTTTTGCGACACTCGACGCCAAGGGGGTCGAGCGCCGCTTCGTTACCTTGCATGTCGGCGCCGGCACGTTCCTGCCGGTGAAGGCGGATGACACCGCCGACCACAAGATGCACGCCGAGACCGGCTCGGTCAGCGAGGCGACCGCCGACGCGCTCAACGCGGCCAAGGCGAGGGGTGGCCGCATCGTCGCTGTCGGCACGACCTCGCTGCGCCTGCTGGAAAGCGCGGCGCGCGCGGACGGTACCCTGGTTGCATGGTCCGGTCCGACCGACATTTTCATTACGCCCGGCTACCGCTTTCGCACCGCCGACATGTTGATGACCAATTTCCACCTGCCGCGCTCGACCCTGTTCATGCTGGTGTCGGCCTTCAGTGGTCTCGATACGATGCGTGCGGCCTATGCGCATGCCATCGAGAACCGCTACAGGTTCTACTCCTATGGAGACGCAAGCCTGCTTTATCGAGCGGAGATGAGCGATGGACGATGATCTCGTGAGCCTGGACCGCGATGCACTGATCGCGGAAGTGAAGAAATTGCGCACCGGCATTCGCCAGCATCGCGACGCCACCGGCCATGATTTGTGCTGGCATCACCCGGATCTGTGGGGCCTGCTGCCGGAGAAGACCGAGCCGTCGATCGCCGTGCCGCCCTGGCCGAAATTCTTGCGTGGCTGCATTCAATACCGCCAGTCGCTCGACAAACAGGCACCTGGCGCCCCGGTTCATGACAAGGAATTCAATGGCTAAGCCGTTCAGCTTCAAGGTTCTGGCGACAGACGGCAAGGCGCGGCGCGGTGTGATCGACATGCCGCGCGGCGAAATCCGCACGCCTGCCTTCATGCCGGTCGGCACCGGCGGCACCGTCAAGACAATGTATATGGACCAGGTGCGCGGCCTTGGCGCCGACATCATCCTGGGCAACACCTACCATTTGATGCTGCGGCCCGGCGCCGAGCGCGTGGCGCGTCTTGGGGGCTTGCACGAATTCGCCCGCTGGCCGCATCCGATCCTGACCGACAGCGGCGGTTTCCAGGTGATGTCGCTGTCCAAGCTGAGGAAGCTGACCGAAAAAGGCGTCACCTTCCGCTCGCACATTGACGGCGCCGCCTACGAGATGTCGCCGGAGCGCTCGATCGAAATCCAGGGTTTGCTCGATTCCGATATCCAGATGCAGCTCGACGAATGCACGGCGCTACCGGCCGAGTTGAAGGAGATCGAGCGCGCCATGGAACTGTCGCTGCGCTGGGCAGAGCGCTGCAAGACTGCGTTCGGCGACCAGCCGGGCAAGGCGATGTTCGGCATCGTGCAAGGCGGCGACAACGCGGCACTCAGGGTGCGTTCGGCGCAGGCGCTGAGCGCGATGGAGTTGAAGGGTTATGCGATCGGCGGTCTGGCCGTCGGCGAGCCGCAAGCGGTGATGCTCGAGATGCTCGAGATCACCTGTCCGGAACTGCCCGAAAACAAGCCGCGCTATCTGATGGGCGTCGGCACCCCCGACGATATCCTGAAATCGGTGGCGCGCGGCATCGACATGTTCGATTGCGTGATGCCGACGCGGGCCGGCCGGCACGGCCTTGCCTACACCAGGCGCGGCAAGGTCAATCTGCGCAACGCCCGCCATGCCGACGATCCGCGTCCGCTCGACGAGGAAAGCGACTGCCCGGCGGCGAGGGACTACTCACGCGCCTATCTGCACCATCTGGTGCGCTCGCAGGAGGCACTTGGCGCGATGCTTCTGACCTGGAACAATCTCTCGTATTATCAGAAGCTTATGCAGGACATCCGTGCGGCAATCGAGGCACATGCCTTCGAAGCACGTGCGGCGGAGATTTCGGAAGGTTGGGCTCGGGGCGATATCCCGGCCATTTAGTCCAGCGTCTCCAGCGATTGACGGATCGGCTGCCCAAGAGCAGATTTGTAATCGAGGGATTGGCTATGGCCGTGACATACGACTTTGCCGGCAAGACGGCGATCGTAACCGGTGGCTCCCGGGGCATCGGCAGAGCCGTGGCCACACAGTTAGCAGGGTCTGGCGCCGACGTCTGGGTATGGGACGCCGATCCAGTGCCGACTGCCGGAATCCACAGCCAGACGGTAGACGTCACCAAGGCGGGCGACATAAGGGAAGCCTTGGCTGACATCGTCGCCCGAGCGGGGCGGATCGACATCCTCGTCAACAACGCTGGCTATCTCGGTCCCTACCTCGGCTTTGAGGCCTTCGAGCCGGTTGAGTGGCAGCGCATTATCGGTGTCAATCTCCTCGGAACGTTCGAGGTCACGCATCAGGTCCTGCCGATCATGCGCAAGGTCGGCAACGGCCGCATCGTCAACATGGGATCGCTTGCAGGCAAGGAGGGCTTGCCGAACCTTGCCGCCTACTCGGCGGCAAGCGCAGGCATTATCGCTTTCACCAAGGCATTGTCGCGGGAGGTTTGCGACACCGGCATTCGGGTGAATTGCGTAGCGCCCGGTCCGATCGATACCGACCTTATCAGGCGCCTTGGCAATGAAGTTGTCAGCGACATGATCGGCGCCAGCCCGCTGAAACGGCTCGGCTCCGCCGACGAAGTCGCTGCGTTGGTGCTCTGGCTGTGTTCCGATTCGAGTAGCTTCAACACTGGTGCCGTATTCGATATGTCGGGCGGCAGGGCGCGCTACTGATATCGGCTGCCTCAGGTGCTCAGCGAATTCGACGCGCGCAGGCTGCAGCCGGTGATCTGGAACGTGCCGTCGGGCTGTTGCTGCAGCGTGTAGACAGCCTCGTAATCCTTGCCGTCGGGGCCGACGATCAGCACCTGCTGGACGATCGATGTCGGGCTCGTCTCCTCGACCTTGCCAAAAGAATAGGTCTGTGGGTTGCGCACCGGCGCATAGCCGTTGGTCACCATGTTCATGAAGGTGTCGACGGTCGGGAAGATCTGCTTCACGTTGGGTGCGGCGAAGCTATAGGCGGTGGCGCCGTCATTGGCGATGAAGGCTTTCAACTGGCCGTCGATGGCGGCTTGCGCCGCCTTGACCTCGGCATCGCCGGCAAGCRCAGACGACGCCAGGACGAGTGGAACGAACGCGAATGCGAAAAACATACGGCGCATGGCCTGTCTCCGTTGCCCCTTGCTAAAGCTGCCCCCGCAAAACTGTTCCAAGAGGCATTTTAACATACGCATGGTGGCGCTTCACGGTTTCATCGGTGGCGAACATTCGTGTCGCCCCGCGCGCGCTGCGGGAAGTCTTGGCCCGGGCCCGAGCCGGCTGAGCATTCATCCGGCGCTTGAAAGCCCGCCTCCAGTCTGTCAGAAGGGCCGCTTGGACTTGGACGTTTAGGGACGAAGCCATGAGGGCGTTTTTCGTGCAGATCAAATGCGAGCTTGGCAAATCCTATGAGGTTGCCAGCGCGCTTGCCGATGCCGAGATCGCCTCGGAAATCTACTCGACTGCCGGCAACTACGATCTGCTCGCCAAATTCTACGTCGACGACGAGGAAGATGTGGGCCATTTCGTCAACGAGAAGGTGCAGATTCTGCCCGGTATCAAGGACACTTTCACCGTCGTGACGTTCCGCGCCTTCTAGAGCCCGTTCCATCCCCGATAGAATCGGGATGCGGCTCTATCTCAGTGTTTGAGCATGATCTCGGGACAAACGATTTCCGTTTGTCCGAGAAACTGGATTCGACCTTTTTGGGATCATGCTTCAGCTTCGGAACGCGCCTGCCCGGCCACGAGGCAAAGCCTGACCAAGGGCATATTTCAGCTGCCTTAATTTTGGGCAGCCGCCACATACTGGTCGTCCAACTCCCTCAAATCACCGATTGCGCTTGATTTTCTCCGGCGACGCCAGTGAAATGGTGTCACAGGGGAGTATGCGATTGGCAGCGTTCGATGAAATGCTTCCGGAAGTCTCCGGATTGAGAAGACCGTATTCGGCTTATGATCGCTGGCTGAAGGAGCAGGATCCGGCCAGGCTTACCGAGAAGATGCAGGACGCCGAACGCGTCTTCCGCAAGACCGGCATCACCTTCGCCGTCTATGGCGAGCAGGAAGCTTCCGAGCGGCTGATCCCGTTCGACATCGTTCCCCGCATCATCTCGGGCAATGAATGGCGGCGCCTGACGCAAGGCATCGAACAGCGCGTGCAGGCGCTGAATGCCTTCCTCGACGATATCTACCATCGCCAGGAGATCCTGCGGGCAGGGCGCGTTCCCAGGGAATTGATCGCCAAGAACGAAGCGTTCTTGCCGGAAATGATCGGGGTCAGGCCACCTGCCGGCGTCTACACCCACATCATCGGGGTCGATATTGTCCGCATCAGCGAGGACGAATTCTACGTGCTGGAGGACAATGCGCGCACGCCGTCGGGTGTCTCCTACATGCTGGAGAACCGCGAGACGATGATGCAGCTGTTCCCCGAGCTGTTCCAGAAGATCAAGGTGCGGCCGGTGGAAAACTATCCGCAGCTCCTGCGGCAGTCGCTGGCGGCGGTGCGGCCGCAGAGCACCAAGGGCACGCCGACGATCGCCGTGCTGACGCCCGGCAGCTTCAACTCCGCCTATTTCGAACACGCCTTCCTTGCCGACCAGATGGGCGTRCAGCTTGTCGAAGGTCAGGATCTGCGCGTTGTCGACGGCCATGTCGCGATGCGCACCACCGAAGGCTACAAGCAGATCGATGTACTTTACCGCCGCGTCGACGATTCTTTCCTCGATCCACTGACCTTCCGGCCGGACTCCGCACTTGGCATACCCGGCATCATGGACGTCTACCGTGCCGGAAACATCACCATTGCCAATGCGCCGGGAACCGGCATTGCCGACGACAAGGCGATCTACTCCTACATGCCCGAGATCGTCGAATTCTACACCGGCCGCAAGGCGATACTCGGCAACATTCCGACCTGGCGCTGCTCGGAACCGGACAGCCTGAAATACGTGCTCGAGCACATCGACGAACTGGTGATCAAGGAGGTCCACGGTTCCGGCGGCTACGGCATGCTGGTCGGGCCGGCGGCGACCAAGAAGGAGTGCGAGGATTTTTCCAAGAAACTCGCGGCAAAACCGTCGAACTACATCGCCCAGCCGACGCTGGCGCTGTCGACGTGTCCGATCCTGACTGACAAGGGCCTGGCGCCGCGCCACGTCGATCTCAGACCCTATGTGCTGGTTTCCGACCGCATCCAGATCGTGCCCGGAGGGTTGACGCGCGTCGCGCTGAAGGAAGGGTCTCTGGTGGTCAATTCCTCGCAAGGCGGCGGCACCAAGGATACGTGGGTGCTGGATGATTGATTTTCACTTGAAGGGTTTTTGATGCTTTTAGGCCGCACCGCCAACGGGCTCTATTGGATGAACCGCTACATCGAGCGGGCCGAAAACATGGCGCGGTTGGTGGATGCCGGCTTGCGCATGGCGCTGACCCGCACCCAGAGCGCCTCGGAGGAATGGAATTCGGTGCTGCTCAGCGCCGGCTCCGACGTCGCCTTCACGCAGAAATACCAGGATTATACCGCCGCCAATGTCGCCGACTTCCTGTTGCGCGATACGTCGAACCCGTCGAGCACGATGGCGGCGATCGAGACGGCCCGCAACAACGCCCGCATGGTGCGCACCGCGCTGACGCGCGAGACATGGGAAAGCATCAACGAAGCCTGGATGTCGCTGAAGCGGATGCTAGCAAGGCCGATCGACGAACGCGACCTGCCGAGCGTGCTCGATGCGATCAAGCGCGAGACGGCGCTGATCCGCGGCTCGTTCTACGGCACCATGCTGCGTAACGAGATCTTCGATTTCTCGCAGCTCGGCACCTATGTCGAGCGCGCCGACAACACGGCGCGCATCCTCGACGTGAAATACTACGTGCTGTTGCCGTCGATTTCCTGGGTTGGCTCGACACTCGACAACTACCAGTGGGAATCGATCCTGCGCTCGGTGTCGGCGCACCGCTCCTACCGCTGGGTCTATGACGCAGACTACAAGCCGACCAACATTGCCGACTATCTGATCCTCAATGTCCGCATGCCGCGTTCGCTGACCTTCTGCTACCGCTTCCTCGCCGAACATCTGAAATTCCTCGGCGACGACTACGGCGAGCGTCATGCCTGCCATGCGACGGCCGACAAGACGCAGGCCATGCTGAGAGCCGGGTCGATCAAGGACATATTCGACACCGGCCTGCATGAATTCCTGGCCAATTTCATTCGCGACAACACCAGGCTCGGCGACGAGATCGCGCAGGACTACCGGTTCAATTGAGCATGATCGCGAAAAATGGGACAAGAGCATGCTCACAAGCGGGACATAGTGCATGCGGCTAAAGATCACCCACAGGACCGAATACCGCTACGATGCACCGGTGCACTATCTGCTGCAGCGGCTGCGACTGCTTCCGGTCAGCGGATCGACGCAGACCGTTTTGTCCTGGGCACTGGCCATCGAGGGCGCGCGCGAGGAGGTTCGCTTTGTCGACCATTTCGGCAACGACACCAGGCTGTTGAGCGTCGAGGGCGAGCGCGACTTCATCACCGTGGAAGCGGCCGGCGAAGTGGTGACGCGCGACACTGCGGGCGTCTCCGGACCACACCAGGGTTTTACGCCGCTCTGGCTGTACAGCCATGAAACGCCCTTGACGGCGATCGGCAGCGGTGTTCGTGAGCTCGCCGCATCCGTCGGTAAGGGCACCGACATCGAAAGGCTGCACCGGCTGATGGCTGTCATCGGCGATCGCGTCGCCTACACGCCCGGCACCACCAATGCGGCGACGCCGGCAGAAGAAGCCTTGGCGCTGAAGACCGGTGTCTGCCAGGATCACACCCATATCTTTGCCGCCGCGGCGCGCGCCATGGGCTTTCCTGCCCGCTATATCAGCGGGTATCTGATGCTGGATGCCGCCGTCGAGCAGGCCGCAAGCCATGCCTGGGCCGAAGCGCATGTTGCGGGTCTGGGCTGGGTCGCCTTCGATGCCGCAAACGGCATCTCTCCAGACGAGCGCTATGTAAAAGTGGCAACCGGCCGCGACTATCGCGACGCCACGCCGGTGTCGGGAATTCGGCTGGGACAGGCGGAAGAACAGCTTGCGGTCACCGTCACGGTGGAGCAGTAATCCGCCAGGATTGCCGCCGGAGCAATTCCAGGAAAAGCGTGAAACGGTTTTCCCGGGAAAAGCGGATAGCGCTTTCCCTTGGGAATTGCGTCGAAACAAGGAGATAGAGCGGTTCTGCGTTTCCGTGAAACGATGAATCGCTCTAGAAGAGATTCCATGACCTATTGCGTCGGCCTGAAGATTGATCGCGGGCTCGTGTTCATGTCGGACACGCGCACCAATGCCGGTATGGATTCGATTTCCACCTTCCGCAAGATGCATGTCTGGGAGCAGCCGGGCGAGCGCGTCATCGTGCTGATGTCAGCCGGCAATCTGGCGACGACGCAGGCAGTGGTCAGCCTGCTCGACGAACGCACCAAGGCAATTGCCGATCGCCACGCAACGCTGCTGGAGACACCGTCGATGTATCAGACGGTGCGGCTGGTCGGCGATACGGTGAAGGAGGTCATCGCCAGCTCGTCACCTGCGGGCGAGAAGGCGGATTCCTACTTTAATGCCTCTTTCATCCTCGGCGGCCAGATCAAGGGCAGYGAGCCCCGCCTGTTCATGATCTATCCCGAAGGCAATTTCATCGAATCGACCGACGACACGCCGTTTTTCCAGATCGGCGAGACCAAATATGGCAAGCCGATCATCATCCGCGCCTATGAGAAGACGATGAGCCTCGCAGAGACGGTGAAGCTGCTTCTGGTGTCGTTCGATTCGACACTGAAGTCGAACCTGTCGGTCGGCTTGCCGCTCGACCTGCTTTTCCTGGAGAAGGACATTTTCAAGGTTGGGTTGAAGAAACGGATCGGCCAGGACGACCAGTACTACCGCACGATCTCGGATGGCTGGTCGAATGCGCTGAAGACAGCTTTTGCCAGCCTGCCCGATTTCCCGGGGTAGGCGCGCGGCCCCAGATGGCGGTTGCGTATATTTCACATGTTAAATAATATCAGATCCTGAAGAGCGACTGTGACGGGCGGCGGCGAGGAATCTTGTCGGGAGGACACGATGAACAATGATGATTTCCGGCAATGGTCGCGGCGCGCAGCCGACTGGGGCGCCGACTACCGCAACACGCTGCGCGACCGGTCGGTGCGGCCGCTGGTCGAGCCGGGCGATATTTTTAAGAGCATAGAAGCTTCGCCGCCCGAAAACGCCGAACCGATGGGCCGGATTTTCGCCGACTTCGAAGAGAAGATCCTGCCGGGGATGACGCATTGGCAGCATCCGCGCTTCTTCGCCTATTTCCCGGCCAATGCGGCGCCAGTCTCGGTGGTGGCGGAATATCTGGTCTCGGCGATGGCCGCGCAGTGCATGCTGTGGCAGACCTCTCCGGCGGCGACCGAGCTCGAAACGCGCACCGTCGACTGGATGCGCCAGGCGCTTGGCCTGCCGGAAGGCTTCTCAGGTGTGATCCAGGATTCAGCCTCCTCGGCTACCCTGGCCGCGGTGCTGACCATGCGCGAGCGCGCGCTTGACTGGCAAGGCAACAAAAAGGGGTTGGCAGGGCAGGCGCGCTTGCGCATCTATTCCTCCGACCAGGTGCACACCTCGATCGACCGGGCGATCTGGGTGTCTGGTATCGGCGAGGACAATCTCGTGCGCGTCCCCGTCGGTGGCCGCTTTCGCGCCATGAACACGGCTGCGCTCGAGGCGGCAATCATTGCCGACCGGGAAGCCGGCATGCTGCCGGCCGGCATCATCGCTTGCGTTGGCGGCACCAGCACGGGTGGCACCGACGACATCGCCGCGGTTGCGGAGGTGGCGCGGCGGCATAGCCTTTATCTTCATGTCGATGCGGCCTGGGCCGGCTCGGCAATGATCTGCCCGGAATACCGGCATTTCTGGAGCGGTGTCGAAGCGGCGGATTCCGTTGTCTTCAATCCCCACAAATGGCTCGGTGCGCAGTTCGATTGCTCGATCCAGTTCCTGCGCGATCCCGAAAGCCATGTGCGGACGCTGGCCATCAAGCCGGATTACCTGAAGACCCATGGCCATGACGGCATCATCAATTATTCCGAGTGGTCGGTGCCGCTCGGCCGGCGGTTCCGCGCACTGAAATTGTGGTTCCTGCTGCGCGCGCATGGGCTGGAAAGCCTGCGAACGATGATCCGCAACCATGTCGCCTGGAGCGAAGGCCTTGCCGCGCGGCTGGCAAAGGAGCCGGATTTCGAGATCGTCAGCGAACCGATGCTGTCGCTGTTTTCGTTCCGGCACAAGGCTGCCACCGGCGCCGACGCGGACGCGGACGAGCACAATCTGCGGCTGGTCAATGCGATCAACGACGATGGCCGCATCTACCTGACGCAGACGAGAGTCGACGGACGAGTGGCGATCCGGTTCCAGGTCGGACAGTTCGAGGCGACTGCCGGCGATGTCGATGCCGCCTTCGTCGTCATTGCCGAAATCGCGCGCGGCATGGGCTGAATCTGCCTTGATGAGGTTGCGTACAGCTTTGGCTTTGCGATCAGGTAAATTCTATTAGCCGGCTTATGCCTTTTCATTGCTTTCGTTTTCGACTATAGACAAGAAAAACGAAAACGGGAGGTTGCCCATGTATCTGTCGCCGCGCCATGCCGAAATCATCCAGATGGCCAAGGATCATGGTCGCGTGCTGGTCGACGATCTGGCCACCCACTTCAATGTGACGCCGCAGACCATACGCAAGGATCTCAACGACCTGTGCGATCAGCGGCTGCTTTCGCGCATCCATGGTGGTGCGTTGTTCCCCTCCGGCATCGAGAACATGGAGTATGAGGCCAGGCGCAAGATCGCCGCCGACGAGAAGGAAGCGATCGGCCGCGCGGCAGCCAGACTGATCCCCGACAATGCCTCGCTGTTCATCAACATCGGCACCACGACGGAGTCGGTTAGCAAGGCGCTGCTCGATCACAACGGGCTGATGGTCATCACCAACAACATCAATGTTGCCAACAGGATGCGCATATATCCCTCGATCGAGGTGGTGATCGCCGGTGGGGTTGTGCGCGGTTCCGATGGCGGCGTGGTCGGCGAAGCTGCGGTCGATTTCATCCGGCAGTTCAAGGTCGATTATGCGGTGATCGGCGCTTCGGCCATCGACCATGACGGCGCCTTGCTCGACTTCGATTTCCGTGAGGTCAAGG
>NZ_JBFUDZ010000095.1:0-10816 GCF_056404455.1 Mesorhizobium sp. P2_D1
GCACCGGTCGGGCCGCTCGCGCCAGTCGCACCGGTCGGGCCGCTCGCGCCAGTCGCACCCGTCGGGCCGCTCGCGCCAGTCGCACCCGTCGGGCCGCTCGCGCCAGTCGCACCGGTCGGGCCGCTTGCGCCAGTCGCACCTGTGGCTCCGGTCACACCTGTGCCGGTAGCACCCGTGGCGCCTGTCGCTCCGGTTGCACCCGTGGCTCCGGTCGCACCCGCGCCGGTCGCTCCCGTAGCGCCGGTCGGGCCCGCCGGGCCCGTCGCGCCAACTGTACTGGTGCTGAAGCTCCCAACATCAAATAGATTGCCCCCGGATCCATTGGAGGGACCCGCTGCGAAATTGTAAGTATTACCGGCGCCTGGAGTAAGTGTGCCGTATAAATTGAAGCCGGCGTCGTAAATCACATAAGTATGAGTTTCATTTGGTATTGAAATAGTTACCGCAAATTCGCTGACAACGCCATTACCCGATTGAGGCAGTGGAAAGCTGCCAACCAACACATCAGGATTTGCTGTTGTATCTATTAAATAGTAGGTGTTAATGGTTGCGGAGCCATTCTGAACAGTCAAGTTGCCAGTGAGTGTCAGATCAACCGCCAGCACCCCGGCGTAACTTGCCATTCCATCCGGGGTCAGCGGCGGCGGCGTGGGCGCGCTTGCACGTGCGGACAGTTCCCAGGAGCCGCCCAGGGCGGCTGCACCAACCAGCGATCTTGATGCACGGACATCCGCGCCGACGGCCTCTTCCAGCGCCGCCACGAAGGTCTCGCCCGCATCCCCCGACGCCGTCTCGCAGCTCCACAGCCGCAGCTCGCCGTCCGCGGCAAGCGCCCTGCCGATCGCGGCAAAATCGTCAGCCGCTTCCTTCAACGTCCCGGCCGACCACTCTCCTGAAGTGAAGCCAACCCGGCCAGGTGCGCCATGTGCCATGATATGGATCGCATCGAGGCTTTCGTGCCCTGCGAGCGCGGCAGCGATCTGTTGTGCGGCCGGCCGGCGGCCATCGAGCACGACAGCCTGGACTTGCGGTCGCACGTTGCCGAGAACCGTCTCGAGGTCGGAGACTGAAGGATCCACGAAGAGAATTTCAGAGGCACGGGCCATGACTGGCTCCTGTTGGCTTCGAATTCGATTCAAGGGGAAACCGCCCACCGGCTTGGCCGGCGAGCGGTCGTAGGGAGAAGGAGCACGGGCGCCGTCATCTTCCGGACGGGCCGACGGCGCCGTCGGGATGTTTGACAGCGGGGCTCTCTACGCGGAGGAAGCTGCAGGCCTGGAAGTTTCCGCCATCTTCAAACGTGCCAATCGCAAATGCGCCGGCTGCGGCCGGAACCTTGACAGTGAGAGCGACGGCGAGGCTTCGCTTGACGGCTTTGGGAAGAACGACCTGACCGACGATGGCGTTCTTGGCCGTGTCCAGAATAAAATAAGGCACGTTTTCGGTCGTATCGCCGATAGGCAAGACGCCTCTAACGGCGACTTCCATGACCGCAAACCCTGCTATGTAGCTCATCGTTGTTCTCCTCGGTCGGCGGCGGCTGGGCCACCTGCTTCTCTTGTTCGTACCCTTAGGTTCAATCGCTGGTTTCAATTGCCTCCGAGCGCACGCGCTCGCCGAAGCCGTTCGCGGCTGCTATCGGCCCCGCGCGCATCCGCGTATGACGGGCAGGTCTACGAGGCGGGCGTGCAAGGCTTGACGGCCTCTTCGTCACGCTCGATCGAACGGCGCGCCACTTGTCTTCGCTGAGGTGATTGAGAGGCCCGCGGGCACGTGGGCGTTCCCTGCCGGCGGCCGGCTGCGGATGATTGAGGGGGTGATCGAAGCGGGCGCCCGCGTCGCGGCCGCATCGTTTCATACGCGGTATCACACCTACCACAGCCAACTCCCGTTACGCGTGTCTCGATTTCTCGACGACGACTTGCGAGGGAACCGACTGCTAGCGAGGGAACATCGGGTTGGGAAAACGCTGGCCTTGAGTTCAAGGCGTCACGACGTCTTCACTTGCACGCCACCGCACACTCTATGCGCCCTCACGCACGAAGTGACTTGCTCCAGACACTCTCCAGGCTGACAGACTGCGCAGACCGACAGGCCTCCTGCCCGGTCCACGGCTACCCTCCCATGCACAAGACATTAGTAAAATCTAAAATTAGCAAGTTGTAAATAACCCTGTTATCAATTTGTTAATTGTTGACCACGGGTAACTACTTTTCGGTCGACATCTACATGGCGCTCGTGGGCCAAACCCTTCGAAAAATCCGAGGCTTAAAGGTGCCCCCTGGTTCGCGTCGTGCCCTCGAAATCACGGCGAAGTGAGCGATCGACCCGAACGGAGCGTTTGCTCGCCAACGGCTGGTTCAGCGGGACGGCGAGACCCTTGCGGCGGCGGACAGCGCTAGCTAACAATGGATAGCGTGGGGGTCGCGTTTGCAAAGGAAGGGACGAACTATCCTTTGCACACGGGTCATGCGAATGGCCGAGGCAGGGGGGTATTGCACATGGGGCATGAAGGTCGGACAAATCCGCATCGGAGCGGATTGCTGCCCCAGACGGCACGACGGCATAAAAGTGACCGCCTCGACCCGCAGTTATCCGGGGAGCAGACAGTCAGCATATGACAAGCGGCAAGCGCCTCTGTCTCAACATGATCGTCAAGAACGAGATGGCAAATCTCGAGCGCTGTCTCGGCGCAGTTGCGAGCCACATCGACTGCTGGGTCATCGGCGATACCGGCTCGACCGACGGGACACAGGATTTCGTCAAGTCGTTCTTCGCCGCACGCAACCTGCCAGGTGAGCTGCACGAATTTCCATTCCACAATTTCGAGCAGGCGCGCAACGCCGCGCTCGATCACGCCTATGCCTCGCCGCTCGCTTATGACTATCTGCTGTTCGACGACGCCGACATGGAACTGATGGTCGAGGATACGGGCTTCCGCGAGGGGCTCGACGGTCCAGGCTACCGGCTGCTGCAACGCTCGGATTCAGGCCTCGCCTATTGGAACACGCGCATTGTCAGGCGCGATGCTGGCGCACGCTACCGTGGTGTAACCCACGAGTATCTCGACGTGCCCGGCGGCGTGCAAGAACTACGCAGCGCCTGGTACAAGGACCACGCCAGCGGCTCGAACCGGGTGGACAAATTCGAGCGCGATGCCAGACTTTTGCTGGAGGCCCTCGAAAAGGATCCGGATAATCAGCGCTACTGGTTCTACCTGGCGCAATCCTACCGCGACGCCGGGCGGACGGCGGAGGCCGCGGTGGCATATGCCAAGCGCGCCGCGATGGGCGGCTGGGACGAGGAGGCGTGGAACGCCCGGCTGCAAGAGGCGCGCTGTCTGCGCACGCTTGGCGACGAGGCTGGCTTCATCGGCCAGGCGCTTGCCGCCTTCAATCAGCGGCCGCAACGTGCCGAGCCGCTCTATGACCTGGCGCGGTTCTACCGCGAGAAGGGGATGAATGACGCCAGCGTGCTGTTTTCGGAAGCCGGGCTGGCGATCAAGCGACCCGACCAGGACATCCTGTTTATTGAGGACTACGCCTACACGACAGGCCTGCTGGAGGAGTACGCGATCGCGGCAAACTACGCGCGCGATCCCGTGCGCAAGGACCGCGGCTTCGCGGCGTGCAACTGGCTGGCGCTGAACCGGACCATCGCCGATGGCCCCAGGGATCTGGCGTGGTCGAACCTGTTCTTCTATGTGCAGCCCGCCAAGACGGTGATGCCGTCCTTCAGCGCGCGTCCGGTCGGTTTCACGGCGCCCGACGGCTATCGGCCGTCAAACCCGTCGGTGACCCGGTGGGGCGGCCAGATCGTGCTGTTGCAGCGGACGGTGAATTTCACCCGGACCGAAGACAACCTTCGATACGACACGCCGGACGGAGTGCCGGTTCACACGCGCAATTTCCTGCTCCGATTGAGCGCTGAACTCGCCATCCAGTCCGCGAGCGAGATTTTGCCGCCGGCCGACATGCCGGAACTCGCGCGCGACCGCGATCTTGAGGATATGCGCCCGTTCGGCTGGCGCGATGCGCTGTGGGGCGTCTCGTGCGTGCGCGAACTGAAACCGGAGGGTCAGTGCGAACAGGTCATCGCGCGCATCGACGAGGGTGGCGCCAGCCGGCTGACCGACTGGCGCGTGCTCCATCCGGCAGGACCGCGGGTGCACGAGAAGAACTGGATGCCGCAAGTCAAGCCTGCCGCAGGCGGCGAGAAGCTGCAATTCATCTGTTTTGGTGACTCCCTCCGGATATTGGACGAGCATGCTGCGACCGTCCTTGAGACGTCTCCCGCGATCGCGACCCATAAGTTCGGGGGAGGAACTCAACTGATCGCTTTCGCCGGCGGCTGGCTGACATTGATTCAGGAAGTGCAATGGAGGTTTGCGGAGAAGCTCCATTGGTGCATGCATCGGTTCGTCTGGTTCGACGAAACAAGCGTTCTGCGAAAAGTGAGCCGTCCGTTCTTCTTCAACAAGAAGGGCCCTGAATTCGCTGCGGGTCTAGCCTGGCATCCGGATGACGCGCGTTTGCTGATTTCTTACGGTGTGGCCGACAGCGAGTCCTGGATCGCGACTGTCGATGCGGGTGAGGTCCAGGCCTTGCTGGAGGATGTGGATAGCCTGCCATCGGGTGTGGCTGACACAGCGTCCGGGCTGACGCTGTCGTCGCCGGCCTCGCGGCTCCAGCCAGATTATTCAGCGCATACCGCTCCTCCAACGGAAACGCGGATGAAGCCTGACCGTGATGGCGCGGCGGGGGACAGAAGCGGGGTGCTGGTCGAAGCCATCGCCTCCGGCCGCGTGAAGTCAACGGAGGAGTTCTTCTATGAGCTTGCGCCGTTTCTGCGCGACGTCGATTCTCCGCGGGAGCGGCGAGAACGATCGCGCCAGTTCGACGCGCGGATCGATCCCTTCCTTGGCAGCGACGACACCGCACTTCCCCAGATCAATTGCTTCTATCAGGTGATGTCCGACAAGGCCGAGCATCGTACCCTGATTGCCGCCACAGCGTCGATGCGAGCGGCGGGTCATCCGGTGCGGGTGTGGAGCTATGCACCGGAGAAGCTCGAATTCCTCATCCCGCATGGGATCGAAATCCGCAATGCCGACGACGTCATGCCGCGCGCCATGTTCGAGCGGATCGTCGCCGGCTCCGAGATCAGGTATTTCAGCGACGTCTTCCGCTACGCCGTGCTGTACGAGCATGGCGGGCTATGGATGGATTGCGATGTCGTCATGCTGCGGCCCTTCCCCTTCCGCGGCGATCATTTCTTCAATCTGCAATGGCGGGGAGCGCACAAGGGCCACTTCATCTGCGGCAACGTCATGTATGCCCAGCCCTACAGCCGCCACCTGAGGGCGCTCTACGAGATTTCGATCGAACGTTTCCATCATGCCGACGGCAAGGAGTTTGGAGATATCGGCCCCAAGCTGCTGTCTGACTATGTTGCCTCCGATAGGGGATCCGAACTGCAGGAATGGGTGTTCAGCCCGATGTTCTTCAACACGATCGATTGGACTGAGATCGACCGGTTCGAGAAGCCAATAGCGGAACTGGCTGACTATCTGAACGATGATCGCGTAGTCGGCCTCCATCTTTGGACGGCGCGAAACGACGCTCAACCGGGCGGCGAAGGGGCGCCGCTGATCTCTCAGCTGATCAGCCCGCTCGACAGTTTCCCCACATTCACAAGTCTCGCCGACCGCTTCAACACCGACAAGAACCGGCACACCGGCAACCGCCATTGCTACGCAAGGATTTACGATCGCCTGCTGTCGGCCCGACGGCTGTCCATGCGGCGGCTGATGGAAATCGGCCTATACAATGTTTTCAGGGAAGGCAGCCAGACCGAGATGCCTTCAGTCAGCCTGTGGCAGAGCTATTTTCCGTTCTGTCAGGTGATCGGCGTCGACTTGACGAATTTTTCGCAGCTCAACGACGAAAGATTCAAATCATTCGTCTGCAACCAGTCCAAGCTGGACGATCTGCGCGGCGTCGCTGCGAAGGTCGAACCGGGATCGCTCGACGTGATCATCGACGACGGCAGCCACGCCTCGTTCGACGAGCAGTTGACGCTCCGCGAGTTCTTCCCGCTGCTCGCCGAGGGTGGCTGGTACTTCATCGAGGACCTCGATTGGCAGCCGCCGGGCGAGGACGCCGGCAACATCACGCTTACCAAGAACCTGCTGCGGGAGATCCAGCAGCATGGCAGCGGGCGCTCGCTCGATCCGCTGGGTGTGAACGCGCTTGCCGATCAGTTCGCCGAGATCCTGTTCTTCGACAGTCACTATGAGCTGAATCGGGCAAGGCTGCTCGGTGGCCTGGTGGCTATCCGCAAGGGCGCGTCGGGCCTGTCCACCAGGCGAGGTGTATCATCGCACGTTGAGTGAAGGGGCTTGATTTGAAAGTTGCGGTCTACACCATCGCCTTGAACGAAGCCGCAAACGCGGAGCGCTGGGCCAATTCGGCCGTCGACGCCGACTATCGCATTGTGGTCGACACCGGCAGCACGGACGGCACAGTGGAGCGACTAACCGAGGCGGGGGTGACAGTATACAGGATAGCAGTCCGCCCTTGGCGCTTCGACGACGCCCGCAACGCCGCCATGGCCCTGATCCCGCCTGACGTTGATGTATGCTGTACGATGGACATGGACCGGTTTCTTGCGCCTGGCTGGCGGGCGAAGCTTGAGGCTGCCTGGACCCCCGAGACGACAGCCCTTTACTGCCAGACGATCTACAGATCGAGTGTCGAGGACCCGACACCGCTGCGAAGCTGGCCGGCGAAGAACTTTCACCATCGCTGGGGATATCGCTTCAAGCGGCCCGTCCACGAGGCTCTGGTCTTCACCGGAGAGAGGGAAGTCACCACGAACAGCAGTGAGATCGTCATGTTCGAGGTGCAGGACCTCGCCAAGCCAACAAGGAGCAACTACCTGCCGCTGATGGAAGTGGCACATAAGGAGGACCCCGGCGACGCTCAAATATGCTTCTGGCTCGGACGGGACTTGATGTGGGCCAACCAGCCAGAGCGGGCCGTCCAACTGCTTGAGCACTACCTTGCATTGCCGACAAGCACATGGGGCGAAGAACGCTCCGAGGCAATGCGCTACATCGCGCGCATGCAACCGGAGCAGAAATTGTCCTGGCTGGACAAGGCACGGATGGAGGCCCCCCATCGGCGCGAAATCTGGCTTGACATGGCCGAAGAGTTCCATGGCAAGGCCGACTGGCTGAACCTGCTCTGGGCCTGCAGCAATGGGATCGAGAAGACGCGCCGCACCGGCAGTTATCTGGACGAAGCGCATTGCTGGGGGGCCCGGCTGTACGAGCTTGGCGCCACGGCAGCATGGAAACTCAATTCGATGGATCAAGCTGTGGAATGGGGGCAAAAGGCGGTCGAACTGGATGCCGGCAATCAGCGGCTCAAGAACAATGTGGATTTCTTCATCAAACACCGACTGCGGCTTGCGCGCAGCCACACGAGCGGTCCGTCTTTCAAACCCGCGCGGTTGTTCACAGCGTTCGGCACTGTGCTGTATGTCGACCAACCTACAGGCGAGCTGCGACACGGCCCCGTCGAAAGCGTCCCGGCAAACGTTTTCTTTGAACCGGAGATGAGTTTGGCAGGCGCATACCGGCAGGGTCGGTTGCTCAATGCCGGCATCGGTTTGCCCGAACCGGTCCTTTGCTTTCATGACGCCTGTTTGACCGCCTCACAGGCGAAACGGCAGAATCGGCCAGCAGATGCGGATGCGCTCGAATTGATCCCCCTCGAACGTGGCTTGCTGGCACTGRGATCCGGTGGCGTGTTTCTGTCGGCCATACCTAATGGCCACGTGGAACTCAGGGCTCCTGTTTGCAGCACTTGGGAATTGTTCATCGCTTCGGAAAACTGGTGCACGGAAAGCAGCCGGGAGACCATCCGATGGCGAACCGACCACGCCGATTTCGACAAGAGCCGGATTCAAAGCCACTTCGTCCATCCCACCATTCGAGCTGCCGCAGACACGCTGTCCCACGCTCCCCGCAAGGCCGTCATCTGCGACATCGGCTGGCTATCGTCCTATCTTGCAGACGAGCACTTCTATTTGGTTCGGCTATTGAATGAAGACTATGACTTCGACATCATAGATTGCAGATCGACGGACTTTGCCGCCGAAAGCACAATAGAGCGCCTGAACTCATATTCGGCTCTCTTGATAGCCTACCAGGGTGGCATATCCATACCTCTCGATGCTTTTTTAGCACTTAAATTTTTGAAAATAGACGACCTTGTAAGTTACAATCCAAGCTATGACACTTTGCTGCGCTCCCTTGTCGCTTCATCCGATGTCGTCATAAGCCCATATGCGTACGAGTTTCAGAACCACTTCACCCATCGTGCAGTGAACTGGGTTCCATATTCGTCGGCGATGGAAGGCTGCAAAGGCTTCGAGCGTATCGTGTTCAATGAAACGCCGATTTCCAAGGTGCTCGTGTCGGGAAGCATCGCGGCGGATCGACCTCTGAGGAAATATGCGGCCGGTCTCGATCCCAGCAAGGTGGCCGTATTGGATCATCCTGGCTACGCGGGAAAATACAACGACGACAGCCCGGCCATTGTTAGAGTACGATACTACGAGGAACTCTCAAAATACCTTTGCTGCTTTTGCGATGGCCATTCTTATCGCTACATTCATCTCAAGAATTTTGAAATCGCATCGGCAGGTTCATTGCTTTTGACCGATCGCCTGATCGAAAAGGAAATGAACGAACTCGGTTTCGTGGATCACGAAACATGCATTTTTGCTGCGAAAGAGGATCTTCTGGAAAAGGTGGATTGGATTCTGGACGACCGCAACCGGCCCGCTGTGGACGAGATCAGATCCGCCGGAATGCGTCTTGTCAAAGCAAGGCATATGACGCGGCACCGCGCGCTTCAGATCGACAATTTGGTCAATTATTATGTGCTTGGTGCCGGATCTGGTGATCATTCAAGGTAATCTATGCGCGAATTTCCCAATTTTTCACCGAAGTGGAGAAGACAGACTTTCTTAGAAAGTGTAACGAAATGAGTCAGGTGTCGTCGGAACACTACTTTGCGCGCAAGCGTGTCATTGCCTTAAGGCATCGAGGCAATGTAGCGAACAAGATGATTCAGTATATGGGCGCTTTGGCAATGTCTAGGCGCATTGATGAATGCAGCGTTGTTGGCGTTTCGATCCCGGAATGGGGCATTGAAATTCCAGACGATACGCAAAGTCAGATTTTTCTTGACAACATAGATTTGTGGACTTGGGATGCCTTTCGACCTCACGTTGGTGAGATTTGCCGTCTTGCGAACAGAAGCGAGTCGGTGCGAATAATGATGGCTGACCATCTGCAGAGGATGGAGTTCCTTGACCCACCTCAAGCTTATCACTCACTTTTTCCATACAGCTCTCCGGAACGGAAAATTGGCGAGGGTGATCTACTAATCAATATTCGAACTGCTGAAATCCTACAAGGCATAGCTCACTATCCGCTTCTTCCGATAGATTTCTATGAGGATGTGGTCGCTTCGACGGGACTGAATCCGGTGTTTGTCGGACAGCTCGGCGATTCAGAGTATGTACGACAACTTAGATCTCGTTTCCCAAAAGCTGTCTTCTACGACAGCCAAGGAGCCAGGGCCGACTTTGATTTGATTCGTTCAGCAAAGAACATTGTCGTTGCGGTCAGCACGTTCTCCTGGTTAGCGGCATGGCTTTCCCAAGCGCAAACGATCTTCCTTCCGCTCAGTGGTTTCTACAACCCGGCGCATCATCGCGAGGTCGATCTGCTGCCGATCGATGATCCTCGTTATAGATACTTTCTATTTCCGTTGAACTATGGAATTCCGGAGGAACAGAGCCTGGAATACCATCGCCGGATATCAGGTAGATGGAAAGAGATATCGCGCAATCAGGTTGCTCTACTGAAGACTTCCGCTCCATTCCTGCGTGTGCCGAGAGAAAATTACGACAGCGGCTTGCCGTCGAGAACCGCGCAGGGGTCTGCCATCACCTTCGATTCCATCTGGTACGCACATCGATACATCGACGCTGCAATGGAGATAAGCGAAGGGTGGTTCGAGGATCCACTGCACCACTATCTCGAAGTTGGTAGGCTGCGGGGCTACCAGCCGGTTCGCCAATTCGATGGACATCCTCCCATAGATCTTTCGATGCCCAACCTCGCGCTCAAAAAGCGAGCGACACAAAGTTCGTTGAGCCAGTGGTCCGTTGGATCGACCCTGGAGGAAGACGCCGGGAATGCAGTAAATGGCAATCCAGCAAAAGCGCTTGGATTTCATACTGAAAATATCGAAACCCCGTGGTGGATGGTAGACCTTGAAGAACCCTCTCAAGTGTTCGCCATTCGCATATTCAACCGAGACCGCATTCCCGAATGGATGCAGCGCCGAACGTCGCCCATTGTAGTCGAAGGCTCGAATGACGGCGAGCTCTGGAAGCTGATATTCAGCACTGAGCCCGGTCAAATCTTCGGCGGATATAGCGCAGGAATGCCACTGGTGTGGTCCTCTGCCTCACCTGTGGAAGCACGCTACGTTCGGATTTCGATCCCTCGCAAGGAGTATCTCCATCTTTCCGAGGTGGAGATCTACGGTCTTCAACAACGCACAATCCGCCGGACAGGTGAATGACACGCGGTTTCCGCGCCCGGCAGATCAGTCGTCGGTCTGAAGTGGAACAAAAAATGCAATTCGGGCGGCGGTCGTTGCCATGCGACTCCCGCGGTCAAGTCCTTTCCTTGGGCACTAAGAAGTAGTTGTCATCCATAGGCAGGGAT
>NZ_JBFUDZ010000096.1:0-10561 GCF_056404455.1 Mesorhizobium sp. P2_D1
CGACCATGGTGGTGGTAGCGATTGCACCGGCCACAGCCGCCAGAAGAAACAGTCCCCAAAAACGGTCCTGCAGACTTCTTCGCGGGGCGGTCAGAATATGCTCAAGGTCGTCTAGCAGATTGTCCATGCGCCCAATTTACATCGAAAACCTTTAGACACTGCTAATGAACAGCGTTCTCATCGAACGCCAAGGCCAACCTATCTGGCTATCTGGCGATTCGCTCGCACCGACCCAAGTTGGAGTGCGCCGCTCGGGTTCAATCGGACGGCGGCGCGCGTAGTCACTACGGCGTGCAATCGCCGCCAGTACCGCCACCAGCAGTGACGCCCTTGGTGTTGAGGTTGGCGCAGAGACCGGTGAACTGATCACCAACCCACCCGCCGATGGCAAGGATCGCGAGCAGCGACACTGCAGAGATGATACCGACGAGAATAGAATATTCGACCATCGCGGCGCCGGACTCTTCATCGCGGAACTGCTGAATGAACTTACGCATGTTCCTTCCCCCTTGTTGACTTTCAACCCCGGAGCCGACCTATGCTCAAAGCCCCGTCGAGGGTTATTTAGCTACCGCTGAAGAAGTGCTGGAGTCAAAGGGATTTTAACGCACCATTAACTGGAATGACCTCCGAAAGCGCTTGGATGATCGAGCTAACCAGATGATTTTGCGTGGAATTTTGGCGACTTAACTATAGAAATAGCCCTTTGGTGGAAGATATATCCCGTTATTTGCACAACTTGCGACGACTGTGTTTTTGACGACGTTCAAAAGCGCTGCCTGGTAAGCCACAGCAAGGCGCCAGGTTAGAGCTGGGCTTTAAGGAAGGAACGAAGCGGTAGACCCGACACTCAGCCGGCCAGTGGGTGCCCTATAGCAATGCCGATACCGATGGCGAGGCCACCAGCGAGCTTTGCGGCAAAGTCTAGGGCGAAGGCGCGGATGGAGCCCGTCCCGCCTATCTGTAGAGCTGCGCCTCGTTTCGGAATGCTTTGTCTACAAGGGTGTTATTGGCAAACCCTCCATCGACGTCGACAATCTCTAGGCTGATTGGCTTCTCGCCGGCCGAAGAATCTTCATCGTCCTTGCTGTTATCCTGCTTCTGGATGGGGCTGTTTATGAAGACGCTGGTATAGCCATCAGGCTTGAGCTGGGTATGGCCATTGATCTTGGCCTGGTTGGCGATGCAGTTGACGATCGCCATGTTGAGCAACCGGCGATCGGGATCCAGGGTTGGCGTCGCTCCTTTGAAGCAGGCTGGAACGCCGGTCTCCTTTGTCGGCGCCTTGGACTTGTCCCCGACAAGCCCGTTCGCGATCTCGTATTTATAGACGTCATATCTGGAAGCCGGTACAGCGGCGCCGGTCGGGTTGGTGGTGCTCGGGACGTTGGGGTATGCCGTACCGTGATTGATCAGCCAATAATTGCTGCGATCCCAGGTCGAATTCGTCATCCCTGTGGCGGAATCGAAGCTATTGCCTGGCGGTAGCGCCATTGCCGTCCCGTCTGTGTTTGCCTTGTATTTGTTGCAGTTGGCGGTCTTGTCCACTCCCTTGCGCACATTGGTCGCCGGCCGATATCGCCAGTCCTTGTCATTCTTCTTCAGCGAGGAACTGTAGATGTCGAAGCGGACGTTGAGCCCAGCGTTGACCTGGCCCAAAGTGACGCCGGTTTTCGTGGTGAGCTTATCGCGTTGATAGCAAGTGCCTGCGGTGCCCATTGCGAGGGCATCTCGCAGCGAGGTCAAGTTGTTGTCGATTAGTCCGAAGTTGCCGGGACCAGGGTTCGAGTCAACCTTGAGGATGCGGTATTCGCGGCTATAGGTGAGGCCGGCGGCGAACGCTTGCTGGATGGTTTTGCTGGTCGAGGGCGTCGTCGTTTCGAACGGGTTGCACATGAAAATCGGCACGGTTTCGCAGATAGACTGGACGAACCCGGCCACGGCCTGGGGCTGAATATCGATCTTGTCGGCGCTGCCGATGAAGCTTGCAGGGAAGATCGTCTCGAAGGCACCGGCACCATCCGCCAGACCAGAGGCATTCACCGTCACTTCGGCGAATTGTACCGCCTTAGGGTCAGTGCTTGCCCAGTTGACGCCGTTGCCGTCGACGCCATCGGCGGTCAACGGGATGTCATCGCTGGCAGGTATTCCGGTCAGGTAAGTGATTTTCACGTCTGCAAGAGTGAGCGTGTGATTGTCTGCCGTAGAAAACTTGGTGTTGTTGGTGAGGAGAGTTGCGGCCGCCAGATTGCCTCTGGTGATCGAATCCGCCCGGCCGTCAAGTTCCGCCGCAATGGCAATGGCCATCGCGTCGATGCCCTTCTGCAGATCGTTTTGGAGCCCGTTGACACGAGCCACATCGATCGCCAATACGGAAAAACCGATCAGAACCGGAAACATAATGGCGACGAAGATCATCGCGATACCGTGTTGATCATTCCAGAATTCGCGCAAAAAATGAAACATCGCAGCGCCCCCAACCCTGCCGCAAATATTTCCCCGTGGAAAGACAATAGACCTCATTTTTCTCCGCGGTCAAGTGGCCGTTATTCATCTCGGTTGCCGTATATTTTCGGCATACCCCGCTATATAAATCTTCTCTCCGCATTTTTCTGATACCTATGTTCATTCCATGCATGGGAGATGTTGATCGATCCTCGTATAGTTTTGGCGGAATTCGATAGGGGGACATCTTTATGCAGATCGAACACGCCTAAAAACTGATCCTGCGGAGTATGTATATATCTTGATTGACTGAAGTAACCGAACTGCCGATGGGTGTTGGTAGAACTTAAGCAGTTGACCCAGACCTTTGCGTCTGTCATGCAAGACTTTAGTCCTGCCCTCTGCCAGCCTCTTCATCTGCTCAAATGCAGGGGGGCGAGCCGCGACCGGGCATCCCAAGGGGCCTGCAGAGGGAGCGGAACCGCGACTGGAAGCCGATATCCGGGACGACTAGAGTCCAATTGATCCGCCTGACTGGCGCGGTCGGCGGCTCGTCAAGCGTTAGCTAATATAGATGAGCCCGCTTCATCCGATCGAGGGATGGCGCGACTTACCCGCTGCTCCGAGGAGGTCTCGGCCGGGCTATTCAGGGTATATTACTTCGCCTACCAGCGCGGCTATGAATGCCAAGAGAAGATATGCGTGGCGAGTTCATCGTCACGGCCGACACGATGGTGGCGATGGCGAACGCGACAGGAGCACGGGAAGCCTCGCGTCGGCTACTTGGGGAATAGCGCTCGCCGATGAATTGATCAAAATCTCTGCCGAGAACATTGGCCCGCTGCCTCTGGTGGCGGTCTATTTCTTTTGGCCGATAATATCCCCCAGAACGTCAGGGGAGTAATTTCGCACCTGTCGCTGCTTGTTGACGCGAGGCATATCTACAGGCAAGAGGCAGAGCGGGTTTGGTTGCGGTGGCATGCGGCCACAGGTGGGCGCCAGGACGCGCGGTGTGGTTCGGGGGTCTAGGACRGCGGCCGGCGGGAAACGCAACTGGCGAGGCTGTGCAGGGTTTCAGCCTGCGAAGTCCAGGAGTMTGGTGGCKGGCTCACGACGAAGTTCGGTATGGGTGCGGTCGATGCCTTCCACGGTGATCGCAAACGTCCCGTTTTCGATCCTTCCTATCCAGCCTTTGGCTTTTAGATACCAAAGATGAAACTCCAGATGTTCACGCGGGCAGTCTGCCAGGCGCTCGATTTCTGTATCGCCAACACCAGCATTGTTCACGTCTTGTCGGCGTTTAACATAGAGCAACGAGAGCACTTTGGCCTGAATGACGGCATCCCGGTCTATGCCTTTGGCGTTGCCGGCTTCCTCGCTCAACTCGCGGCGAATGTTCAAATGCTCTTTATACTCGATGTCATACTGCGCCCGCTTTATCGGATCTTTGAGCGTATCATGGGCCTCCACGATTTCACTGAAGCGTGCTTCATTGCCTGTCTCCTGATTATCGGGATGGTAACGCTTGGCAAAATAGCGAAATAACCGCTCAATCGTTTCCGAGTTGGCGTTCGGACTGATTTCCAGAAGTTCATAGTAATCAACGAACAAAGTGATCCTCCCTCGACATCGAGGCAGAGTGTCACCACGCCTCTTCGTGGCCGGTGAGGACCATGCAATAGAGGTGCCAGACGCATTGACCCATTGCGGGACATCCGCGCGCGTCACTTGAGCGGGCAGGCTGGCCGCCAGCCGCGCCTAAAAAGGAGGCTCCCGCGTTAGTTATTAGGAAGGGGGGATTGTAGATTGATCTGCTATCTGTAGAGCTGCGCCTCGTTTCGGAATGCTTTGTCTACAAGGGTGTTGTTGGCAAACCCACCATCGACGTCGACGATCTCCAGGCTGATTGGTTTTTCGCCGGCCGAAGGGTCATCAGGGTCTTTGGTGTTGTCCTGCTTTTGAACCGGACTGTTGATGAATACGCTCGCATAGCCATCGGGCTTTAGTTGGGTGTGACCGTTGATCTTGGCCTGGTTGGCGATGCAGTCGACGATCGCCATGTTGAGCAGACGGCGATCAGGATCCGGCGTTGGGTTGTCACCCTTGAAGCAAGACGGCGTCCCGGTTTCTTTTGTCGGCGCCTTGGACTTGTCCCCGACAAGCCCGTTCGCGATCTCGTATTTATAGACGTCATATCTGGAAGCCGGGACAGTGGTGGTGCCGGTGGGGTTGGTGGCGGCAGGGACGTTGGGGTATGTCGTGCCGTGATTGGTCGACCAATAACTGGACCAAAAGCCTTGCGCAGCAATCTGATCGGACATTCCTTTTGAGTCGACATAGTTGCTTCCGGGAGGGAGAGGCAGCGCCGTTCCATCCGTAACGGGGGTGTATTTGCTGCAGCCGGTCTTCTGGCCCTTGCGAACATTGCTCGCCGGGCGATAAGCCCAGTTCTTGTTCTGCGAACTCAATGAGCCGCTATAGAGATCGAACCGGGTATTCAGTCCGCTATTGACCTGGCCCAAGGTGACGCCGGTTTTCGTGGTGAGCGCATCGCGATTGTAGCAGGTGCCTGAGGTGCCTATCGCTATGGCGTCACGCAGCGAACTCAGATTGTTGTCGATCAATCCGAAATTGCCGGGTCCAGGGTTCGAGTCCACTTTCAGAATGCGGAATTCCCGACTATAGGTGTCTCCCGACGCGAAGGCTTGCTGAATCGTCTTGCTGGTCAACGGGTCGGCCGTCTCGAACGGGTTGCACATGAAGATCGGCACGGTTTCGCAGATCGACTGAACGAACCCGGCCACGGCCTGTGGCTGAATGTCGATGGTGTCGGCGCTGCCAATCATGCTTGCCGGAAAGATCGTTGCGAAGGCGCCGGCACCATCAGCCACGCCGGAAGCGTTCACCGTCACCTCGGCGAATTGTACCGCCTTGGGATCGGTGCTTGCCCAGTTGACGCCATTGGCGTCGACGCCGGCAATGGTCAACGTGGTGTCGTCGCTGGCGGGTATTCCAGTCAGGTAGGTGATTGTCACGTCTGACAGGGCGAGCGTGTGATTGTCCGCCGTGGAAAATTTGGTTGTGTTGCTGAGAAGATTCGTCGCCGCCCGGTTGGCTCGGTCGATCGAATCCGCCCTGCCATCAAGTTCCGCCGCCGCGGCAAGCGCAAGCGCATCGATACCCTTCTGCAGATCGTTGTGAAGGCCGTTGACTCTGCTCACATCGATCGCCAGCACTGAAAAACCGATCAGAACCGGAAACATGATGGCGACGAAGATCATCGCTACGCCGCGTTGATCATTCCAGAATTTGCGCAAAACGAGAACCACCCCAGTCCGCTATTACGCGCCCTTCTACTTCTCTCCACAGTCGATACAAAGATGATTGCTCCAACGGCAATGGACAATCAAAGCTAAAAAGCCCCCATGGGACCTTTGCGTAAGGAGCGCAAGACCTTGGTCCCGCCATGAATGAGCCTGAAGTCGTCCATCCCTTAGGGCGGGTGAAGCATCTGAACGCGCGTTCGGGGCTGCATTGCTGCGGCGTTTTTTAGCAACAGCTAACGGAACGGAAATAGCCCTGCGATATTGAATCAAATTCGGGAGGAGTGAGGAGATGCAATTGATCACCGGTCTCATTGTCCTGATAGTCTTAAGTGCAGCGGGAACCGCAATAGCGTTGAAAGCTACCTCCACACAACTGCTGATCCATGAGGAAAAGGAAGCATCGGGCTTCTTCGCGTGCCAATATTTCACCGGAACAGCCGTGGAGCTCAACCATTCCAAAACCCGATGCGAGCGGTTCGCCGTCGTAGCGAAATAAAACGAGATGGCTCCGCAGCGAGTGCCAGCGGATGTCGAATGGGTTAACAAGCTGCGCCACGCGTATGTGCCGGATTTCGGGAAGAATGAGCAAGCGCGCCTATGCTGGGTGCGTTCCGGAATGGCGCAACGGAACATTAGAGCATTCTAATAGTTGTTCTGGTTGGCAGGGGCAACCAACATCCCCCGCAAGTCCCCATGATCCCTAAGGGACGCCCGCCGCTGCCGCGAATGGAGCGGCGGGTTTCTTAAAGGAAGATAGATGGCGCGAATTTGCTATGCTGATGGTCCGCGACTTCACGGGCCAAGCGACGGTCGCGACTGACTTACTCGACTGGATCGTGCGGAAGTAGCAAGCGCTACCCGGCCTAGGGCAGAATCCCTGCCAGACCGGCAAGCGCGGGCCGACCGGAGGTTCAGCAGATGATGGAGGGCACACCTGCCGCGCAGCCAGAACACTTAGATGTCGCTAACGTTCCCTCAAGTCGGTCCAACCCGCTTTGTCCACGGTGATATGGCGAGCTTGTTGATTAGCCGCTGCGATTTGGTTTGGCGGCAGCCAACTTTTCTCTCTGGCTCTCTCCAGCTCCAACAATCTGATGTAGTAGGTTTCAAAAGCTTCCCCGTTCTTCCGCTCCTGCCTTCGGAGATAAAGATACGGCAGCGCAAACGCCGAAATCGTGACGACGCCGATCGGGCCCGCCATGTGGTTGCTGCCGGCAAGCCAGTAGAAAACCGCAACGACGCTGCCGGCTATCGCCGCCCCTGCCGCACTTCCCCAAAAGGGATCAAATCTTGGCGGCGGTGCTACCGTGTCTGCCCGTCGTCGGGCCTCGAAGCTAACGTGCGCAGCATCCAATCTGACAATTCCCGTTTATCGACGCAAATGGCCGGCGCAGGAGATGCTTGGGGAAGCGAAGCCGCACCGGCCACCTTGGCGGGAAGGGGTTGCGTTTCCCGCGCTGACAAAACTATGGGCATATTAGCAACTTCGCAATTAAGCCTATTGGCGGGACTAAGACTGAAGTCCCACAAGGCACGGGACGGACCATCCTTCCTCCGCCTGACCCGCATTCGCATAAGGTGGTCCTCGTCACCAGTCGTGCTCATCAGGGGCGACCTTGTCGGCTTGGGGTGGTGTCCCCCTTTTGAAAAGAGAAGGGCGAAACGATAGATCCTCGACGGAACAGGTCGGTAGATCGCGCGCAAGAGTGCGTCCGCTGTGCGTTGGCCAAGTTCAAGCATGACGTTGTCGTATGTCTCGGAAATCCGGCAATTGGGGCAAGATAGGAGGTCGGACCCTTGAGGCTCACTGACGCTGCTGAGGGGCACTCTGCACGAATTGCAGACAATCCTAGGTGCACTTTCGATCATCTAGAGAGATATCTCGCAGTTTAGATCAACAGAGCAATTTCGGTGCCAAGCACAATTGATCCGTGGCGGGACATCTAGGCGCCGCTCCGCTCGCTTGGCGCTATTAAAATGTCGGCTTCCAATCACTGTTGCGCCGAGCCTGGATGCCTGCATAGTCAGGAATGCAGGTGAAGAACACCGGCCGACGGTCGCGGCCAGCGGCCTTGCAATCCGAGCAGTCGAAGAGTCCGACCAAGTCCCAGTGCATGGAACCATGGTCAGGCCCGAGCCTGTCTATCAGCGACTGGACGTCGAGCTTTGTCATTTTGCAGCACGCGGGATGCCCGCAGTTGACGTAAATCGTTTCGCGAGCGGCCAGGGTGTCGGCAAGTGTTTTTGACATGCGAACTCCGTTTAAGGGGGGTCGCCGCAACGGGAGGATTATATTCCTGATCTCGATGACGCTGGCAAGCGGTTTTAGTCCGCCACGCCAGCGTCGTTTTGCACGATTGCATCCTGGATTGAATTGTAGATGCTAACGGTTTCTTCGTCGATCTCGGTGCTACCTATGCCGATCGCCTTGGCGTCTGCAAATAGCTTCTGCGTCAATTCTGCGACTGAGATGATGTCGGCGCCGACCGTCTCGGGGACGTTGTTGGAAATCCATTTGTGCAGGAAGTTGACGCCGCGTGTGCTCATCTCGCCATCATAAGTCCGTCCCCCTTTCTCTTCTGCGACCGCTTTGCGGAAGGCGCTCCGCGGAATTTCACAATCGAGTGCCGATACCTTGGGGCCATCAGGCGTCACGTTATCCATCGCACCCTCCCTTGGAAAGCAATGGCGAACGCCCGAATTTTACGACCGGGGAACCAGCTCTTCAATTTCAAAAATCTGTACATTTTTACCATTTCGAAGGGTGCGCCACCGCGACTGGAAACCGACCTTTGGTTAGCTCACGACGTGGGTCTTTAGGGCCGGCAAGCCAAGGACTTCAGTCTCAATTGCGCGATTGCTAATGTAATATATAGACTTATCACCCAGCGAGCTTTTTCTCGTGATGGCGGCCCGGTGGTCGTGGGCGGGCTGGGCTAAGATCACCGGGCCTAACCGGCGCGGGTTGGGGCTCTCGCCGGCTGGCGAATTATACGCCGTTCTCGCTTAGTCGGCCATGTCTCGCAGCGATGTCTTACGGGTCGGCGGCCGGTATTTCTCCACCAGCCGAACCTTGTCTATGGCGACCGTCACCAGCGGTCCCAAGGCGATCGTCACGGTCTTGTCATCGATGCGCGTGACCTCGCCAGTTAACTCAAGCTGCTGGCCGCGTTTTACTTTGGAYGAGTCGCGGATCGAGTGCGGAAAATCGTAGGACGGAATCGACACGCTCACGGTGTCGTCATCGACCCGCCGTCTTACGGTGGCCGTCACCGCCACCAGATCTCCAATGCCAATACCCCGCACCATGCATAGGATTCTGGAGCGCGCGACGGCTTAGTCAAGCTGGTGCTAATTTATCTAAAAGGCGCGGGAACAAAATTTCGCATCCCTCGTTGAAAATGCCAGCCGGACGCCTGTCCCCCAATTCGTCGTGTCCGGCCTGTGTCAAGATGGCCCGTCGCCCCGCCACGGCGGCTGGCTTTTCATTGTCCCACCAACAGTCAGCGGTTTGCCTCACGGCGACGTTCAACGGTCCAAACGCACCTCATGGTCGCATTCGCGGCACTTGAACCTTTCGCCACCGCTCCCTTGGCCAACCATAGGCTCGTGCTTTGCTCGCAATATCCAACAGCGCGGGCACTGTGGCGTCTCGGTAGCGGGCTGATATCTATGCACGCGGGCAGCCGCAGAGGCAGCGTTGTCGAGTTCGGATTTCAGTTTTGCCCTTGTTTCATCGAGGACGGCAAGTTCGCGCCGTAGTTTTTCGGCCTTCCGTTCCTCTGTGAAAGCTAACTCTGCTGCCTCGGCCTTGAGCGTTTCCCTTAGATCGACCATCCCGGGCAAAGCCCTCCCTTTCGCGCATGTCGCACGCCTCGCAAACTAAGCCTTAGCAGTCCGCTTCGCAGCCGCCTTCTTGGGCGCGTCAGGCTCCAGCCTTGCGGCCTAGACCGGTAGCCTTTGCCATCGCCGACCTCCGGTCGGAGTACTCCGGTGCGACCATTGGATAGTCTTGGGGCAAGCCCCATTTCGCACGGTATTGATCAGGAGTGAGGCCGAAGTCCGTATTGAGGTGACGCCTCAGCGACTTAAATTTCTTGCCGTCCTCCAGGCAGATTATGTAGTCGGGAAATACCGACCTCTTAGGATTGACCGCCGGCACTAGAGGCTCGGCTGGCAGGGCCGCCGGCTTGATAAGGCCTGTTAGAGACGTATGCACAGACGCGATAAGGTCCGGCAGCGAAGCCGCCGGCAATGGGTTATTGCTTACGTATGCAGAGACAACCTCCGCAGTCAGTTCGGCTAGTGCGACGTGGTTGTCGGTTTCGTTGGTCATTTGTCGGTCCGCCTTGTTAGCTGACAAACAACCTATCTATTAGGGCATTCTAAAATGCGCAAGCATACCCATTGCCCGCCGTAGATGGCCTCGCCATCGGCGAGTAGGCGTTTTCCTCTTGCAACTTGTGTAAACGCCATCTTTGGAACTACGCCCATGGAATAGCGTTTTCCGTCGCGGCAACCAAGGGAGGAAATCCATGCTAAGAGGCGGACTACTCTGGCTACTCGGAATCCCGATCCCAATCATCATCATCCTGTAGCTATTGGGATATTTGCATTAGCGCACCGCAAACGACAAAGCCCGCTTCGGCGGGCTTTTCATTGCTGGCTATAATGTGGCTAGAAATTTTATAGCCACCTCTGGGGGAAGCGGCTAAACCTTTGTTTTGTTTGGTCGGAGTGGCCGGATTCGAACCGACGACCCCTTGACCCCCAGTCAAGTGCGCTACCGG
>NZ_JBFUDZ010000097.1:0-9372 GCF_056404455.1 Mesorhizobium sp. P2_D1
CTGGGCTTCAACCGCACACCGCACCGCATGGACTGCGCTGGCGAATTCGACAAGAAGGCTGTCGCCAGCGGAACCGACGATGCGTCCGTGCGACTCTGTGATCTTGGGCTCGATCACTTCGGCGCGAAGCCTCTTCAGGTGCCCAAGCGTGCCAACCTCGTCGGCTCCCATGAGGCGGCTGTAGCCGACGACGTCGGCAGCAAGGATTGCGGTGAGGCGTCGCTCCATGCTTGTCCTGCCTGTTCCGTAGGTCGAAGCTCCGGGCGGTGAGCGTATTCCAGTCCTACCTCCAATGCGAGCGTGCAGTGCCGGCGCCGACAGCGATCTCAACTCATCACGTCCCTTGGACCATTCCTCACACGGCGGCTTTTATGGCCCGAGGCGGGCTGCCGAAGGGCTCCTTTGGGTCAAAACGCGACTATCTCCTCGTTCAACCGAACGTCAGCATTTGATCAACCCGCAGCCTGAACTTCCCGTTCCGCTGTAGCCCCACCACTGACCGCGCGGCCAACGGTCCGAGGTAGAAGCTGTCGCCGGGCCTCGTCATATTCGACATAGCCGGCAGTGATGCGGAGGTAGTGGGGGGAGGTTGAAATTCTAACCACTCCGGGGCGGCCATTCAGCCAAGTTCAGCAATGTGCTATGATTCGCCTTATGGGGAAGAAGGCAAAGCAGGCGATTGATGCGCCGTTAGCGGGCCGGCTTGAAGCGGAAGCCGCCTACTATTTCCGCAAGGTCGGCATCACTAGAGACGAAACCGTCAAGATCATCCGGGAAGCCCGAGCGCCGAAGCTGTCTATCGTCCGCAAGGACAAGACTTAAGCGGGTCAATTGTGGGAACGCCCCGTTGCAGCTAAGGCGAATACGACCACGTTAAAGAGATACAGAGTTCTGTGGGTCGATGGTCGGCTGCTCGTTCAGCAGCGTGGAAAGAGCCGTGATGATCTGGGCTAGGACGAAGGGCTTCGTGATCATGACGCTATTAGGCACGCCCTCAGCGCCCCAATGAAGGGCGCTATCGCCGCTGATGTAGATCACGGGAATGGTTGAGTTGGCTTGCCGCAAATGCCTGGCTACCTCCCAACCGGACTGGCCGGCCCCCAGGCGAACGTCTGTAATAAGGCCCTTAAACTTGTCCGGGGCTGCATCGAAAGCCGCGATAGCCTGTGCTGCATCTGGGGCCGACGCTACTTCGAAGCCGGCTTCCTCCAATGCCGATTCAAGATCGAGCAGGATTAGCGGCTCGTCCTCAACGACCAGAACCGCCCCGACATACATTTGTTAATGTCCCCAGTTTGCGTACCCACTACGCGCGAGGCCAGGATTTGTTCCTGTCGACAGCATGCACGGGCGGCCGCGCTACCAAGGGGGTGGGCAATTTTGGTGTTTTAGACGCGTCGCAGAAAGTTACCTCTCCGCCAGCTAATGTCCCTCTGCTGGCGACTTTGGAAGCCCGTCACCTTTTACCCAAGGTGGCGGGCTTTTTGTTCGGGAGCGACGCGCCGTGACAGCGGAACCAAAGCGGTCGCGACATGTTTACCCCGCGAAGGGCAACTCATTCTTTGGAGAACTCGAAATGAAAGTCATGATCCTGAGCGCGTTGGCACTCTGCTTGGCCGCGCCTGCTGTGGCCTCAGCAGACGAAGCCATCGTCATCCAGACCCACCGACATCATCGCCATCACTGGAACGACAACAACAACGACGGTATGGTCATCTATCGGGACGGACATCGTCTCCATCACCGCCATCATGGCGAGCAGGCGTTTTACGACAATGGCCAGCGCGCCTGGCAGCGCCGGCATCACGGCGGTCGCGATGCCGTCGTCATCACGGGCTCGATCGACCGTCCGATRCATCGGCATCGCCACGTCATCATCCAGCAGGACGACAACAACAACGACTACTGATCTTTAGCCCTATGGCCCGGCTGCTCGATCGCGAGAGCCGGGTCATCTCATTCAATTTGCCTAAATTGTTCCGGAACCATTTTAGCGCATGCTAATTGAATCGCGGCTTGCGAGACAGTTCATGCGTTTGAAGTTCATCCCGCCGTTGATGCAACGCTGGTGGAGAAGCCTCCCGAGGGCGATGGCTGGATTCATGAGGTCAAGTTCGACGGCTACCGCTCCCAGATCGTTCTGGAAGGCAATATCGTCCGCATCTTCACCCGCCGCGGTCTCGACTGGACGTCGGAGTATCGCGACCTAGCCGCCGCGGCCGCCTTGCTCGAGGTGGAAAGCGCCATCATCGACGGTGAGATCATCGTTTTGAACGACGCCGGCCTGTCCGACTTCGCCGGCGGGTTCAACCGATCGCTGCAACACACTCAGCGAACTTCTCCGCTGGGGTCTGATAGAGCAAGGTCTTTCTGGGGCGTTCGTTGACCGCGCGATGGCGCTGAGCTTTGCCTGGCTGTGCAGGGATAGGTCGGTGCCACGTGGCAGATATTGGCGCAGTAGTCGGTTGGTGTTTTCATTCGAGCCGCGCTGCCAGGGCGATCGAGGATCGCAGAAGTAGACCTCGACGTCCGTGGCCAGCGTCAGCCGCTGGTGGTCGGCAAGCTCTTTGCCTCGGTCCCACGTCAGCGATTGATAGAGCTCTCCGGGCAATTTCTGCGACTGCTTGATTAGGGCTGAGACGACGCTTTCGGTATCTTTATTGGCGACCTTGATCAGCATCACATAGCGCGAGTGACGCTCGACCAGCGTCGCCACGTAGCTGTTCTTGGACCCGCCGATGAGGTCGCCCTCCCAGTGGCCGGGAACTGCTCGATCTTCGACGGTGGCGGGCCGTTCGCTGATGGAGATTGCATCCTTGATCTGGCCCAGCCCACTCCGCTTCATGCTGGCGTGCCGGGAACGGCGGATCGTGCGCCTGGCTCTAAGATGCTCCAGCAGTTCCTTTTTCAGCACTCCGCGTGCCTGAATGAACAGACTGCGATAGATCGTTTCGTGCGACACCTGATTATGCGGCTCCCCTGGGTAGGTGCGCTTGAGCCAGCCGGCAATCTGCTCTGGCGACCATTTCCGCTGCAGCTTGACCGATACTGTCCGGGCTAGGGACGGACAGCAAGCCAGCTTGCACAGCTTGGGGCGCAGGGCCCGATCCCAAGCGGCGTGATCGGAACGTGCTGCTCTATACCGATCAGGCCCGCCATTGCGAAGGACCTCACGACTGATCGTGGACGGCGATCGACCCAGTGTGTGGGCGATCGAACGCAAAGAGCACCGCGTACTGAGCCCTCGGGATATCTCCTCCCGCTCGCCCAGACTGAGCGCCTTGGGCGCCCGTCGCCGCTCGGCTGGTCGAATGCCGCCGGCTGGGGAGATCACCGAGAACACCGATGATGACGCCCGATCAAACCGCCGCCCAATCGACTTCATCGACTCGCCAGCCTGCCATCGATCCCAGATCTCCGATCGCTGGGCGGCAGAATAATAGATGCGACGTCGCTGCTTCATGGCCCACACTCCATCTTTGATGAAAGACTAGTGTGTTGCCCTCACCGATTGAGCCCACCCCGCAATACGGACAGCGATCACTCGGCGCCAGCAAGACCTCTATTTCGTCGCCTTCGATCTTCTGCACCTGAACGGCCACGACCTACGCGACATGCCTCTTGAAGACCGCCGCGAGATCCTGGCTGAGATGATCCCGGAAGGTGGTCGCATCCAATTCAGCCAGGCGTTGCCGGGCGATGCCAGGGCAATCTTTCATCTGGTCGATCAGGCCGGCCTTGAAGGCATGGTTTCAAAGCGCAAGGACAGCAAATACCGAAGCGGTCCGTCGACCAACTGGCTGAAGGCGAAATGCTACACGATCGACGAATATGAACTGCTTGGCGTCGAGCGCGAGGCAGGTAAGCCTGCGTTCGCACTGATGGCGGATCGGGCGACCGGGAAGGATGTCGGCTCGGCTTTCATTAATTCCAGCCGCGAAATCCGCCAGCGCCTATGGAAGCGCGTCCAGGAGCAGGCAGGGCCGCCGCCCAAGGGCATGAAGCGGCCGGCAACGCAATGGGTGAAGCCGGGGCTGATCGGACGTGTGAAGCACCTGCGCGGCGAGGATGACCTACGCCACGCCTCGCTGCAGGATTTCCGGGAAGAGAATTGACGCATCCCGGCTTGCGCTCTGAAAACGCGCAGCGCCTTTGAAGCCCTCACGCCCACGGCGGCGCGGCGCCCGGGACGGGGCCGAGCACTTTATCAGTCCCTTAATTGTGTTCCCTATTGACCATCTAGAACCCCGGCGAATTGGGGTGTGTCGGATGTCGGAAGACCCACACAGTAAGATGACGGCTCTCGACTGCGATATCATTCGCAGCGCCGTCCGGAAGTCCATTGTGGAAAGGCGCATTGCCGAGGGTGAGCGCCGCCAGTACGCCCGACTTCTGGCGCTCGAACTCACCGATTTGGACGAGATTGACCCCGATATTCTGGACTGGATCGTACGGGCGTAGCTAGCGGCTACCACAAGGAGCATACTCGCCCCATCGAGGTCGACTAGCGCGCGTGCGGAACTGAAACCAAAGCACGAGCTTATGGCTCGATGAGCACACGCGGAATCAACTTCCTGGATCAATGGCTGGCCAACAACGTCCCCGAGACGACGAAGGCCGATGTCATCTCGGTCGACGAACTCACCCACAAGCTGGTCGCTGACGCCAAGTCGATCGGGATCGAGCGGGACGAGATCGACGAGGAAGTCGACAGCCTCTATCGAACGATCCTCGACGCGATTGTGCATTACGAACCGGGCTTGCCCGAATAGCCTTGCCGGCCAATCAGGGATGAGGAATATAATCCTCCCGTTGCGGCGATCCCCTTTAACGGAGTTCGCCAATGGCCAGATCGAAAACATCCAAGCAGTTATCGTAGGCTGAAATCGAGCGCTTTCTGGTGGCAGCGGAAGCGCTGCAATGGAGCATTGTGAAGCCGTTCATATCGCCGCATTGCGAGCACTACCGGCAGACGCGCGTCTTGCATGAGGTGCTGTTGAAGGCGGTGCGGGAAGTGACCGGAAAGGAAGTCGAGTTTATCCCGTGGAATACTACCGGACCGGTGCGGCCTCCTACGGCTGGGTAGCTTGTGGGACCTCAGTCTTAGTACCGCCAATAGGCACGAGAGAGTCCAAGACGGCGGCTGCGAGAGCAGCGCCTTTCCATTGAAGCGTCTGGCGAAAAGACGACCCCGAATAGGCGATCAAATGCGCGATGACCAATCGGGCGCGTCCGCTTGAATGAACAGATAAATGCCGACCATGAGCAACACAGCCAGGACCACCAGCGCAACCCAGAGCGCGAGTTTCGTTTTGTTCATAGGCGATAGGTAAGCGGGCAGCGCCAGAACCACAATATCCTACGGCTTAGCAGCAGCGCGCAATTGGACCTAAGTCTTGGTTGAGCAGTAGCTAATATGCCGATAACTCGATGGTGAAGTCCGACAACTAGCGCCTTCCTGCACCGGCCATGCAGATTAGGGCAGCGGAACCGGCGAGTCGGAGAGCGTTCGCAGATAGGCGATCACGTTCAGCCGATCACTCTCCTCGGGCGCGCCACGCACGTCCATGTTTACGCCGGGCGTCGTGAGCGTGGGACCGGCCAGAAAAATGTTAAGATCCTCGTACGTCCAGGCACCGTCCCAAGCCATCAGGGTCTTGGAATAGCGTTCGAACTTTGCCGACGCCTTGTCGCGTCCGACAATTCCCCACAAGTTCGGGCCGATGGTGGATACATCTTGTGCACGCGTCACATGGCAGGGAGCGCAGTTAGCGGCAAAAAACACAGCGCCCTTTGCCGGATCAGCCTTTGCCAGCTTCACAGAAATCGGCTCGGGCTTCAGAATGACAACGCCATGGGCCTTGAGGTAGGCGGCGATGTCGGCATGGTCGTCGTGCCTGGCAAGGTGGTAGGGCGTGATGATGCTCGGCCGCTGGGCGGGGTCACCTCGGGTCCAGACGGCGTTAACGTCGGCGCCGGCCTCGACCAGCACCTTGACGCAGTCGAGACAGCCGTTGGCGACGGCCAGGGTCAGCATCGGCTCGCCCCGCGTCGTGCCATTGGCGTCTGCGCCATGCGCCAGCAGCAGCCGGATCATGTCGGCGGCGTCCTTCAGCACGGCAACCGTCATCGGCATGCCGAGCGCCGACTCCTTGTTGACATCGGCGCCGCGCTTGATCAGCAGTTCCGCGGCCTCCGCGTGGCCGCTGCGCACAGCCAGGAAGAGCGGCGTGGCGCCCTTCTCCTGCTCCTCAATATCGGCGCCGGCATCAAGCGCCGACGCGATTGCATTTAGATCGCCGCTCTTGACTGCATCATGAAGCGGACCGGCCTGGGTGGTTGAGAGCGCACCCAGACAAATGAGCAAGCTGCCGATCAGACCGCGCATGCGGCTGTCCCTCCGCCGATACGGATCAAAAAGACTACACCCGATCAATTCTCACGACCAGCGGCCTCATTAAGCGTCAGCTAATAAGCGGCTGATATCTCCGCACGGCGGGGCCAGAAGAGCGCCGGGCATGACCGGCCCGGGGCATACGCGGTCGCGCCGGCTGGCGAATATATACGCTTCTGCTAATATAATCGGGACCTGTCCGTAAGAACGATGGAAGCAGCAAAAGGTGGAGCACAAGCCGGTAAAGATCTAAACGGAAGGTCAAAGCGATGGCGAAGGGGTTCGGCGACAAAGGGAGGGAGCACAAATGGCCGCCTATCTGAGAGTAAATCGTCACATGACAATATTTCTGGTTGCTGACGCCGCAGACAACTTCCAATTTTGGCCCAATCTGCTGCTCATGAAAGCATTCGACTTCACCTGCGCACTTCTCGGCGTTCTGTTGCTCACAACAGGTTCCACCTTCGCGGCGGATTCCTCCGTCGTCGCGCCTGGTGCGAAGTTGGAAAAATTGGGCGAAGGTTATGGATACACCGAAGGTCCGGCAGCGGATGTTGAGGGCAACGTGTTCTTCACCGACGACCCGAACGATCGTATCGTTAAGTGGAGCGCGGTAGACGGGAAATTCTCCGACTGGCTCAAGCCAGCGGGACGCGCGAATGGAACTTACTTCGACAAGGTCGGCAACCTCATCGCCGTTGCCCCCGATAAGGGCGAACTGTGGTCCATTGCGCCCGACAAGAAAGTTTCAGTGCTGGTGACCAACTTCGACGGCAGGGTGTTCAACGGCCCAAATGACTTGTGGATACGTCCAGACGGCGGCATCTATTTTACCGACCCTGATTTCGGTTCGGATCACGACCAAAGTACCCGGGTGGAGGGGCAGAACGTCTACTTTGTCACGCCCGACCACAAGACCGTTACGCGGATGACGGCCGACCTGTTTAAGCCTAACGGCATCATTGGTACGGCAGACGGCAAGGTGCTTTACGTGGGGGACTACGGCGCGGGCGAGACCTACGCCTACGACATAAATCCCGAAGGCGCCCTCACGAACAAACGTCTTTTCTGCAATTTCGGTTCAGACGGCATGACCATCGATTCTGAGGGCAACGTCTATCTCACCCAGATTGGTGTGGCTGTGTTCGATAAAACGGGAAAGAAGATCGAACAAATCGACGTACCCGAGACGACGACGAATGTGACTTTTGGTGGCAAAGATAACGACCTGCTCTTCATCACCGCCACCGGCAGTGTTTACGGTCTCAAGATGAGGGTGAAGGGGGCGCGCTAGAAGCCCGTCCAGAAATCGTACTGCAAGACCATTGCCGACACCTTGGCCGCCCGCGAAACCGTCGTCGTGCAAGGCCGCCGGCCGCGACCGCCGGCCTGTGTTCTTCACCTGCATTCCTGACTATGAAGGCGATCGGCAGCGGCGCAACCGCGACTGGAAACCGACTTTCGGTTAGCTAAGCGCTAAATTCGGTCCGCCCCCGAGCGTATCCACAGGCGCAGACCACAACCGCGCTGGCAGATCCTGGCGCCAGGTGCTTGTCACCAGCCCCGATTTTCGTTGAGCCAATATGCGCCGAAGCAGCCAAATTGGGGTGGGAAACCAAGGCGCCGCTTGGCATCAAATTCCATCTCCGATAGAGACCAAGATGAGGTGTTCTCTGTCACATTTGGCACGATGGTGTACCCTTCCTCCACCAACATGTGTCTCATTTCCTGGAAGTGCCTCTTGAAGCCGCTCTCAATTTGGCTTTTCGGATACCGGCGACCTTGCAAACAAGCTCGCCTCAGGATGTCGGAATATATCTGGCTGCTGACAACTCTCACGGTCTCTTCGGAGATCGGCTTGTAAGGGAGGCCGTCCTCGGACCAGCATTGTCCTGCCGACGCTACCAGCATCGCGGCCAACGGGCTTGCCAAGAACCTCTCCACCTTGGTCCCCTCCACTGTTATATTAGCCATGATTAATATGGTGGACAACCCTCTCGGAGGAGGGGAGAGATGACCGACAAGGCGGAACGACCTACGTTGTGGGCGTGTTCGAAAAACCACACTGGCGCACCGTGCTGCCACCAAGGACAAGGAAAAGGCGTTCGCGCTCGCGAAGGAGATCGGCGACAAGGTGAGGATTGAGGAGATCACGCCGAAGGTGAAGAAGCAGTAGGTTGTTACTTCTTCTTCGGTGTCTGAGGTGGCACTAGCGTGACATAGGGTGTCCTCGGCTCCTTGCCTGGCTCCCGGTAAAACGGTGCCGACTCGCCGGGTGGTCCCAGCGATTTAATGTAAAGATACACCGAACGCATGTCGCTTTCGGTCATGGCTTGGACTTGGTACCAGGGCATCGGCGGCAATTGGACCTTGCTCTTGAGGTGGTTGACCCAAGCGTTCTCATCAAATCCCATTGCCGAATCCCTGAGATTTGCAGCGTAGGTCGTGCCCCAGGGACCCCTCCAGCCCACGGTAGAGCCTTTCAACGCTTTCTCCGGATCGATCTTCCCATCGGCTTCACGGTATCCTTCCGTATGGCAGAAATGGCAGCCGCCGATGATCGAAATATACAAACCGCGTTCGACGGAAACCTCGTCTGCCGCCAGTAGGCTGGATGGCACGATGCACAGAGCAACGGCTGCACAAAGATCGATTGTTCGCATTCGGTCCCTCACTGGCGGGCCCGACAACCTTTGGGTTTGGGAACTCCGAGACGCCGGGCCCTTGGGACCGGAGAGACGGGTGGATCTCCCAAGCCCCATCTATAATGTGCTCCTAATATAAGCTGGTGGCAAACGCCCCTTGCGTTCCACGTTATCAGTTGATCCTGATCGATCTCCGTGCGTAACCACATGCTTTGGCCGGCCAGCTTCATAGGGTATAATGTGATCGCGGAAAGGAAAATTTCGAAACGGCCCATCGGCCATGTTTAGGTTGATCCTCGCTCTCGCCTTCGTGCTCACCTGTGGCCCCGTGTC
>NZ_JBFUDZ010000098.1:0-9111 GCF_056404455.1 Mesorhizobium sp. P2_D1
TGGCGGTGTTTCTTCGTGCCCAAGGGCACGAGTTCAATCGAGGAAGGCCGCTAGAAGCTCGTCAGGTGCACCGTTGGTGGTCACTGCCCAGCCCAAGAGGAATGGCCGGTACGGTGGGATGCTTTTAGGGCGGCCGCACCGGCCACTGCGGGATCAGTCTTCTTTGGATTGTCCCCCGCACTGCCCAAGTTATAGGCACATAAGCGAAGGCTCAACTAAGACTGAAGTCCCAGCGGCCGGGCCGCTTCCTCTTCGAGTTTCGTAAGCTTTGCACGGATCTCTTCCGGGTCAGCATGCTCCAACCCGACAACGTCGTTTCTATTGTCGTCAAGGGCAATGATGATCTCATCGAGTTTGGCGTGGATGGYGGCGGTATCGCGATGGCCCTGTATGAGGACAACACCGGTGATCACGATGGCCGCAACCGACAGCGCATAGGTAACCGCATTTGTCAGCCCGAAAGGCACAAGCGCAGTGCAAAGCACCATGGCCATGAGCATCACATAGAAACCCGGGGGCCGGGAAAGAAAGTCGGCCGCGACGAACAGGATGCGGTTCATGCTAACTGTCCCCGTTCCCGACTTGCCAAGCCTCGAGATCGCGCCGGCAGGCTGCCATATTGTCCATCATAGCCTGGCCAAGGCGAAGACAGCGATCAGCGCGGTGACCGCCACGCAGAAAGGCACTGCCAGGAGCATGCCCGCCTCCAAAAACCGAGTCTCTTTGTCGCTTAGCATTACGTTCGCCTCATACGAATCGTTGAAGTTAGAGGATTCGCAGGCGTCCTGGCAGACGCGAGCGAACCCTATCAGCGCAGGAAGGGACGTAGCTGCGCCGATCTTGCAAATGTCAGCCAAGAATTATTCCGACCACGAGAAAGGTGACGGCCGCGCCGAATATCGGCGCAACCAGCGCGCTTGACTGACACTTCTATCCAACTGATTTCTCCCAACTTTTCCGAATAACATCCGTGAACGCAGGCTGTTCCAAGCAACGTTGTCGGTAAGACCATTGCGTTTCGCGACCGGACTTAAGCCCCGTCCCGCACTCGACCGAAGCCCCGCCAAGGAACGTTTAGGGACGCGCAAAGTTCGGTTTGTGGGCCGGCTTAGATGATGTTGTCGTGCGCCGGCCGAACGAGGAGAAAATCATGAGAATGCATCTTACCGGCGCCGCTGCGGCGTTTGTGCTCCTGGCAGGTATCGGCGCTGCTGCCGCCGAGGACGTTATCATCACGCCTGAGCAGGATACGGTCATCCATGAGTATGTGAAGAAGCAGCCCTTGGCATCGGTGAAGATTCCCGGCGTCGAACTCAATATCGGCACAGCCCTGCCCGATACGGTCGAGCTTCGTGAAGTCCCCAACGTCAAATAYCGCTATGTCGTTGTCGACAACCGGACGGTTCTTGTAGACCCGGGCACCCGGAAGATTGTCAAGGTCTACAACTGACGCAACCTGTACGGCTAAGGCCCGTCGCCACATAGGCGACGGGCTAATACTATACCGCGCTTGCTCATTCTTCCCGGAAATCCTGCAGCGAAGCGTGCCGCAGCCGCTCCTCGCCTTTCAGGAACTTGACGCGGCCCACAAGGCCAGGCTTGAGCCATTCAGCGTTTTTCTTCCCTAGGGCTACAGCCGCAGGAGCACCCACCTTGCCCTGCACGCGGTCCCAAAGCCGCTGGCGCCTGTCATGCTTGAAGGTGACAACGGCCCCGCCGACATAGCGACCCTTGTCCGCCATGAGCACCATGGCTGGCTTGCCCCTTTCGCGCTGCACGCCGATGATGTTCATCTCCTTTTCGTCATAGCACTTGATCTTGCGCCAGTTCATTGTCGGCCCGCTGCGATAGACGCTATCCCTGCGCTTCGAAACCATGCCCTCAAGGCCGGCCCGGTCGACGAGTTGATAGACCGCGTCGCCGGTGCCCGGCATGGCTTCGCTGAATTGAATGCGGCTGGCGTCCGGAATCATCTCCTGCAGGATCTCGCGGCGGTCCTTCACCGGCACGTCGCGCAGGTCGTGCCCGTTGATGTACAGAAGATCGAACGCCACCAGGTAAAGCTCCAGTGAAGGCCGACGCTTGGTGACGGCCGATTGCAGAGCATGGAAATCGGACAGGCCCGCCTCATTGATCATGATGGTTTCACCATCGAGGATGAAGTTTTCAGCGTCGATCGAAGCCGCTTCCTCAGCAAGGTATCGGTATCGGGAGGTCCAGTCGTAGCCGTTCTTCGTCCAGCCTACTTGCGGCAGACCAAGTTTCCGTCGAACACGGTTTGTATATTTCGATCATCGGCGGCTGCCATTTCTGCCACACCGAAGGATACCGTGAAGAAGAGCCGGATGCCGTCTTCGTCCTTTATGACTTGGGTGCGGTAGCCGTCGAACTTGATTTCGTGACTCCAGTCGTCGCCCTCCGGCGGTCCGTCAACCAGCTCGGGCTCCATCGGCTTGATGAACGACAACCGGACCCCACCGGCACCCTTACGCATCGGAACTCCCCGCAACTCGAATTTGATTCAATAGCGGAGTAGCCGTTTCCGTTCCATTAGCGGTCGGTGAAATGATGTTGGAACCTTCCTCTCAATCCGCTGTTGTCGACAAGAGGTCCCTCGGGCGGGAGATGGTCGTTTGCGCAACCTGACAGCAGAACAGACGCGAGCAGCACGGGGGCTATTAAACTGGTCCCGGGTGCGGCTTGGTGCCAAGTCCAACCTTAGCGAAGACACGATCCGCGAGTTTGAGATCGGCCGCAGAATCCCCGGTCCGGGCAGCCTCACCCGCATACGACAAGCATTGGAGGCAGCCGGTGTTGTCTTTACCTGTGGAGCGCCGTCGCTAACCAATCTCGCTGAAGGTGAGGCTGGTGTAATCGGCTCCAATAAGATGTAGCTGCAGTTTGCCCCCCGAAAGCTGTCGAACAACTTTCGTACCCGCGTCACAGGTGCGGACGCAAAACGAGGCGAAAAACAAACCGTTCCGCCCAAAAAAACCTGCCGCGCCTCGCTTTGTGGGAGAACGATGCGGATATTGCATAAGTCTCGGCTTATAGGCAAGATCGGCTGGTATACGGCAAACTCGCCGGGCGAAGACCCAACTTACCTGAAGCCCGGCAAGCCTACACCTGATCAGATTACGAAGGACTTTGCCGGAAGCTTTTCAGCCGCATCGATCACTGGCCAGAAACGCTTCGACCAATCGTGCCCATTCTTGGTGAATGCGCGGCCGCCGGCCCAATCGAGGATGATCTGCCTGCGGAAGCCGTCATAATTGATTTCGTGCAGCCAGTCATCGCCGCGGCGCCTCCTCTGGAACAGGATTCGGTTTGATGAGCCTCAACCACTCGGCGTCGGAACGCATTGCACTCAGACTCCCCATCACTCGCGAATTAAATAAGATTCAGCTAAAATAATTCCGGAACTTTCACCGTGGCCGGATGTTCGATCTGAGAGGGCAAAGGGAGGAGGCGTACCGATGAACTTGCAAAGCCGACTTCAAAGCTTCCTGGCGGAACTTTCGGCCTCATGGTTAAGGCGTCGGGCGCTTGGCGGCGTGCTTCGGAAAAGCATGTTGATGCCGGTTATCACCGACAATCGTCGTTTGCAGAAAGTGATAATAGGGTTACGTCACAATGTGAGAAGCACAGCTAGAGATGACTAAGGTTGTTCCCATCTTGGACTACCGATCGTGGGCCACCGGCAGGGGGCTCTGGCGCGTTCTGTGGCCAACAAATTGGACATGCGTGTGCGCTTATCGGCTGCGCACTTTCGAAAGGAACTAACCCGTTATGCTCGCAGGGGATATTGCGGAACGGCGGCTGAAAATTCTGGTGGAGCAGTACGTCGAAACAAGGAAGAAGAACCACGATTTCGTGTCTACTGAGCTTGCCAGCAAAGCGATCCGCCAACTTATTTCCCCACCGATCGGGGAGGATGCCCTTGATAACCTGATTGCGAAATGCGCCGTCGAGCATGGGCTTAGTGTTCGTTTTGATCGTAAGGAAATCGGCCAAAAAATCGGGGATTCCCAGATTCTCTATTTCGATCTAGAACAAAGGCACGGAAACGACCTTTGACGCCCTTTCCAAAGCCCTCAGTTCTCCAGATTGATCTTGTATAGCTCTTGGTCTCGCGTCGGAGATTGATGGCGAGCTCGAACGGGTCGATGCCGTGAGAGCGCCACCAGTCGAGTTCATCGCCGCGGGCGTGCTGCGCGTCGTGCTCTGCGGGTCAATGGAACCGTCCAGCAGTCGGAAGCCCTTCTGCCCGCACTTGCCCTGTCCGCGCCTTCGCGCCCTCGGGTAAGCCGACGTCGCTGGTACCATCCGCAGCCGACGGCGGCGCCAGAGCAAGCCCCAGCGATCTCTAAAAGGGCCACGCCAGCGCCAGCACGACGCCAGCGGCAAGGCTGAAGGCGAGTCAGGCATTATCGACCATAGACCGACCCACAGCGTGACAGCGCGGGCTGGCCGCTCGGCGACATCTTCGCCGGGTCATCGAGCGCGGACGTCCCGGTGCTGCTGCCGGCAAGTGCAGCATCAGTCATCATCGCATGCGCCACCGCGCCTATTGTGAGCATCTTCAGGTTCATGGAAATTTCTCCCAATTAGGGCTGCCACGGCGGCAGCTTGTTGCATCAACTTCCTCCTCGGAAAAAGTTTCTCCGCTTAACGAAAAGCCCGAAATGGGAACGGGCGGGCAGGTTCTGGAGTGCGCTGAGATCAACCAGCATAGCAGGTCGGTTGCGTCCGGCGTTCACCGGCATGTTACCTGGCTAGCATATCTCACAGGCTCACCGCGTGCTAAGCGGACCATAAGGACGCGGTGCGGCTCGAACGGGAGATGAGGGCATCACTCGGACGCGCTAGGCTCAGGCAGGGCTACCGCGTCCGAACTCGCTTGATTCCTTTTGGATGACATCGCGGATCAGCCGCCGCGCAACACGTGCCAGGTCGTCAGATCGTCGCAAAAAGGTCAAGGGGAACGTTTCAGCCATATTGAATGTTTGAGTGCTTATGGACAGCAGCAACCTACTCGCAGCAGATCAATTAAGAGCAGCATGATCCCTACTGAACTGGTCGCGAGTCCGACTTGCCGCAAAAGCCAATCTTGGCGAAATGACGATCAGCGATTCGAGAACGGCGTTAGGAAACAGCGTCCCCACAACATCGCGGCCATGCGCCAAGCGTTTGAAGGACGCCGGAATTGTCTTCACCGTCGAAGGCACTCCATCGCTCGCCCGCTGTGAAGGTGACAGCGGTCTCGCTACCGACGAATAGAATGTGGTGCCGCCGGCAGAAAGGCATAAGGGGGAAAAGCCGCCAACCCTCTCTTTGGCTGTGCTGTGTTCTTGTGGGCCCACGATGGCGGCGAGCCTCGTAGGCGCTGCCGATCTTCTCTTCGACCTCATGCCTTCACGGACACGGCGTTCCAGCCTTTGCCGGGCCGTTCGGTTAATTCGCGATCGCGCATCAAACCCCTCCAGCCTGCTCCGATCTAGCGATCTCTGATGGATGGACTCAATCCCCGAATGGAAGCATTCTCCCAAGGGGGAGAGAGGGCGTGGGCAAGGTCTACCGTCACCCTGGCAATCGGTCTAACCAGTGGCGCAAGCACACTGGTGCGAAGCGCTATCGCTGCCGCAGCCTCGGCCTGCCGATGCGGCTCGTTTTCGTGAATCTGCCCCCATCCATCATAGGAGCCGCAGCAATTTTTCTCTCTATCTTATTCATTTCATTATCTTTTTTCACATTGAGTCCGTCCGATGCCCGGTTGGAAAGATTGAGCAATTTGGCCTGACACACCCGCCCAAACGTAGCCCAATGTACGATTATTCCGTCCTAACGGAAGGCCACCCGGCTATATCTAAGTTCCCATTGCACACATAGTGCACACGAAAGCGGTTGGTCTAGGACCACTCCGTAACAGCCAGCGACGCTAAACAAAGCTGAAGCTAGATTGCCGACTGGGCCGAGATAGGCGACAAAGCGGATAGGCACAGGACCGCCCTCCCCTTTGTATACGGGACATCGCCAGCTGGAAGGCGCTGGACCTATGGAGCGAGCGTCTTGAGGCGACGTACGTCCTCAGCGGCTGGGCCAACAGACGTCGTGATTTTGGGCGTGGCACCGGCGTTTTGAAGACGATTGCCCTAGGGGCAAGCGCAGTCATGATTGGCCGCCCTATGTCTACGGATGGCGCCGAGAGGGCATAGCCCATTGTGTCAACCTGCTTCGCCGGGACTCGAGGTGGTAATGGCGCTTACCGGCCGGGCGCGCATCGRCGAGATCGGTCGGTAATCTGGTGAAGCCCGGACGCTAGGCTCGTGGGTGTCGAGATCGGGCCAAGGAAACGAGCAGTAGATCGCTGGAGATATCTGGTCTCCAGGCGTCGGTACGCTTCCAAGGCGTATGCAGTCGGATCCCGTTCAGCTAGTGCCGCGGGAGTGGCTAAAGACGAATGCCTATCGTTTCGATTCCGAACAGTGCAAAGCTCTGGCTCTATGCCGATACGGCCCGCCACACGCCGACGGGCCGTATTTCATTTGTCTCTCTTAGAAGTAGAAAATCAGGACTTTCCGCCCTTGCGGCCCGCCTCCGAAGCACGCTCGGGGTCGTTGGCAAAGTTTCCGCTGCCGCCGCGATTTTCGCCGCCCTGCTGCTTGGTCTTGCCTTCCTGCGCTTCCTGCTGCTTGTCGCCGCCCTTGCTGTTATTGTCGCCCTGGTTCTTCCGACCCTGCTGACCCGAATTTTCGCGGCTACCACCCTGATTAGGCATGAGACTTTCCTCCGTCGTTAGCGTTGCGAGATCGCTTGGATCTCAGAAAAGCAACGAGCCGCCTGACAGGCCGTTCCAGTTGAAATATTAAGTGAACCGGCGGGAAGATCGCCAACGCCCAGTTGCTGCGAAAGCGGACCGACCAAGTTTTGTCACTGCAGTTGGTCGGCTTACTCGCCCGGTAAATACGCATCGCCATCGTAGTGAAGCCCCGCCGCCAGCCGCTCCTGTTAATGGGCGTTTTCATCAGCGGCAATCGCCCTGCTCCCTCATCGGCGCATGACCCGGCCTGCAAAAACCTGTGCCATCTCGAGTAAGCAGACCGGCTGTGCCGCCCGCGAAGGGCTCCCTTAATTCGTTTGGCCGACAGGTGTTCAGTCGAAGCATGGAGCGGTGTCGTGGCCACACAGTCATTTGGTGCACAAGAGGCGCCCTCGGCCTGGCCCAATGTGGGAGATGCTTTTGAGGCCTGGGCTGCAGCCTTCCGGCTCGTGTTCGAGCGGTTTGTTCTTTAGGCTCCTACTATCATCGCGACAAGAATTTCGGCCAGCCTAGGCGCTAGCTCTATCTCAATGTAGCGCCAACGGCCAAATTGAGGAACCGGAAAGCGGAAGCCAAGTTAAATTAGGCTCGTCCGAGATCGAAGGTTGGTCGGAAAACGTCCAGTATGAGCACCTCTCTTTCATTAATTGCCGAGTGGCCGCTACTGCCATCAATGACGATTGGCTCGTCAGTGCGTGCCAAGGGAATCGAACGCGAAATAAGGGCTCGTCTGCCGTGGCCGGTGAGGAAGTTTATCAAGGCTGAAACTGGGCGCATTGCATTGCGTATGCCCGAGACCGAGGCAAATGAGTTCAAGGCAGCCTCGGCGAAGATCTTCAAGACGCTAGAGGGGATCGAAAATCTGCCCGTGCTTCCCCGCGAGGCAGAGGATGTCCTCACGATCTCTTCGCGCGAGCGGCACAAGTGGCTCAAAGACGGACGACTGCAGAGCATCGGCACGCGCACGGTGAAGGTGCGCGGACGATCAAAGGCCGTGACTTTCCACGTCTTCGACCCCCGGTACATCGAGGACCTCCTCGATCGTGACCAGGCGGTCGTCTGGCGGGAGCAGGATGCGCGAGAGATCGCCGACAACAGACGGCGCGGGGCCGCCAAGGCTGCATTGACGCGCGTGAGCAAAGGCAAAGCGGCACTTGCGAAGGAAGGGCGCCGAGCAAATACGCCGCAGCCAAACTTGGACGGCTGGGACACGTTTGAGGCTGAGGGGCTCCTGCGATAGGCCGGCCGTAGCCAGCAGCGGTCGGTAACCGGTCTCGATCTTCTGACGGCAGGCCTGATGAAGAGAGACCGCCGGCCCCAAAAAACGCAACGGTAGCCGAGTGTCAGGCATGTCACTGGCTTATTCGAGTGTCAGTTGGAACTCCCGCGCCGGCTTTTCGTTCAGACCCTATCCCAATAGGAGATACGGCCATGCCGCGCGGCGACAAATCGAAATACACCGACAAGCAGGAACGCAAGGCCGATCATATTGCCGAGGGTTATGAAAAGCGTTCTCCGAGCACGAAGCTGAACGAAGGGCATGGGCGACCGTCAATAAGGACGATGGTGGCGGCAAGAAAGAAGGCGGCTCCGGCCGCGGCAAACACACAGGTCAGCCAGCGACCCACAAGGGCGGCGAAAGTGGCGGTAGTGCATGAGCTTCAAGGTCAGCCGCTAGCCGATCGGAGTCTGCAAAGAAGGGTGCAGCTACCCGCAAACGGAATGCCGAAAATCGAGTTCATTGACCTTGGACGAAGAGCGCTCAGGCCGGCCAGGCCATCACGATGGGAAACAAGCATGAAATCTCAGCTCGTCAACAAGGCCAGCGGACAAAGGACTTTCGTCCTGGTGCTCGATCCTGGCGAAGAAGCGTTTGCAGCGCTCACTGCCTTCGCGGTCAACCAGCAGATCGGCAGTGCCTCTTTGAGCGCGCGCTTTCGAACGAGGGACCGTGGGCTGGTTTGATCTGAACGCAAATACCTAACGCAAAATCCCGATTGATGAACAATGCGAGGTCCTGAGCGCGATAGGCAACATTGCGCTTGGCGAAGATGGCAAGCCCAGCCTTCATGTCCACGCGGTGTTTGGTTTGAGCGACGGCAGCATGCGGGGCGGCCATCTGCTAGAAGGCATCGTTCGCCCGACACTCGCGGCGCAGCAAACGTCCGGACCTCGGTGTCGCTTTGATTGATCTGGACGGCTGACGACCAAGGCCGGCAGCTCGATCCCGCGTGAATCTGGACGCTTGCCGGTCCAAGCCTATGCCGGCTCCAGAGGGCTGATTGCAATAG
>NZ_JBFUDZ010000099.1:0-9075 GCF_056404455.1 Mesorhizobium sp. P2_D1
TCAACGGCACCGGCAACTCGACCGCCAACATCATCACCGGCAATTCCGGCAACAACGTCATCGACGGCCTCCTCGGCAATGACACGCTCTCCGGCAGCACCGGCAACGACAGTTTCGTCTTCACCACGGCGCTGAACGCCTCGACCAATGTCGACCACATCACCGACTTCTCGGTGGTCGAAGACACCATCCACGTCGACAATGCGATCTTTGCAGCGCTTGGCGGCAACGGCACGCTGACCGCCGACCAGTTCGTCAAGAACACGACTGGCCTTGCCGGCGACGGCAACGACCACATCATCTATGAGACGGATACCGGCTGGCTCTACTATGACAGCAACGGCAGTGCGGCTGGCGGCTCGACCCATTTCGCCACACTCGCCGCCAACCTCGCGCTCACCAACGCCGATTTCGTGGTGATTTAGCCAGATCGATTTTCACGCTCGCACAGCCAAATGATCTCGGCCGTAAATGATCGTCACCGATAAGGATCGAACACAGACGGTCGCCTACACAAGGCTGTCAGGTCGCCTGCGCCAGCAGCGCCTCGACCTCCTGCAGCGTCGGCATCGACGGCGCGGTGCCCGGTCGCGTCACGGAAATACCGGCGACGGCGCAGGCGAAACGCACCGCCTGCAGCGGCTCGACACCGCGAGACAGCGCTGCGGCGAGGCCTCCGTTGAAGGCGTCGCCCGCCCCCGTGGTCTCGACAACCGGCCCTGCACTAACGGCGGGAACATGCTCGGAGCGGTTCATGGAGTGCAAAAGCGCGCCCTTGTCACCAAGCGTGACGATGACCGTGCCGACGCCCTTTTCGATCAGGCTTGCGGCGGCGGCGCGCGCCTCATCGATCGAGGAGACCTTCATTCCGGTCAATTCCTCCGTCTCCGTCTCGTTGGGCGTAAGATAGTCGCACAGCGTGTAGATGCGGTCGGGAAGTTTTGCCGCCGGGGCCGGGTTGAGGATGGTCGTCACCCCTGCCCCGCGCGCGATCTCCAGCGCCCGCAGCGCGGCATCGATCGGTTGTTCGAGCTGGGTGACGAAGACGCCGGCGCTGCTGATTAGCGTGCTATTGGCTTCGATATCGGTCGGCGAAATCAGCATCGCCGCGCCGGGACTGACGATGATGGCGTTGTTGCCGGTCGTCTCCTCGACGAAGATGTAGGCGGCGCCGGTGTAGCTTTCCGGCGTGTCGATGACGGCATCCTTGACGCCTGCTCCAGCCCAGGTCTGCCTCGCCATGTCGGCGAACGGGTCGACGCCGAGGCGGGTGAGGAAGGTGACGTCGGCGCCGAGCTTGCCGGCGGCGACCGCCTGGTTCGAGCCCTTGCCGCCCGGCCCCAGCTTGAACGAGTTGCCGAGGATCGTCTCGCCCATGCGTGGCTGGCGATCGGCGCGGTAGGCGGTGTCGGCGACGAACACACCAAGGATGACGACAGGCTTGCCCGAGACCATGCCGCTACTCCGCATCCGGCGGCACAACGCCCTTGCGGAAGGCGAAGCAGCCATAGAAGCGGCGCTCCCCGGTCTGGATGACGCAATAGGCCTGCTTGGCGCGCTCGTAGAAAGCGTAGCGCTCGACCGCGATCATCGGCCACGATTTGCCTTCGGCCTTGTCGATTTCCTTTTGCACTTCCTTCTGCACGGGCGGGATCTCGTCGGGCTTGCCGACGATCTCCATGCGCGCCGCGGCATCGTCGACGAACGTGTCCAGCGGGTAGAGCGACAGCACGGCCTTGGCCACGTCGGCGGCCGGCGCATCGATGCGCAGCAGGCGGCCGAGCGCCGTCTGGCGCGCCACCGAATCGGCCGGAAAATTGGTGTCGGCGATGATCAAATCATCGCCATGGCCCATCGCCCGCAATGCCTGCAGCACATCGGCATTGAGCAACGGATTGATCCCTTTGAGCATGGTATTCCTCGTGAAGTCGGTTGGAGATCAGAGACGCTTGCCGGTCTCGGCGTCGAAGAGATGGATCTGGTCGAGCCGTGGCTTCAAGGTAAGCATGTCGCCCGGCTTGAAGTCGTGGCGCTCGCGAAACAGTGCCACCATCTCACCCTCGCCGAAGCGCAGGAACACCAGCGTTTCCGAGCCGGTCGGCTCGACCACCGAAATCCTCGCCGGCACGCCATCGGGATGGATCTCGAGATGCTCCGGCCGCACGCCGTAGACGACAGCTTGCCCGTCCTTCGCGGCGTTGTCCGGTGCAATCGGGAACAGTGAGCCTGATATCTCGACGCCGGCCTTGCCACCCTTGCGCATGGTGCCCTTGAGCAGGTTCATCGAAGGCGAGCCGATGAAGCCGGCGACGAAAAGATTGGCCGGCCTGTCGAACAGTTCCAGCGGCGCGCCGACCTGTTCGATGCGGCCGTCGCGCATGACGACGATCTTGTCGGCCATGGTCATGGCCTCGATCTGGTCGTGGGTGACGTAGATGGTGGTGGTCTTCAGCCGCTGGTGCAATTCCTTGATCTCGGTGCGCATCTGAACGCGCAGCTTGGCGTCGAGGTTGGACAGCGGCTCGTCGAACAGAAACACCTGCGGATTGCGCACGATGGCGCGGCCCATCGCCACACGCTGGCGCTGGCCGCCAGAGAGCTGCCGGGGATAGCGCTTCAGGTAGGGGTTGAGGTCGAGGATGTCGGCGGCGCGCTTGACCCGCTCGGCGACCACGGCCGGATCGGTTTTCCGCAGCTTGAGGGCAAAGGCCATGTTCTGCTCGACCGTCTTGTGCGGATAAAGCGCGTAGTTCTGGAACACCATGGCGATGTCGCGCTTGGCCGGCGGCAAATGATTGACGATGCGGTCGCCGATGGCGATCGTGCCCCCGGAGACGGTCTCCAGCCCGGCCACCATCCTGAGTAGCGTGGACTTGCCGCAACCCGAAGGACCAACCAGGACCACGAACTGTCCGTCGGCGATATCGACGCTGACTTCGTGCAGAACCTTGACGGTTCCAAACGCCTTGGCCACCTTGCTGATTGCGACTTGCGCCATATCTCCCCCATCGGCTCCACTGCCGTAGGCGCAGAAGCTAACCAACGCAATCGGTCAGGGCAAGTCAGTCTCTTATAGATAAAAACCTGCCCTCGTTGACACGGCGTTTGGTTGTGAGAATAGTGACGAGTGCTGGTCCAAAGTCGGAACCAGATCCGCAATCGGAGCTTCAATCGACGCAGGGTGGGGTCCTGCTAATTCGTTTCCGAGCCGGACGTATCGCTGGCGCTCCAGCGTCCGACAGAATGGCCACATCCATTCACACTGAATTCTGGGAGGAATAGTCGATGAGAACAGGTCTTTACGATAAACTGGTCCGTGCCGGCGCCACAAGGCGCGACATCTTGAAGGGCGCGGCCAGCATGGCTGCGATCGCGGCCGCATCCRGCGCCGGGCTCGGCGCTTTCACCCGGCCGGCTTCCGCCGCAAGCGAACTGCGCTCGAAGATTCTGCAGATCCCCGGCGTTGGCAAAGGTCAGCCGACCGACGCCGACTTCCAGAAGGTCGGTGAACTCTGCCTCGAAGCGACCAAGGCCAACGTCAAGGAAGGCGAGTTCGCCGGCGTCGAGCTGACGTTCATGGGTCTCAACAACCAGAACCTGCACAATGTGCTGTTCCGTGGCTTCCTGAAGCCGTGGGAAGCCTATACCGGTGCCAAGATCAGCTGGATCGATCTGGCGCAGGCCGACTACAACGCCCGCCTGCAGCAATCGATCGCCACCGGCACCGTCGACTTCGACATCATCGAGATGGGCGCGCCGTTCGAAGGCGATGTCTGCGGCAAGGGCCTGACGTCCGAGATGCCCGACTGGGTCAAGAAGCAAATCGATTTCGACGATCTGGTCAACTATCTCAAGCCTCCCGTCGGCACCTGGGATGGCAAGCAGTATCGCGTGACCATTGACGGCGACACGCACAATTTCAACTACCGCACCGACGTGTTCGCCGATGCCGACCTCGCCAAGGCCTGGAAGGATGGCGGCGGTGAAGGCGAGTGGGGCGTGCCGAAGACCTGGCAACAGGTCCAGGCGGTCACCAAGTTCCTCAAGGGCAAGAAGTTCAAGGGCCAGGACGTCTATGGCTATCTCGACGCGCCCAAGCCGTGGGGCGGTTTCGGCTTCTACTTCCTCGGCAGCCGCGCCACCGCCTACGCCAAGCATCCCGATGACAAGGCTTGGCTGTTCGACGCCGATACGATGAAGCCGCGAATCAACAACCCGGCCTGGGTGCGGGYAATCCAGGACGTCATCGACGCGCTGCCGAACGAACCGGCGGACCAGATCAACGCCGACCCGAACACCACCGGCTTCCAGCAGTTCCTGGCCGGCACCGGTTCGATGATCCCCTGGTGGGGCGACATCGGCTCCAACGTCAAGACCAATGATTCCTCGGTCATCGGCGACGTCACCGGCTTCTCGATCCTGCCCGGCTCCGACGACGTCTACAATTCCAAGACCGGCAAGTGGGAAAAGCTCGCCAGCGGGCCGAACTACTCGCCCAACTGCGCCTATCTCGGCTGGGGCGTCTATGTCATGGCCCGCGTCGATGCCGACGAGAAGAAGAAGAAGGCGGCATGGTCGGCTGCCGCCCATCTCGGCGGCAAGGACCTGTCGATCTGGACGGCGATGTATCCGTCGGGCTTCCAGCCCTATCGCAACTCCCACTTCGACATTCCGGAATGGGTGGCGGCAGGCTACGACGAGGCCTTCATCACCTCGTACCTGAAGTCGGAAGGCGATTCGTACAACCATCCGAACGCGGCGATCGAGCCGCGTATCCCCGGCATCTTCCAGTACTACAGCGCCGCCGAGGATATTCTGGCCAACACCTTCGCCGGCAAGATGAAGGCGCAAGAAGGCGCAGACGCCATCGCAGCGGCCTGGGAGAAGCTGACCGACCAGATCGGCCGCGAAAAGCAGGTCAAGCTCTACAAAGCTTCGCTCGGCATGTAGGCTATTGTGAAACCGTGGTCCGGCGGCAACGCCGGACCACAGCAGACCGGCTCCGGCTCCTCGATGAGCCTTCAAACGGGCGAGATTTGTGACTGACCCGACTTCGACCGCGAACCAGTGGCCGGCAGATGCCGACCCTTCCGATCTGATTTCGCCCGGCCGAAAACGCCTCGGTTGGGCGCTGATGGCTGTTGCGACGCTTGGCCTGCTGGCGGTGATCGTGCTGGAGATCCTGTACAAGACCGAAGCCGATACCATCGGCTTCGAGACGTGGCGCCCTGTCGTCTATGCCTATGTTCTGTGGGGCGTGGCGCTCGGTATCGGCCAGGTGCTGACACGCGGCGAGGACGGCCAGCGTGCTCTGTTCCTGTTGCCGGCGCTGCTGTTTACCATCGCCATGGTGATCTTCCCGACGCTGTTCGGTTTTTATATCGCGCTGACCGACTGGAACCTCAGTTCCTTCAGCGGCCGCAAGTTCAATGGGCTTGCCAATTTCTGGCAGATGCTGGGCGATCCCTACTACCGCAACGCGCTGTTCAACATGGTGCTCTATGTGCTCGCCGTGCTGGTCGAATATGTCATTGCCTTTGGCCTGGCGCTGTTGCTCAACGCGCAGATCCGCGCCCGCAAATTCTTCCGCGTCGTCTTCCTGATGCCGCTGATGCTGTCGCCGGTCGCGGTGTCGTGGATGGTCGGCAAATCGCTGATGGAATACCGCTTCGGGCCGGCGGCAACGTTGGCGCGCTATCTCGGCTGGGAAAACCCGGCCTTCTTCAGCGACCCGATCATCGCCCGCATCTCGATCATGGTCCTGGATGCCTGGACCTTCATCCCGTTCATGATGATTATGCTGCTCGCCGGCCTGCAGGCAATGTCGCGTGAGATACTGGAAGCGGCACGGGTCGACGGCGCGAATGCGTGGCAGACCTTCTGGCAGGTCACCTTCCCGCTGATGCTGCCGGTGTCGGTGACGGCAGTGATCCTGCGCATCATCTTCAAGTTGAAGCTCGCCGACATCATCATCACGGTGACGTCGGGCGGCCCGGGCGGCGCCACCGATTCGGTATCGAGCTTCATCTACCGCGAATATCGCGACCGCTCGAATGTCGGCTACGGCACCATGCTGGCGATGGTCTATCTCATCATCATCGTCGTGTTCGTGACCTGGCTGCTGAAATTCGCCAACCGCTTCGTGCGCAACGTCAACTGAGCGGCCGGGATCATGAGCGTTCAAACCACCGAGTACACCGTTTCCGAAATCCGCTCGCCGGCGAGCTTCATCACCAGCCGCGTCTTCATCTATGGCGCGCTGGTGTTCTGGGCCTTCATCTGCCTGTTTCCGATCTACTGGACGATAACCACCTCGTTCAAATCGGCGGTCGAYGTCACCCAGGGCCACCTGATCCCGTTCGTCGACTTCCAGCCGGACTGGAAGGGCTGGCGTTCTCTCGGCCTGTCGCCGGATTCGATCTTCCAGACCTCGACGGTGCGCGATGAGTTCTTCAAGCGCTTCATGAACTCTGTGATCACCTCGGTCGGCGCGTCGAGCCTCGCCATCATCATCGGCAGCCTCGCCGCCTACGGCCTTACCCGCTATCGCTACCACTTCGCCTGGTTCAAGAACGAAGACATCTCGTTCTTCTTCCTGTCGCAGCTGATCCTGCCGCCGGTGGTGCTGGCCTTGCCCTTCCTGGTGCTCTACCGGGAGGTCGGCCTGCTCGACACGCGCGTCGGACTGATCCTGCTCTACACGCTGATGGTGCTCCCGATCGTCATCTGGATCATGCGCGACCAGTTCAATTCCATACCGGTCGAGCTCGAGGAAGCAGCGCTCGTGGACGGGCTGTCGATCTGGGGGGCTTTCTTCCGGATCGTCATGCCGATCGCGCTGCCGGGCATGGTCGCCGCCTTCATCCTGGCGATGGTGCTGTGCTGGAACGAGTATTTCTTCGCTGCGCTGCTGACCTCGACCGACGCCAAGACAATTCCGGTCATGGTGGCGAGCCAGACCGGCTCGCAAGGCATCAACTGGTGGTCGATGGCAGCGCTGGCCACTGCCGCAATCGCGCCATTGGCCGTCATCGGCATCGCGCTCGAACGCTATCTGATCATGGGCATGACCGCGGGCGCGGTGAAATAGGCGATGTCTGCCAAATACTGGTTCGCGCGCAACATCCGCGTTGGCCACAAGGGCTACGACCGCTACGGCAAGGGCGTCATGCCGATCGCCTGGCAAGGACGCGCCGTCATCGCCGGCTTTGTGGTGGCGATGGTGGGAGGCGGCCTGTCGATGCTGCTGATCGTGCTCTACACCAGGATATTTCCGCTCGGCATCGCGCTGTTTGCCATCCTTGCCATTGCCGGCGGCGGCACCTTCATCTGGGCCGTGGCGACCAAAAGCGATCCGGACAAGTCGATCACCGACTATAGGGCGGAGCGGCGGAAAATCGGCGGTTAGCTCCTCAGGATCGCGCGCAAATGATCCATGATCATGGCGACGCCCTTCTGCCCGAGCTCGGCCGAAGCGTCCTTGGCGGTCGCGGTGTACCAGCTCTTGTTGTCTTCGAAGTGACTGGCATCGACAGCTTCCGGGCATAGCGCAAGCATCAGCGACGTCTCGCCGATGCCGGCATGGTCGAACGGGTACTTGCCGTTCATTGCCGCCGACATCAGCGGATGCACCTGCACCCAGTTGAAGAAATTGCCGCCCTCGGCGTGCTGGGCATAATAGCCAGCCATCGCCTCCGAGCCCCACCAGCCCTCGCCGCGCTCCTTTTCGAGGAAGCGGAAGATCGCCTGCCGGCCGGCGGTCTTGAAGGCGAGATCGGTTGGCATGCCGGCGGCGAAATTCTCGGTCTGGTGGTGGATGATGGCGTGGATGTTGCGAAAGCCGATGCGCAGCAGGCTGTAGAACAGCTCTTCGCCGAACGGCGCCAGCGCGTTGCCGCCGACCTGCACCGAGCCGCTGCCTTCCGGCGCCGCCACCGCGTAGCTTGCCGCGCCATAGTAGAAGGGCGGCAGGATGACGATGTCACGCTCCTTCTCGAACAGCTCCAGCGTCTTGATGACAGCCAGCGTGTCCATGCCCACGGCCATGTGCTCGCCATGGTATTCGAGCACGCCGAGCGGCAAGGCGACCGGCCAGTTCTCGGCGATCGCCTTGCGGATCTGGTGCGGCAGCATCAGTTCGTAGCGCATGGTCTATTCCATGTTGGTGTGGCGAGCGCGCATCGCTTCCGGCGAAGCGCCGATCAAATCCCTGAGCTTCAGCACCATCACCTCGAACAGCAGGAACAGCGCCCCTTCGAACACCGAACCCATCGGCAGCACCGACGTTTTCTTGGTCCCCTGGTCGTTGGCCATGGTCTGAGCGGGAATGAGCAGCGTGAAATCGGCTTGTCTTGCCGCACTGCTTTCGGCCTGGGCTGTCAGCAGCAGGTTCGTTGCGCCGGCACCATGCGCGACCTGCATCAGGGTCAGCACGGTCGAGGTTTCTCCCGGCCCTGAACTGGCCAGGAAGACATCGCCGGGCCCCAGCGGTGGCGTGTTCATGTCGCCAACCACTGAGACCGGCAGGCCGAGATGATAGAGCCGCATGGCAAAGCCCTTGACCTGCAAGGCCTCGCGGCCGCAGCCATAGACGACGATTTGTCCGGCTCCTGCGAGCATCTTGCACGCGGCGTCGATGCGGCTGCCGTCGACGCGTGCCAGCACGCTGCCGAGTTCGCCAAGCGCGGTCCTGAACGGATTTTCGCTGTTGTCGGTCACGGCGAACCTGGCATCGAAATCATCCCGGGGATTGTCGCTCTTGGTTCGACGAACAGCTTGATTTCGCTCATGCTAGCAACCGCGAAAATGCGTGTCCAACGATCCGCAACGCTTTTGCCGAGCCACAGGCATGATAGTGTCATGTCAGACAAATCAAGTGAGGCAGACAGCAGAATATGAAGACACGGCACTTCGACCGCATCGGCAATGGCGGCATCCCTTTTACCGAGCTCGGCTTCGGCACCGCGCCGCTCGGCAATCTCTACCGTGCCGTCTCGGACGAGGACGCCAACGCCACGCTGGAGGCCGCCTGGGCGACCGGCTGCCGCTACTATGACACCGCGCCGCTCTATGGGC
>NZ_JBFUDZ010000100.1:0-8749 GCF_056404455.1 Mesorhizobium sp. P2_D1
ACGCTCGATCAGGGCGCGGCCGATCATCTGGCCGAGGGCGCCAGCGACACCCAGACGTTCACCGCCACGGTCACCGACGACAAGGGTGCGACGGCGACCGAGACCGTCACCATCACCATCACCGGCACCAACGACAGCCCGGTCGCCAACGCCGACACCGGAGCAGTGCTGGAAGATGCGACCCTCACTGTGTCTGCCGCGAATGGTGTGATCAGAGGCACCACGAGTGGATCGGTGGCCGACACAGACGTCGACAATGCCAACAACACGCTGGTGGTGTCCGGTGTGGTCGCGGGCGCCGGCGCCGTAACCCAGGGCGTGGGAGTTGGCAGCTCGCTCGCCGGCACCTACGGTCACCTGACGCTGAATACCGACGGCTCGTACAGCTACGTGGCGGACACCGCCAATAGCCTCGCCGCGGGGGTCACAGCGGTAGACACGTTCACCTACACCGACAAGGATCCATTCAATGCGGTGTCGAATACTACGACGCTGCAGATCACGGTGACCGGTACCAACGACGGCCCAACTGTCACCGCTGGCCCGCAGAGCGTACAGCTGGTCGAAGCCGGCGCTGGTACACCGGGTACGGCTTCGGCCAGCATCGCGCTGACCAAGGGCGATGTGGACGCAGGCGACGCGGCTGTCTACGACGCCACGGCACTGACCACCAATGGCTGGGCTACCGGCAATGGCGGGGTGACCTACACCAAGACCGGCACCTACGGCACCGCCACACTGACCACCGGCACGGGCGTGGTGAGCTACGCCCTCGACAACGCTGACACCGACACCAATGGCTTGGCGCAGGGCGCCAGCGTCAGCGACAACTTCACTGTCTATGTCAAGGACGGCAGCACCGGCACCGCCAGCACCGCGGTGAACTTCGCCATCACCGGCACCAACGACGCGTCGGTCATTGATCTGAACGGCGTGGGCGCCGGCAATGACGCGACAGCTTCGTTCACCGAGCAGACGCCCCTGGTGATCGCGCCTTTGGCGACGGTGACGGACGTCGACTCGGCGAACCTGACGTCGTTGACCGCGACGCTGACGGCGCGACCCGATGGGAATGCGATCGAATCCCTGTCGCTCAACGCCAGCGCCACGGCGGCCGCAGCCGGACTGACGGTGCTCTACACCGCAAGCACCGGCATTCTGTCGATCACCGGCTCGGCTTCCCAGGCCACCTACCAGACGATCCTCGACGGGATCGTCTACAACAACACCAGCGACGCGCCGACGACGACGGCTCGGACCGTCACCGTCGTTGCGAGCGACGGCACCGACAGCAGTGTCTCGCACAGCGTCACGATCAGCGTCACGCCGGTCAACGACGCACCCGTAGCGGCCAACGACATCGGCTCGGCCACTGAGGCGGGCGGCACCGCCAACGGCACCGCGGGCACCAATGCGACCGGCAACGTTATCACCACTGGGCCGGGAGCCGACAGCGACGTCGACAACGCCACCGTCTCGCTGGTGGTTTCGGCGATCCGCACCGGCACCGAGGCCGGCTCGGGCACCAGCGGCACGGTCGGCACCGCGCTGGCAGGCCAGTACGGCACGCTGACGCTCAACGCAGACGGCAGCTACAGCTATGCCGTCAACAACAGCAATGCCACCGTCCAGGCGCTCAATGCCGGCGGCACGCTGACTGACACCTTCACCTACACAGTCAAGGATCCGGGCAACCTCACCGACACAGCACAGCTCGTCATCACCATCGACGGCGCCAACGACGCGCCGGTGAATGGTGTGCCAGCTGCACAGACGACCAACACGAATACGGCAAAGGTGTTCAGCACGGCGAACGGCAACGCCATCAGTGTTTCTGATGTGGACAATACCAGCCACACAGTGACGCTGGCCGCAACCAACGGGGCCATCACGCTCAACGGCACTTCTGGCCTGTCGTTCACGGTCGGCGACGGCACCTCTGACGGCACGATGACGTTCAGCGGCACGGATGCCGCCATCAATGCTGCACTGAACGGGCTGAGTTTCGCACCGACATCGGGCTTCAGCGGCTCGGCGTCCATCCAGATCGCAACCAGCGACGCTGGAGCGCTAGTCGACACGGACACGATTGCAATTTCCGTGAATTCCGTAAACAGCCCAAATCCGTTCACGCTGACGACGGGCACAGATACCGTTTTCTACACGTCCGGCACAAACAACGTAAATGGAACAGATGCCACTTTGAACAATGGCGACAAGATAACCGGCGGTTCAGGCAACGATACGTTGACCATATCCGACGGCAGCCTCGGGACTCATACATTTGGGGATGGCACGGGAAGTACTACGCTGCTCACGAACTTCGAATCGCTCGTGTTGCTCGATTCCAACAGCGGAAATCATACCGACACGTTCATCTTCGCGTCCACCTTCCAGAACAACGGGACGCTGACGATTGACGGATCGGGTATCACAGGAAACGGAGACCTTGTCGTCGACGCAAGCGCAGTCACGACCGGGGCCTTCAATATTATCGGCAGTTCCGGAAACGGCGGTGATGACACCCTGATGGGCGGATCCGGCAATGACACGATCAACGGCGGTGGAGGCAACGGAGACGACACCATTACGGGCGGCGGCGGTGCCGACACCGTAACGGGTGGCGGAGGTGCGGACACCTTCGTCGTCAATTCCGGACAATCGGTGGCCATTGTCGGAGGTAGCGGCAACGCCGGTACGATCACAGGGTATGACGTGGTTACCGATTTTGCCTCGGCCGCGGACTTCCTCGATTTGCAAGGGACCCCGGCAGCCGCGACGGGCGCGAACGTCAATGGAACCGATTCGACGCTGACCATTAGTGGTCAAACCATAAAATCGCACACGATTTCGAACGGCATCATCACCTTTGATGATGCCAACAGCTTCAGTGCAGCGCTAAATCTGAGTGCCACAGACACGTCGCGAGTCGCCGCTGCAGTTCAGTATCTGCAAAACAACGATATCGGCGCTGCGGGTGCGACGGTGGCGTTCACCGCTACGATAAACGGAACGGCCCACACCTATGTTTACGAACAAGTTGGTGCCACCCCGAATTCGGCGAACGACATCCTGGTCGATCTCTCCGGTGTCACAGTGGCCAATCTTGCCACATTGATCACCAACACCCACGTAAAGCCCGCCGGCGTTGCCGGAGAGCCTATCAATCTGGCCCTAACGAACCCTTCGGGGGATGTCGCGAATGCCATCGTGGTCGTCGTCTCCGGCGTCCCTGTGGGCTGGAGCATCAGCGGGGGTACCGACAACGGCGACGGCACATGGACAGTTCAGAGCAACGATGTGCAATCGCTGACGGTCACCACGCCGGCCGAATTCAGCGGGGCGGCTCTGCTAGACGTCTCGATGACTTGGACGAATGCAGACGGCACGATCGGAACCAAGTTCGTCGCCGACAATGTCGAAGCCTATGCGTCGGGTTCGCCGATTTTTGCCTGGTCCGGCGACGACGTGCTGACCGGCTCGCATGGCAACGACCTATTCGTCTTCTCGCAGCCGATTGGCAACGACACGGTGCACAACTTCGACACGGCCGCCGACCATGTCGATCTCATCGGTTATGCCGGTTTTGCGAGCTTCGCCGACGTCCAGGCGCACATGGCGGACGATGCCAACGGCAATGCGATGATCACGCTTGGAGATGGCCAGTCGATCACGCTCGACGGGGTGCATTCGAGCGCGCTCACAGGAAGCAATTTCGTCTTCGACCAGACGCCAGTGATGAACAATGCCGGGACCATGACGATCAGCGACGGCGCGCTGCTGCCACTGAGCGGCACAATCAACAATACCGGCCTTATCTCGCTCGAATCGGCCGGCAACGACACCCTGCTGCAGCTGATCCAGCACGGTATCACGCTGCAAGGTGGCGGACAGATCGTCCTGTCCGACAGCGATGCGAACGTGATCTCGGGCACGGCTGCCGATGTCACCTTGACCAATGTCGACAACACCATCTCCGGCGCTGGCCAACTCGGCGGCGGCCTGCTGGCTCTGAACAATCAGGGCACGATCATCGCCACCGGCACCCATGCACTGGTTATCGACACCGGCAGCAGCACCGTCGTCAACTCGGGAACGCTGGAGGCGACGGGATCGGGTGGCCTGACGATCAACGGTGCCGTCGCCAATTCCGGATTGATCTGGGCCAATGGCGGCAATGTCGCGATAGGTGGTCAGGTTACCGGCGACGGCGATGCCATCATTGGAAACATGTCACAGCTGGAATTTCACGCCGCCTCGTCCGCAGACGTCATTTTCGGTGTGGATGCAGCCGGCACACTGCGGCTGGATGATTCATTTGATTTCAGCGGAAGCATCGCCGGCATCACCAATGACGACAAAGTAGACCTCGGAGATATCTGGTTCAGCACCGGAACATCCGCTGTCTATCAGGCAAACCAGGATGGAAGTGGAGGAACGTTGACTGTTTCGGACGGCACCCATGATGCCACGCTCCACATCATCGGCACTTACGATGCGGACAGCTTCACCGTAGCAGACGACGGCGCTGGGCGGACAGTGGTTGGGTACAATCCGGCGGACGACTTCCACTTCGTCTGACGTTGAAGGCCGCAGGCCCAATGTGAAGCGGGCGCCGGATCAATCCGGCGCCCGCTTCACATCTGAACTCCGATATCCAGGAGGCGGGGCGGTTATCTCTCCCGGAAGGCGCGTTGGAACGAATCCACCAAGGGTTTGGTCAGATAAGCCAGAAACGTTCGTTCGCCCGTTGAGATGAATGTCTCGACCGGCATGCCCGGATAGATCTGCTCGGGCTTGACCTGCGGTGGCAGCTTGTCGGCCATTTTCAGCCGGACGGTAAAGTAAGGCAGTCCCGTGCTGGGTGTGATCAGCCGATCCGCCGAAATGTAGAACACCTTTCCGGGCACTTTTGGCGTCGTGCGCGCATTGAGCGCCGTGAACATCATGTTCGCGTCCTGCCCCACCCGGATTGAGTCGATGTCTTCGGGCTTTATCTTGGCCTCGATGATGAGCTCGTTCGTGGTCGGCAGAAGCTCCATCACCACCTCCCCCGCTCGGATGACGCTGCCTTCGGCATTGTAAAGCGATCGGACGATAATGCCGTCCACCGGCGCCCGGATGGTCGTCCGCTCCAGGACTGACCGAGCAGCGTTGATTTGTTCCTCGAGGTCCGCGACCTGGGCCCGTGCTTTGTTCAGCTCCGTTACAGCATCCTCGACCCGGCTGGTTGTAAGCCGTTCAATCTGCTGACGCGCCTCTACGGTCTGGGTCGCCGAGCTGGCAATCTGCGCTTCCAGAGATCCTGCCTGGCCGACCAGTTCGGCAGTGCTGCGCAGAAGATCGGTGTACTCGGAACGATTTGTGAGTCCTTTATTCAGCAGGTCTTTTTTTCTTTCCGTCTCCTCGTTGACGATCGCAAGCTGATTTTCCGCTGCTTCCTTCTGAGCTTTTAACCCGACAACGGCGTCCTGAAGAGCTGCCACCCTTTGCTTCAGAATCCCCTGTTCCGCGCCATAACGCGCTAGCCGTGCCTGAAATTCCTTGTTTTGCTCTCCGAAGACACCGCTGTATTCGGAGGCGCCTGAATAGGCTCCGAGGTCACTGGACAAGACAATTTTCTGAAGGCCGTCCCGCTCCGCTTCGAGCCGAGAAATTTCAGCTTTTTGTGCCACCCACTGCTTGAGAACGCGGTTGAGCTGGGACTGCGCCACCGTCGGATCGAGGACGATCAGGGCCTGGCCTCTTAGTACCCTGTCGCCCTCCCGAACCTTGATGCTGCTGACCACGCCTCCCTCGAGGTGCTGGATCATCACATTCTGCCCAGCTGCTGCGACCACACCTGGCGCGATCGTCGCTCCAGCAATTGGTGCCATAGCTGCCCAGAATCCGAAGCCGAGCAAGAAAACCGCCACGCTTCCATATCCCATCAGCGTGATCCGATCTGTGCTGGTGTCGACGTTGCGTTGCCAGCGATACGTCTTGGCGTCCCTCTGAATGGGTTGGCTAGGAACCGTCATTCGCGACCTTTACCTCCACGCGAGCAGGTGACGGGAAAGGCACCACTCCTTCGTTGTCATGCGACTGAGTGGCCGCGGCCGTCGCTGCTTGGCCCCGTCGCTCGGCAAGTCGGTCGAGCACGTCCTTGGTCAATCCGTAGATCTCAACCTGGCCATTGCGCAGCATGAGGATGCGATCGCATTTGGCTGCGAGCGAAGGCCGATGGGTTATGACGAGCACGGTCGTTTTTCGTGCACGCGCCTGGAGGATCGCCCGCTCGAGTGCGGCTTCGCCGTCGGAATCAAGATTTGCATTGGGCTCGTCGAGAACCAGTACCTTGGGATCGCCGTAAAACGCGCGCGCAAGTCCAATGCGCTGACGCTCGCCGCCCGAGAGTCGAACGCCGGTCGGGCCGATCACCGTCGAATATCCATCCCTTTGACCCAGGATGAGCTCATGCACTTGGGCCCGTTGGGCTGCTTGGATTAATTTCTCATCAAGCGCATCCGGCTCAAAACGCGCAATGTTCTGGCCGATGGTTCCGGGGAAGAGTTCCACATCCTGCGGAAGGTAGCCAATATGACGGCCGAGTTCCTCCGGATCCCAATTTCGAATATCGCCGCCATCGATGCGGACTACCCCGGAACGCGGCTCAATGGCGCCGACTATGAGGCGCGCCAGCGTCGATTTTCCAGCCTGGCTTGGGCCAACGATCGCGACTGTTTCGCCAGCGGCGACCTCAAAGGTCAAGCGCTTTATCAGCGGCAGCGAGCTGTCGGCAGAACCCGGAAGGTAGTAGACTATTTGGTCTGCGCTCAACGCCCCTTCAGGCGTTGGCAAGGCAACATTTTCCTTTGGTCTGGGCCTCGATTGGACAGCTGAAAGTCGCTTCCACGCAAGATTGGCGTCGATGACCTGCCGCCAACTTCCAATGATCTGATCAAGCGGCTGCAATGCGCGCGCCGAAATCATCGACGACGCAAAAATCATACCGGCGGTTATCTCGTTGTGGAGAACCAGATAGGCACCGACGCCCAATATCGCGATTTGCAGTACCGATCGTGTGGTGCGGGAAACACCGCCGTAAAATGCGTTGGTGCGAGCGAGCCCATCGGAGGCGTGCAGGGAGCCGGCAAAACGACTGCCCCAGAATTCTATCGCATTGGACACCATGCCGAGTGCGCGGACCGTTTCGAAGTTTCGCGCAAAGGCCTGCGCCGAATTCATTGCCGCGCCGAGACTCTCCGCCGCCTCCTTGCTAGGTCGCGAACTCGCGACCTGGTTCAGCACGGCGATGGAAACCATGAGAACCGCTCCAACGACCGTTACAAGGAAGAGCAACGGGTGGATGAAATAAAGCAGGCCCACGAAGATTGGCCCGAAAGGGAGGTCGAAGAGAAAGAAAATCGTTCGTGAAGCGATGAAACCTCGCAGGGTGGCTAAGTCCCGCAAGGCCTGGACATCGCCGAGTCCAGCGCGGGGGCCACCCATTGCCGCGAGAAAAGACGATGTGCCCAAAGACACATCCAGTCGCGCGGCGAGTCGGCTTGCATACACGCCCCGAACGACTTCGAGCACTCCGAAAAGCAAAAGCGACGAAAGCGCAAGCAAGGTTAGGTAGGTGAGAGTATCCAGGTTGGCGGCGGGCAAAACTCGATCATATACCTGCAGCATATAGAGAGGCAGAATTAACACGAGGGTGTTCATCACTGCGGAGAACAGGCCCATTTCGACCACGCTCCTCGACAGCACCTTTCGGCTTGTAGAACTGGACATGCCCGAATTTGCCCCCCGGCGAACAGCACGCACATTAGACAATCTTTATAAATCATGCGAGGTCGTCACGCTATCGGCTGCGATTCTTTTGATAGCCATAGTAAAGACCGCCAACGCGAGCCGAGGCTCCATATCATCACCCCTTTTGCGAACAAGAGACGCAGCTCGATCGCGAAGCGACAGCGGGCGGCCACCGGCGTAGCGCTTCTACTTGGGCAACTGGATACGTCCAGGGTTTGCGGACTTCACGCGGCTGTAGCGCGATGCGGTCACACACAGCCATTTGAATTGCAGGTAGGACGGTGACTGACTACCAACCCGCCCATGAACAAGCTGAAATTCACGCTTTGGATTTTGGTAGGGGTCCTTATCTTGGCCGGCATCTATCTGTTTATGCAGGCGGACGCGCCTAATTGGTCATCGCGGCTTTGAAGGCCAGTGGCACCGTCCTTTTGAGTTAGGCGGACGAAACTGGCGCTCAACCTGCCGAGTAACATCTTCGAGCCAACACCCTGGTCCTTGCGGCGAGCGTTGGTTCAGCGCATTCGGCACTCAGACTCTCCCATAAATGATGTTCTGCGACTTCGTTCGCGACTGCGCCGTTCCGGGAGTTCGTCGACGCTATCCATCCGAAGACGCGGATCCGCAGGCCGGACGTTACCCCGGGCGGCTATCGGCCTGCCTAGCTTCACACACGTATTGGGCGCTTGTTCGCTTGCGCATCACCGGGTATCCAATTAATTGAAACCGAAGAGGACTTGGCTGCCTCTGCAGGTGAAAAGTGCTGACCTTCCCAGCGTTCTATCTCGCGTCGTGCCTGCTCGCGCTTCTTGCGCTCGTCGCCGTTCTCGAACTCGGCCTGCTTCCGGCACTGCTTTCGGGCCTTCTCGTGTTCAACCTCGTTCATTTCGCCGCACCGATGCTCCATCGAATCGGGGTCTCCAGCAGCCTGACGAAAAGCCTTGCGCTGACC
>NZ_JBFUDZ010000101.1:0-7408 GCF_056404455.1 Mesorhizobium sp. P2_D1
GAATCGCGACAAGCAGCGCATAATTCTTGGCAAGTAGAGCTTTTCGGCCTGGCTCGCGTCGATCGTGACGCGAGCCAGTTAGAGGGAATGCTGGTTGGCGAGAATCGCGAAGGCGGAACATTAGCAATTCCGGATAGTTGAATTAGTGCTTCGGATGCCGCTGCTTGGCTCCGTCGCAGGCTGATGTGCAAACATCGGCCGGCCCGCGCCATCGGTCCCTCCTTGGCGCGGGCCCTATCACGTATCGAAGACGGCCGAGCTTTGTTCCCCGTGATTCCACTGATGAGATGTGACGGTGCGCCAACGAGAAAGGCGCCAGATCGTTCAGCCCGGTCGCATGACGCACGGCTCTTCCGTGGCCAGGATTTCTTGGTGCTGGGAATGGTCGAGCACTCCCTCTGAAAAATTGACGGTGGCGAGCCGATACCCGCTTCATGTTAGATCCTTCCGCCCCGGATTGATTTGCACCAGTTGGCGAGCTCGCAAAAAGCGCTGCGTAAGCCTTGTCGATTGCTCGCGATGTCATTTCCGACAGAGGTGATTGGTTAGACGTTAGGACCGCCTCCAATGCCGTTCGCGGCGTTGGGCAGGCGCAACAGGATTATTCTGCAAACGCAGGAACCGCAGGCTTGTGGCGAAGTTCCACTCTACACAACAGGAGTGAAACATCGTGAACACGTCAGACACAAACGACTTTCTCGGATCGGGTCTGTCCAACGAGAATCAATGGCAAGCTGATGCCAACCGTGCCGGCAAAAGCAAGGAGGCGCTCGGCAAATTGAAGACGAGCGCGGCCGAGACAGCCGCCCACCTGAAAAGCGCTGCGGCCTCAGTGTCGACCGACGCTAAGGACTATGCCGGCTCTGTCGCTTCCGACGCCGCTGGTGCGTTCAAGGAAGCGGTCGAGTCCAACAAGACTGCCGGAGCCGATGCGATTGCCAACATCGCGCACTCCGTCAAGGAGGCCGCTGACGGGATCGAAAAACAATCGCCTCAGGTCGCGAGCATGGTGCGGAGTGCAGCGGAAGGTGTGGAACGAATCTCCACCGACGTCAGAGACCGCAACGTCGGCGAACTGCTCGACTCCGTTACGAAATTCGCGCAGCGCCAACCGGCGGCGTTCTTTGGAGTCGGGATCCTCGCCGGCGTGATGCTGACCCGCCTCATGCGAAGCTCGGATCGTTCCTGAGAGGCTTGCTTAGATGGACGATGGTATCGATCGCCGGCCCTTCGGCAGCATCGTCAACGAGGCGCTCGAAAAATTCGCATCGTTGATCCGGTTGGATTTGCGCCTGCTAGAGGCGGAAATGAAGAGCAAGACTTCCACAATCGTCTCGTCCGGCGCCTGTGGGATAGCGGCTGTTGCCCTGTTTGTCTTGGCATCGTTTGCCATGGTCCAATTCTTGATTCTGGTGATGATCCATCTTGGCATCAGCCCCATAGTCGCCTGCTTGGCAGTTGGCATCGTCTTGTTTGGCGGAGGTTTRCTCTCCCTTCACCTGGCGAAGCGGGCGCTTATCGGCTGGACCATCACTCCCGTCGAGACCGTAAATCAGGTGCGAAGCGATATAGCCGCATTGAAGCAGGGGATACGCTATGGCACCACACAACGATGACCTCCACGAGATCATGGCGCAAAGCAGGGCCGAACGTCAGGCCCTGTTCGGTCCGGTCAGTGAAATAAGCCGCCGCTTGCAACCCCGGCATTTGGTCGACGTGACTACGCGGTATGCCAAGGACAAGGTAGCCGAGGCGGTGAGTGGTGTGTCAGACGCCATCAAAGAAAACGGCGGCACTGCGGCTGCAGTAGCACTCGGCGCGGTGGCGGTATTTGATGCGGGCAGAAGAAGTGTTGACAGCCGCAAACCGCCGACGAACCCCAATGGATTTCCTTGGGCGACTGAAACACATCTGGCACCGGATGGCCCGGGCGGGGCGACTATTCCAAGGGCGAAACCCTCACGACAGCCCGTCACCAACGCCGCTCGGACCAAGGTGCTCGCCGGTTCAGTTGGAGGGTTGTTGATTGGCCACGTGATTGCCCGGTCGTTTGATCCAACCGCAACGGAACGTAAGCTGTTCGGGAAAGCGTCGGGCGAAGTCCAGGAAGCAGCCTCCGAATTTTTCAGTCAGCATTTGCATGGCGCAAAGCTTGTGGCGGCTCAGGCCTTCGGATTCGCTAGATACTCTGCTGCGTTCCTAGCGGTTATGGCTGCGGTTAGCGATTACATGAGGGGTGCGAGCGATGGTGGCGACCGCCCCGAGTAAATCCTCAACATCATGGCGGCTTTTTCCAGCACGCTGTGCAGAACTCAGATTTCGCAGCGCTTCAACGCGCCTTCCTGGCAGGTTTGCTGGATAATCGATGAAGAAGAAGGTGCTGTCCGGAATGAGGACGCCTTCCTAGATCACACATTTAACCGTCCAGCGACGCTGCAAATTATGCGGACCTGGCGCGCAACCTTGGCTCATGGCAGTCGCACTTTGGCTACTCACGGGGGCGGATTTCCGGATTGGCAACGGGAAGCGCAGTCTGAGGTTTGTTTCCTTAGCAAGCGTCGCATTGCAAGGGCATTCTTCGGCGCAAAGCCCTCATAGTCGTTGTTGAAATAAACCCAGGCTCTCTTTGCGCCGCTGGCTCGGATTTTGTCGGCCCATTCTGTTAGCTGTCTTCGTAGTCGTGCCGGTACCAGCGCTCTGGGCCGTGAAGCCGCACGTAGCCCGCGTCATCGGCGCGGGCGCCAAGGGCGATCTTTTCCAAACGATGAAGGATGAATCGACGGTCCCGCCTGCGAGGCTAAGGAGTTTTCTCCGACTGCCCCACAATGCGAAGTGTCAGTCAAAATTGGCAACCGCGATTGTCTGTTGAGATGCCGTCTGCCTGCTCTTGTCAGCGCGTCCGGGCGCGATAATTTTTGTTGGGAAGGGGACTTCGATCAAAGGAGCCGATTATGAAACACCAAACCCTGGACCAACTGCAGACAATCGCAGAAGTGGAACCCTTTTCGACATACCCGATCATGACCCGGCAGCAGCGCATGGAGCGCTGGGCAGACCTGCTGGAAGAACATCCCGAGCGGCGCCTAGGAGCGCTTACCGGCACTGAGCATCAGAGGGGGGAAGACCGCGACGCAGTACGCAGTGAGAACTCGCCGATCACGGTGGCCTTCGAGGATCCAATACTGCGTTCACTGGGCCTGAAGAATGATACCTATGGGGAAGCAAAGCGCTTCTTCGACCTGACAGATTGGCAATTGCACGATATCGTCTGCAGTTGTCATGTCGGGACCACGATGCGAGGGCAATGGGCTGCTGCAAGAGTGCGCCGGACGATCAATGAAAACAGGTTTTTCAGATGGCTCAGAGAGAGGATGTGGCACTGAGGTCACCTGAGACAGCTAAATCCATTTGACCCTTTTCGGAGGGATGTAGAACACGATTTGGCGGGGGCTATTGGCTTCGTTGGTCCCCCGCTTTGGCGTTGAGGAAGTTTTTCCAGCTAAGGTGACGCCCGGTAGTACGATTTAGGCGAGGGCATACCGAGGTCGCCACTCAAGATGACAGGCGGCAAGATACCCTCGGCGCCTGGGACGCGCCGTCCGTGTATGTCCTCGCGCACGCTGACACGCTAGTCATCACCGGCGGCGAAACCGATGTGTGTGTTCTGGCAACGGTGCTCGGTGCCATCGATTTCGGCTATCGCGTGGTCCTAGTCACAGACGCACTGTGCAGTTCTTCAGATGCAACGCATGACGCACTGCTCACCGTCTATCACCAGAGGTTCGCACAGCAGGTCGAGACCGTGGAGATGGAGACGGTTCTTTCGAACTGGGTTTGAAATACGCCTGAACTGGATCGTCGACCGATCGGGCGTGGTCAATCAAAGGGGCGCCGAGTTTTCGAGGGGTTCAAGTCGCGGTCAATGGGCTCGATGTTCGCCATTCCGCTTGCGCGTGGCCGCAGCTTTCTTCGCCGACTGCGAGCGGCTCGCAGCAGAGCGCGCGGCGGATGCCTTTCCCTCCGATGGCAAGCTCTCCCTGGAGACTTGGAACAAGCTGATGGCGACCTCCGCCAACCCCGTCCTGGTGACCTACGAATTGACACCCAAGGATGTACGCGGGCCCTTTACCAGGCGGATTCCGGCCCGCATGGAGAGGATGGCCGGTCTGCCGTGGCTGGGCTATCGCAACGCGGTAGAGAAGCTGGCGGAACGCTTCCATATTAGCGAACAATTGCTGAGAAGGCTCAATCCCCGCGCCGGCTTCGGAAGGGCCGGCGTGATCTTGACGGTACCCGATGTCGGCCGGGGCGGTCCTCCTGTTGCCGTTATCAGCGTTGAGGTGGACAAGGACGCTCGCCTGGTGCGCGTGCTCGATCCAGCCGGCAAATTGATAGCCGTTTACCCCGCATCAATCGGAAGCAGCGAGAAGCCGGCGCCGAGCGGCACGGCGGAGGTCAAACGTGTGGTGCACAACCCTACCTATCACTATGATCCGGACTTCGCTTTCAAGGGGGTCAAGACCAAGCGACCTTTTGCCATCGCTGCCGGCCCGAATAATCCCGTGGGGTCGATCTGGATCGACCTCTCAATCGAGAGCTACGGTATTCACGGCACGCCCGAACCAGGCAAGATCGGCAAAACTTTTTCGCATGGGTGCATTCGGCTGACCAATTGGGATGCCGAAGACCTCGCGTCTATGGTGCAGAAACGCACGAAAGTTAACTTCAAGGGCGATATGCAGGATACTGTTGAAAAGCCAGCCGATTAAGCCAGAGCACCTCCTGGCTTTGCGCATTTTAGCGGTCGCACCCAATGGCGCGACCCGTTCGGAACATCGGGAGTTCTGGCGCATTCTAATGACGCTATTTAAACTCACCTGGCTACGGACTTAAAGTGAAGCCCTCGTTCGCAAATGTGTGGCAATTGGTGCGAGAAAGCGTAGTCGGCTTCATCAACGACAATGCTCTTAGTCATGGTGCTGCGATGGCTTTTTATGCCGCCACGTCGCTGGCGCCGATCCTGCTGATTGTGGTCGCTATCGCGGGTCTCGCTTTCGGTCATGATGCCGCACAAGTGGCCTTGTCTGCCCAAATCTCAGGACTGATGGGGCCAGAAAGCGCCGATCTCCTTCAGACCGCGCTGGAGAGTGCATCGAGCAAGCTGTACGGCACCTGGGCTACAGTAATCGGGCTAGTCACCTTGTTGGTGGCCGCGTCTGGCGTCTTTGGCGAAATGCAGCAATCGCTGAACACAATTTGGAAGGTCGAGCCGCAAGGCAGTTCCTTGTCGCGTCTGATGCGGGCCCGCGCCGCCAGTCTGGGCTTGGTGGCCGCGCTCGGCTTCCTGTTGCTGGTTTCTCTTATTGCAAGTGCCGCCATTTCGGCTCTGGGCAATTTTATCAATGCCTATCTGCCGTTTGGAACCATCGTACTCGGCGTGATTAACGCCATCGTTTCGTTTTTCCTGATCTCGGCGTTGTTCGCCGCAATTTACAAAGTGTTACCCGATCGGACCCTAGAATGGCGCGATGTAGCCATTGGTGCTGTTGTGACCGCTGCTCTGTTCACGCTCGGAAAGTCACTTATCGGCTGGTATATCGGCACCAGTGCGATCGCATCCTCATATGGTGCCGCCGGTGGACTGCTCGTCATCCTCCTCTGGGTTTACTACTCATCGGAGATCTTTCTTCTCGGAGCCGAATTCACTCGCGCCTATTCCGTTCGACACGGCAGCCGGTCCGATCTGGACGCTCTGGTTCACAGTGCTTCGCCCACAACAGAGGTTCCCTTTCGCGCGAAGCGAAAATCCAACTCCGGTGGCGTTGTAGCGCTGATAGCGGTTGCGTGCGCCAGCGCAACGATGACCGCGCTTTTGCTTGTCCTTGGCCGTCCGTGACGTGATGAAGCCGATGACTCACGTCGGGACAGCGCAGGCTGCTGACGGCTCAGCATCGAAAGCTCGAAGCCTGACAACCAACATGGAACCATATCCAGACTGGTACGTTTTCGGCGTTGCGGTGGGGTGCACCATCTCGCCGCGGGGGCATTTTCATCCAACATAGAATCCACCAAGGCTGGGAGTGGCGCTGTGACCGTGCAGGCATCCAAAAAGCAGTTGGACCGTCGAAGCATATTGAATTCTCTGAAAGCCTTTCGGCGCGGCGACTTCTCAATTCGCATGGACAACGTTTACGAAGGTCTGGATTCCGAGATCGCAGAGACTTTCAATGAAATTGTCGATCTCAACGATCAGGTGACGCGTGAGTTCGAGCGGCTCAGCAGGGTCGTCGGCAAGGATGGGCGGATAGGCGAGCGCGGTCGCGTTCGAAACGCCACTGGGAGTTGGGAGTCCAGCGTCAGGTCGGTCAACGATCTGATCGAGGACATGGTTCAGCCGACAGCCGAGGTTGCCCGCGTCATCGGCGCGGTCGCTAAGGGGGACCTTTCCCAAACAATGATGGTCGAAATCGACGGCCGACCGCTGCGCGGTGAATTCCTGCGCATCGGCAAGATCGTCAACACCATGGTCGGCCAGCTGGCCTCCTTCGCCTCGGAAGTGACACGCGTCGCACGCGAGGTCGGCACCGAAGGCAAGCTTGGCGGCCAGGCGCGCGTGAAAGGCGTTGCCGGGACGTGGAAAGATCTTACGGACAACGTCAACGCAATGGCGACCAACCTGACCGGACAGGTTCGCAACATCGCAGAGGTCACCACCGCGGTTGCCTCGGGCGATCTCTCGAAGAAGATTACCGTCGACGTTAAGGGCGAGATCCTCGAGTTGAAGAACACCATCAACACGATGGTGGACCAGCTCAATTCCTTCGCGTCGGAAGTAACGCGCGTGGCTCGCGAGGTCGGCACAGAAGGCAAGCTCGGTGGCCAGGCGCGCGTCGAGGGCGTCGGCGGGACATGGAAGGATCTGACCGACAATGTGAATTCTATGGCCGAAAACTTGACGGGCCAGGTGCGTAACATCGCCGAGGTCACGACCGCGGTGGCGCTGGGCGATCTCTCGAAGAAGATCACGGTCGATGTGAAGGGCGAAATCCTTGAGCTGAAATCGACCATCAACACCATGGTTGACCAGCTCAACTCGTTCGCTGGCGAAGTGACCCGCGTGGCGCGTGAGGTTGGGACCGAGGGTAAGCTCGGCGGTCAGGCACAAGTGCGCGGCGTCGCTGGCACGTGGAAGGACCTCACCGACAACGTCAACTCCATGGCTGAGAATCTGACCGGTCAGGTGCGCAACATTGCCGAGGTCACGACGGCGGTCGCTTCGGGCGATCTGTCGAAGAAGATCACCGTGGCGGTACAAGGCGAAATCCTTGAGCTTAAGGACACCATCAACACGATGGTCGATCAGCTGAACTCGTTTGCCTCGGAGGTCACCCGCGTGGCGCGCGAGGTC
>NZ_JBFUDZ010000102.1:0-7097 GCF_056404455.1 Mesorhizobium sp. P2_D1
GTACAGGGCCGTACAGGGCCTCGCCGGCGAGGATGACCGACGCCGCCGCGAGTGCGTAGATAAAATAGAGCAATGCCTGGCCGGACGGCATCAGAGCGCAACCTGCGGATTGAAGGCATCCTTGCCGAAATGGTGCCCCAGTGTTGCCGCTTCCGCCGCAAATCTAGGCCTGACGCCGGTGGCGCGAAATTCGCCGATGATCGTACCGTCGGCGGCGACATCGCGCCGGACGAAATGATAGATTTCCTGGAGTTGGACGACATTGCCCTCCATTCCGGTGATTTCCGAGATGGATGTCACGCGCCTGCCGCCGTCCGACAATCTTTGCGTCTGCACGATGATGTCGATGGCCGAAGCAATCTGCGCCCGGATGGACTCGTGCGTCATCGGCATCCCGGCCATGCCAACCATCTGCTCCAGCCGCGAGATCCCATCGCGCGGGGTGTTGGCGTGGATGGTGGTCATTGAGCCTTCGTGGCCGGTGTTCATCGCCTGCAGCATGTCGAAGGCTTCCTCGCCGCGCACCTCGCCGACGATGATGCGATCGGGACGCATGCGCAGCGCGTTCTTGACCAGCTCGCGCTGCCGAACCTCGCCTTTCCCTTCGACACTGGGCGGGCGTGTCTCCAGCCGGCCGACATGCGGCTGCTGCAGTTGCAGTTCCGCCGCATCCTCGATGGTGATCAGGCGCTCCCTGGACGGGATGTAGCTCGACAGCGCGTTGAGCAAGGTCGTCTTGCCGCTGCCTGTGCCGCCTGACACTAGGATCGATTTGCGCGCCTGCACGGCGATGCGCAACAGATCGATCATCGGCTGCCTGATCGAGTTGAGCGCCATCAGACGTTCGAGCGAATAAGGATTCTTCGAGAATTTGCGGATCGACACCAGCGGGCCGTCAACCGAGATCGGCCGCACGGCGATGTTGACGCGCGAGCCATCCTCAAGCCTCGCATCGACCATCGGTGACGATTCATCGACGCGGCGGCCGATGGCGGAGACGATCTTGTTGATGACGCGCAGCAAATGCGCCTCATCACGAAACCGGATTGCCGTCTCTTCGACCAAGCCACGCCGCTCGATAAAGACGCGTTTGTGAGTGTTGATCAGGATATCGGTAATGGAATCGTCCTTGAGCAGCGGCTCGATCGGCCCGAGCCCCAGCATCTCGTCGGCCGTGTCGCTGGTCAGCTGATCGAGTTCGCGGGCATTCAGCGGCACGTTTCGATTCCGAACGAATTCGCGAACGATTGGACGGATCTCATTCAGGATCTCATCCTTGGACGCATTTTCAAGAGCGGTCAGATTGAACCGATCGATCAGGTGGCGATGAAGCTCGACCTTGAGCGTCAGGAAAGCGTCGGCGCCCTCGGCGACCGGCGTCGCCGGAGACGGAACGCTGGGCAGCACTGCTACAGGCGCCGGCTCCTGCTGCGCCCGGGTCTCACTCGGTCCCTTGATGAAACGACCTAGCATCTTCCGTAAGTCTCCAATGCCGCTGAACGGATCCTATTGACTGGCCACAAGGAGTTCGCGAGGCGGTTCATTCCATAGTTAAGTAAGGTCATGATCATGCCTGCTGCTCCGACGATTGCGCTTCTTGGTAACCAGTTTGTTGCAGAGTCTCGAGTTTGGCAATCTGATGGACTGTTAGAATCGAGACGGCGGCGACCGCGAAGCCCGCAAGAATATCGACAAGGTAGTGACCGCCTTCTGGCAGCGCGGCGAGTATCAGCATGGCGTTCAACAGATAGACGGGGGGCGCCACGTAGCGAATGCCTCGCACGGAATAGACAAATATCGCAGCCAGTGCAGAGTGGAACGACGGGAAGGTCACAAGACCCTCCGGATACTGGATCAGGAACGGCTTCAACATCCGAAGTGCATGGAGCTGTTCAAGGTGGCGCGCTGAGGCATCGGGACCAAAAGAACTCAAAAGATCCGGCGAAGGATGGTAGAAATCCATAGTCCCCGCCGCCGGCACCGCCATCATGATCAGGCAGGTCAAACCACCGGCCAGCCCAAAATGCGCGGCGAATTCCTTTAGCCGGCCCGAACGGGCGGTCAAGGCAAGGATGGCTGGCAACAGCAGAAACTGAACCTTCAGGCTGAAATAGGCGTACGAAAGTACCGACACCATCCAAGGATGTTCATTCAGCCGCCCGACATATGCCACCCAATCGAAGCCCAGGGCAGCGTCACCCGCGGCCAGATATACGTCCATCAAAGGACGGCTGGTTGCGGTTGCCAAATAGGACAACAACAAAATTTCAACCGAGAAGAGAGTGATAACGCTCAATGTCACGATCAGACTCTGGAGCCTGCTTGCGACATCGCTCAACATGTCGCGATAGCGAAAGGGAGTTTTGCGAAGTTGGTAGCGCATCGCGCCAAGCGCAACCCACAGCAAGACCATAGGCATTGCTGAGATCGCAGTTCGAAGCCAAAGAACCGGCTCTACGCTTACAGTCGAAAACGGGTACCAGATCGAAACTGCAGCCGCGAGACCTGCGAGCAAGGCCAAAACAAACGCATTGAGCTGACGGCCCCGAAAACCCGCCGCTCTGCCTTGAGTCGATTGATATTCCGAACATCCCGTGGGTCCGGCGTAAGGCAAATCAGCAGTCACGTCACATCCATGATGCGACACCTGCATGACCACCTGCTCCCCACCCATTGCCGAACCGCCCACCACGATGCGTTAGCCCCCGCTAAATTCGTGACGCGGAAACTAACTGTTAACCACGCATGGCACAAGCGGCGCGCGAGGTCGCGACCAGCCAATACTTACGGCATAGTTAACAAGAAGCGCAAAAAAAAATCGTTTTATTTGGCGACACGTCAAGGCCACGCGCCGGCCTGTTACCTCACGGAACATGAACGATTGCAATGAGCCACGTCGGGTCGATACCCCCCTCGTAAGCCCTTATATATAAAGGATTATGCATATGGACTAATTTAGTGATACCGAATTCGGACGTATGGCCAAATTGTGAATGAATGGTTAAGAAGGTTGAAAAATTAATCGAATCAAGCTCTTGTAAAAACTAACCCACCCCCTGATCAGGTATTGGAAGGTTAAGGAACTGTTAATCTGTTTGACTCTGCTTTTTCGTGGGACAAGGATCGAGATGACGGGGGATGCTTGGGTATGGATTTCATCCTTGGCTCTGTCTCGTCGGGTTCAAACCTCCAGAAGGAGAAATTGGCATGAAGAAGCTCATGACGATGACCCGGCAGTTCCGCGACGACGAAAACGGCGCTGCCATGGTCGAATATTCCATCCTTGTCGGCATTATCGCTGCGGCATCGCTGCTCGCGATCCTCGCTATCGGCGGTTGGGTTGGTGATCAGTTCACCGGTCTTTGCGCCAACCTGAACACCAAGGGTGTCACGAAGGCTGGCGGCGCCGGCGGCGATTGCACACCGTAACCATAAACTCTTGGGTCGGGACCGGTCGGTCCCGGCCCAGGCTTTCTGCATCACGGAAAACTAGCATCGCCCTTTGGGGGGGCGATTTGGGGTGGGAAGATGCGTGCCAATACTCTGATCATGATTGTTCTCGCCGGCGTGTTCGGCGTACTGGCGGTGGTACTTGCCAACATCTGGCTGGCCGGCCAGCGCAATGCGATGGCACAGTCGAATGGTAGCGAGCGCGATACGGTCGTGGTGGCGGCAGTGCCGCTGAAATTCGGCGACACGCTCAGCGCCGACAAGCTGCGCGAAATTCCCTGGCCGGCGGGCGCAATACCGGCAGGCGCGTTCAAGACGACCAAGGATGCCCTGGCCGGCGAAGGCGCAAGGCAGGCGCTACAGGCAATCAGCGCAAACGAACCCGTTCTTGCCAGCAAGATCACCGGTCCCGGCCAGCGTGCCACGCTTTCGGCGGTGCTCGGCGAAGGGATGAAAGCGGTTTCCATCCGCGTCAACGACGTGCTCGGCGTTGCCGGCTTCGTCTTCCCGGGTGACCGGGTCGATGTTTTGCTGACACGCACGGCGCGCGGCGACGATGGCGCGGACAGGAGTTTTGTCGACGTGCTGCTGCAGAGCATGAAGGTGCTCGCCGTCGACCAGGTGGCCGATGAGAGCAAGGACAATCCGACGGTGGTGAAGTCGGTGACGCTCGAGGCCAGCACCAAGGATGCGCAGAAGCTGACTCTTGCAGCGGGCGCCGGGCAGTTGTCGCTGGCGCTTCGCCAGGCCGCGGCCAGCCAGGGCGAGATGACCGAACGCATAACGCTTTCCGACCTGACCGGCGAAACGCCAGCCGACGTCGCCAAAAGGCAGGCCGAACTCGACGAGAAGGCTGCGGCGGAAGCGGCGGCCGCGGAGGAGCGCAGACGCGCCGACGACAAGATAGCCGGTTTGACCCAAGCCGTGGACCGGGTGGGAAGCAAGCTCGACGATCTGAGCAAGGTGAAGCCGGCTCCGGCTGTGGCTTCTGCGCCGCAGGTGAAAGAAGTTGTCAAGGAAGTGGTCAAATATGTGCAGCCGGAACCACCGGCGCGGGCGACAGTCGGTGTGTTTCGAGGTATAAAGCTCGAAACATATGATGTGCCACGACAAAAATAACACCGGCATACTAGGATATCTGGAGTCCGAATCAGCCGGCGAGGGGGTAGCGTAAATGCGCGTGTTCTGGGGACCACTGGCGGCCTTCGTTCTAGCCTGTCTCTGTCCGTTGCTGTCGTTGAGCCTCGCGGCTCACGCTGCAGACCGCTTCATCGATGTGTCGAACCCCAGCGTCCACAAGATCTTCCTGCCGATGTCGCAATCGGTAACGATCCAGGTGAATGCCAATCTGGGTGACATCGTCGTCGGCGACGAGAAGATCGCCGATGCCCAGCCGATGACCGACCGCACGCTCTACGTCATCGGAAAGGGCGCCGGCACCACTACGGTCAATCTCTTCTCCACGGACAAGCGTTCGCTCGGCGTCATCCAGATCGAGGTCGGCGTCGACGTCAGCGACATGGCGCAGGCAATCCGCCAGGTGGCTCCAAAGTCGCGCATCGAAGTCGGTTCGGTCAACGGCAGGGTCAGGCTTGCCGGCCATGTCAAGGACGGCGCCACGCTGGCGGCAATCATGGAAGTTGCGCAGCAATATGGCCCCGATGCCATCATCAACTCCGTCATCGTCGACGACAGCCAACAGGTCAATCTGGAAGTGCGCGTGCTGGAAGCCAAGCGCAACGCCGGCCGCGATCTCGGCGTGTCGATCAAGAGCACCAACAGCAGAGGCACGACCCGTACCGGTACTGGTGTTGCCGCCGTCGACCAGGACAATATCGTGCTCGGGCCAGGCGATATGCTCAGCGGCCTCCTATCGAACTCCAATCCCTTCGGAGCCCTGATCACGCGCGTCRTCGACAACAACCTCAAGATCGATCTGATCATCGAGGCGTTGGAGGCCAAGGGCGTGGTGCGCACGCTCGCTAACCCCAACCTCACCACGCTTTCAGGCGAGCCGGCCAGCTTCAACGCCGGCGGCGAAGTCCCAATCCGCAGCATCGGCACGGATGGCCTGGTCCAGATCGATTTCAAGCAATTCGGCGTCAACCTTACGTTCACGCCGATCGTGCTCGACGACGGTAAGATCCATATGAAGCTGGCGCCGGAGGTCAGCGACCTGACCGGCTTCACAACCGCCGGCGACCCGATCTTCACCAACCGTAAGCTTGCGACCGTGGTCGAGTTGCGCGACGGCCAGAGCTTCGCCGTGGGCGGACTTCTGTCGAGCAAAACCACCAAGCTTCAGAACCAGGTGCCGTGGCTCGGCCAGGTGCCGGTTATCGGGACGCTGTTCCGCAATTCGAGCAACCAGCAGGAAGAAACCGAACTCGTGGTCATCGTCACGCCGCATGTCGTGCGGCCGGTTAAGCCCGGCGAACAGCTGGCGACACCGTTCGACAAGACGCGGCCCGCCAACGACCCGGAGTTCTTTATCCTCGGGCAGCTCGAGGTGAACAAAGACATGATCCGCAAATATGAAACCGGCGACGGCGTCACCGGCCCCTATGGCCACATGCTCGACTTCAAATCGAAGGACAAGATGCTCTATGTCAAGAAATAGCGCCCTGATCCTCGTTCTGTGCGCCGGCGCGCTGTCGGGCTGCGCCGCGGACTATCTGAACAACTACGATTCGGTGACCTTGGCCGCCGGCGACACGCAGAAGTTCAATTCGCTGCTGCAGACGGTCGACACGCTCAACCCGGCTTCAAAGAACACGAAGATCGAAGGTGACGGCACCCGCGCCGCCAATGTTGGCGAGAACTACAAACATCCACCACCGCCGCCGGCGCCGCCGCCTATCACGGTCAATGTCGGCAACTCGGGTGTGACAACGCAGTGAACTGAACGGAAGGATGCGGAGGCGCCGGGCATGCGAAGGGCCCTGGCGCAAGGTGAGAGAGAGAGTAAGGTCATGTTGGGGGCCATTCGTGCGTTCTGGAACGATCAACGCGGCGTAGCGATGATCTTCGTGGCGATAATGTTTCCGGTTCTGATCGGTTTTTCCGTGCTGGCCATCGATATGGCCAGGCTCAACGGGCTTCACAACGATCTGCAGAAAGGTATCGATGCGCTTGCGCTTGCGACAGCTTCAGAGCTTGATGGCAGGGCGGATTCGATTGACCGAGCCAACCGGGCGGCGACTACTCTCCTCAGCAACACAACCAAATTTTCAACGGCAGACAATCACACACTGGCTCTTGCCGATGTCACGATCAAATACCTGACCGGGATACCCGCCAGCGATGACACCACTTTGACTGCTGATGGCGTCGACTCCACTGGCCATGATTGGTCAAGCACCGACCCGAAAGCGGTGCAGTTCTCCTTGGTGACGGTGAACGCGTCCGGTTTGGCTGATGGTGCCGGCGCATTTGCGACGATCTTTCCGGCAAGCATGATTGGCAGCGCCAACACCATGGACATCCAGCCACAAGCCGTGGCCGGGTTCGTTCAGTCGATCTGCGAAACCGTGCCGATCTTCATGTGCAACCCGTTCGAGACGGCCGACCCGTTGACCAGCAAGACGATTCAGCAAGCCTTCGCGTCGGGAGACACCTATAGTCGGGAATTCCGCATTCTGAAAGTG
>NZ_JBFUDZ010000103.1:0-6595 GCF_056404455.1 Mesorhizobium sp. P2_D1
GGCAAAGGCCTATCAGTACAATTCTTCGCTGAATTCGGCCCGGGCCGGCGTCCGCGTCACCGACGAGAGCGTCGCCATCGCCAAGTCGGGATGGCGCCCGACCATCAACGGGTCGGCGGACATCGACTACTCAAGCAGCCATCTCAACGGCACGAACTCAAGCGTGCGGCTGACCACCGGCAATTTTGGCGTCCAGATCAATCAGACGCTGTTCGACGGTTTTCAGACCAGGAACAATGTCGCCGCCGCCGAAGCGCAAGTCCGCGCTTCTGTCGAAACCCTGCGCAACACCGAAGAGAACACCCTGTTCAGCGCGGCGCAGGCGTATATGAACGTGATTCGCGACCGCCAGATCGCCGTGTTGACCGAGCAGAACCTGCAATTCCTGACCGAGACGGCGCGCGCGGCGCGTTCGCGTTTTGAGGTTGGTGAAGGCACGCGTACCGACGTCGCTCAGGCCGACGCTTCGCGGGCCGCCGCCGTGGCATCGTTGAGCGCCGCCCGTGCGCAAGCGTTGTCCAGTGCCGCAAGCTATCGCCAGATCGTGGGCGACGAACCGGGCAAGCTCAAAGCCGCTTCCCCGGTGGCAAAACTGTTGCCGTCGAGCCTCGCAGCTGCCGTCGAGGTGGCCGCGAACGAGCACCCGGCCATCCTTGCCACCCAGCATCTGGTCGACGCGGCCGCGTTTTCGGTGAAGTCGGCCGAAGGCGCGCTGCTGCCGCAGCTGACTGCAAGCGCGGGTGTTTCGAGCGATTATCGCAATACTGTCCCGGGCGTCTTCGCGTCGCAGGACGGCACTACCAATTCGGCCAACATCGGGGCCACGCTGAGCATCCCGATCTATTCCGGTGGCCGTAAATCGGCGATTGTGCGCCAGGACAAGGAATCGCTCAGCCAGGCCCGCATCGAGGTCGACGTCAGTCGCGACCAGGTGCGCCAGGCCGTCACCGCCGCCTGGACCGAGTACACTGCCGCGCAGCAACAGCTCACGGCCAACAAGCAGGTGATCGAGGCCGCGAAGCTAGCACTGAGCGGCGTCATCGAAGAACGCAATGTCGGCCAGCGCACCACGCTCGATGTCCTCAACGCACAGGCAACGGTCATCACCGCGGAGATCAACCAGGCTGGCTTTGAACATGATGTGGTGGTGGCGAGCTATGCCATCCTGCAGGCGACCGGCCGCCTGTCCGTCGACCGCCTTGGCTTGCAGGTGACGAAGTACAGACCTGAAGAGCACTACAACGCGGTCAAGGACAAATGGTTCGGCCTGCGTACGCCGGACGGCCGCTGAGAGGTTCGGCTCGGACTTTTTGGTCCCTCCTGCCTGAGCCAGCTCTTTGGCTCCACTCCCCGTTGGTTCGGTATCTGGTCTAATCTGTTGAAATCCCACAAGTCCCCAGATTGGGGATTCTCGTGTGGCGATCCGTCGGTTACGCTGGCGTCATGATTCGATCCGGCCTTGCCGGAGCGGAAATCTGCAACGGGTCACAAGGGCGGCGGATGTGACGATGGCGACGGCAAGCAGCGCACAGCGCGAACCTTCCATGGAAGAGATACTGGCTTCCATCAGGAGGATCATCGAGGACAGTGACGGCGGCCGCAAGCAGCCGGGCGACACCGATGAGCTGCGCCAGGATCTGGAGCCGGCGGCGAGCGCCGGTGCAGTTGCCGACGTCGAGGCATTCCGAGCCGACCTGCAGGCCCCAGAGATCAGGAAGCCGGTGACGCTGGCGGAAGTCCAGGCACAATTGCCGGCAGTCGAGCCGGTGATTACGCGGATGGAAACGCCGGTGCGCCCCGAGCCCGTCCCGGCAAAGCCATCGATGACACTTGCAGAAGTCAGCGCCCGGGTCGCCGCCGAGCCGACCCCGCCGGTCATGGCCGACGCGCCGGAAGCGCGTCCTATTGCCGACTCGCTGGCAGTGCGCCCTGTCGCCGACGCCCCCGTAGCCGATTGGCGGCGCGAGATCCCCGCTGTCGGCGAGCAAGCCAAAGCGGTGCCGGACAAAGGCGAGGCCCTTAAGTCGGTTGTCCAGCCGCCGGTGGAGGCTCCGAGGGACGAGCCGACTGCCGAAGCAGCCACCGAGCCGTCTCATCCGGGCGCAAGCGTGGTGCGACCGGCGGTGGCCAGCGATGCGCCGCGTCCGGCCATCGTTTCCGAGCACACGGGCCGGCAGGTTGCCGCCGCCTTTGGTGAGCTCTCCGATGCGTTTGCCAGTCGCAGCAAGAAGACATTCGACGAGATGGCCGAAGAGATGCTGCGGCCGATGCTGCAGGATTGGCTGGACAACAATCTGCCGACACTGGTCGAAAGGCTGGTGCGCGAGGAGATCGAGCGCGTGGCGCGCGGGGCGCAATAGTCTCAACTGCCATCACGCTCGGAACGCCGCCCGCGAGGCGGCGTTTTTTTYGGTGAGGTCAGCCCGCGCTGGTCGCGAAGCAAATGAGGTTGCTGTCGGGATCCCTGACGATGAACGTGCGAGCGCCCCACGGTTCGGTTCGCAATGTCTGGTGGAACGGAGCCTCGGCTGCCTGAAACTCCAGGAACAGCGCCTTGATGTTGTCGAGTATGATCGTCGCCGCCAGCAGGTCGTCGGTCGAATTGGCGGCCAATGGCGGCTTGTCGACATGGCGCAGGTTGAGCCGCGCGCCATCGCGGATGATCTGGGCGTAGAAGGGTGGCTCGCCATAGGTGAAGCGCGTCTCGAAGCCGAGCTTTTGCCGGTAGAAATCACAGGCCGCTGCGATGTCGCAGACAAAGAGCTGTGGCTCGGCAAAGGCGAGATGCGGTTTTGCTGCGTCTGGTGCTGCACGATCGGTCACGGTTTGAAGGCCTTCCTTGAGTGCCTGCCAGCTCTCGAAACCTGACTTCCTGGCGACGAGTTCCTGGGCATCGGCAAGCTTGAAGCCGTGATCGAGGATCTGGCTGTCGCTGAGATCGCGAAAACGCGGCAAGAGCCATCCAATCACAGCAGCGACGGGATAGTACCGCTCGCGATGCCATTTGAGGTAAAGCTTGGCCTGTTTCTTGTGGTGTTCGAGGGTCGGCATGGGCGCACTGCGAGGTTGAGGTGGCGTAGGCGGGCAATGCCCCTCCGGCCGGAAGCCGATGCGCCCTACAGCAGCGTTGGCAGCGTAGGATGGCTGAGATCAGTCGTCAAGGATCCACCCTTTCAAAGCCATGTGCAGCTGTTATTCTTGTGCGATGGATAGAAGKCTGACTTACAGTTATCGATTGCGGGCAAAGGTTCCAATGCTCACGGACGAGGAATATCTGAAGATCGTCGACGACCCGACAACCCTTTACTTGCAGGTTAAGCAGTTCGTTTCCAAGAATGGTCTCCAGAAAGAAATGAAGCATCCGGCTGCCGATCGCTATCGCGAATGCACTGGAGTTGCACTCGCCCATACATTTTGGCTCCTGCATGTGCGCCGTTCCGACTACGGCCCTGACTGCCCGGCCTGCGGAAAGCCTTACCGCACGCAAATGGCGAAGTTTTGTGCCGAGTGTGGACACGGCCTTCCGTTGAAATGAACACGGCCACGCCTATTTGCCTGTAGTGATCCAAGGCAGCCCCTGCGGTTGACTTGGCCAAAACCTTCCGATTTACACCGGACTAGCAAAACTCCCGACAGCGCGGACCATTTTCCCATGCTTGAAAAGACCTACGACGCAAAAACCGTCGAGCCGAAGATCGCCAAAGTCTGGGAAGAGGACGACGCGTTCCGCGCCGGCGCCGGGGCCGAGGAGGGGGCGGAAGCCTTCACCATCGTCATCCCGCCGCCGAACGTGACCGGCTCGCTGCATATGGGCCACGCGCTCAACAACACGCTGCAGGACATATTGGTGCGCTTCGAGCGCATGCGCGGCAAGAACGTGCTGTGGCAGCCGGGCATGGACCATGCCGGCATCGCCACGCAGATGGTGGTCGAGCGCCAGCTGATGGAAAAGCAGATCCACCGCCGCGACCTGACGCGCGAGCAGTTCATCGAAAAAGTCTGGGAGTGGAAGGACGAATCGGGTGGGGCGATCTTCAACCAGCTGAAGCGGCTCGGCGCCTCGGCCGACTGGTCGCGCGAACGCTTCACCATGGACGAGGGCCTGTCCAAGGCTGTGCTGGAAGTGTTCGTCACGCTCTACAAGGAAGGGCTGATCTACAAGGACAAGCGCCTTGTGAATTGGGATCCCAAGCTGCTCACCGCGATCTCCGATCTCGAGGTCGAGCAGCACGAGGTCAACGGCAATCTGTGGCACTTCCGCTATCCCATCGAGGGCGAGGTCTTCGATCCGGAAAATCCGAAAACCTTCATCACCGTGGCGACGACGCGCCCGGAGACGATGCTGGGCGACACCGCCGTTGCCGTGCACCCCGACGACGAGCGTTTCCGGCATCTGGTCGGCAAGAACATCGTCCTGCCGATCGTCGGCCGCAAGATCCCGGTGGTGGCTGATGAGTACTCCGATCCGGAGAAAGGTTCTGGTGCGGTCAAGATCACGCCCGCACATGACTTCAACGATTTCGAGGTTGGCAAGCGCCACAAGCTGCCGGCGATCAACATCCTCACCGTCGCGGCGGCGATAAGCCTCAAGGACAATGAGGATTTCCTCGCCGGTCTCGAGGTGACGCCGGAGCGGCAAGCGGTCTGGGATGAACTCAACGGCCTCGACCGCTTCGTCGCGCGCAAGAAGGTCGTCGAGCTGATGGAAGATGGCGGCTTCCTGGAAAAGGTCGAACCGCATCGTCACGCGGTGCCGCATGGCGACCGCGGCGGCGTGCCGATCGAGCCGTTTCTGACCGAGCAGTGGTATGCCAACGCGGCGGAACTGGCCAAGCCGGCGATTGCCTCGGTGCGCGAGGGGCGTACCAACTTCGTGCCGAAGAACTGGGAAAAGACCTATTTCGACTGGATGGAAAACATCCAGCCCTGGTGCATCTCGCGCCAGCTGTGGTGGGGTCACCAGATTCCGGCCTGGTATGGGCCGGACGGGCGCGTCTTCGTCGAGAAGACCGAAGAAGAGGCGCTGGGTGCGGCGATCGAATATTATCTGGCGCTGGAAGGGCCATGGAAGGCCTGGGTCGAAGACAAGCTCGAGAACTTCAAGCCGGGCGAGATCCTGATCCGCGACGAGGACGTGCTCGACACCTGGTTCTCGTCGGCGCTGTGGCCGTTCTCCACGTTGGGCTGGCCGGACGAGACGCCCGAGCTGAAGACCTATTACCAGACCGACGTGCTGGTCACCGGCTTCGACATCATCTTCTTCTGGGTCGCCCGCATGATGATGATGGGCCTGCATTTCATGGACGAGGAGCCGTTCCACACCGTCTACGTCCATGCGCTGGTGCGCGACAAGAACGGGCAGAAAATGTCGAAGTCGAAAGGCAACGTCATCGATCCGCTCGACCTCATCGACGAGTACGGCGCCGACGCGTTGCGTTTCACCCTGACGGTGATGGCGGCGCAAGGCCGCGACGTGAAGCTCGATCCGGCGCGCATCGCCGGCTATCGCAATTTCGGCACCAAGCTGTGGAACGCGACGCGCTTTGCCGAGATGAACGAAGTCGCGCGCAATGACGATTTCTGGCTCAACGATGCCAAGCTTGCGGTCAACCGCTGGATCCTCACCGAACTGACGCGGGCGGCACGTGAGATTACGGACGGCATCACCTCATACCGCTTCAACGAGGCGGCATGGTCGGCCTACCGGTTCGTCTGGAACCTGTTCTGCGACTGGTACCTGGAACTCTTGAAGCCGGTGTTCATGGGCACGGACGAGGCGGCCAAGGCCGAAAGCCGCGCCTGCGTCGCCTTCGTGCTCGACGAGATATACAAGCTCTTGCATCCGATGATGCCGTTCATGACCGAGGAACTGTGGGCGCAGACCGCTGGCGAAGGCAAGGAACGCGCCTCGCTGCTGTGCCATGCGGCGTGGCCGGCGCCGGACTTCGAGGACGCCGACGCTGCCGCCGACATCAACTGGCTGGTCGATCTCGTCTCGGGCATCCGCTCGGTGCGCTCGGAGATGAACGTGCCGCCGGCGGCGATCGCGCCGCTGGTCGTGGTCGGCGCCAACGAGGTGACCCGCGAACGGCTCGTTCGTGAAGACTCGGCGATCAAGCGGCTGGCGCGGGTCGGCGACATCTCGCTGGCCGATGTCGCCCCAAAAGGCTCGGCGCAGATCGTGCTCAACGAGGCGACGATCTGCCTGCCGCTTGGCAGCCTGATCGATCTCGCCGCCGAAGCGGCACGGCTGCAGAAGGAACTGGCCAAGGTGACCGAGGAAATCGCGCGCCTGCACAAGAAGCTGTCGAACGAGAGATTCGTCGCCAGCGCGCCGGCCGAGATCGTCGATGCCGAGCGCGAAAAGCTCACTGAGTACCGCGACGCGCAGGACAACCTTTCGGTGGCGTTGACGAGGGTTCGCGACGCTGGTTGAGGGCAGATTCGTGGCGCCTCGGCGGCTTCGAAATCAGACCTTCTTGCCTCGAAAATAGGCATTCCGCTGCGTTAATGTTGACGTAAACGGAAAGTTTTGGCCCCATTGTTGCCATAATGTAACACTGGGGCCCTGAATCCCCAAAACCATATATTTTTG
>NZ_JBFUDZ010000104.1:0-5940 GCF_056404455.1 Mesorhizobium sp. P2_D1
TGGCCGGAGGCGAAGACGCCGAAGCTGGACGAAACCGGCACCATTGCCCCCCCGGTTGCGGGCGAGAGGTTGAGGTCAGCATCGATCGCATCACGGTTTATGCCGTAGAGGGCGTCGATTGCCACCGTGACCGCGCCGGCGTTGGTGGCGCTGGTGGGCGCCGCGGCAATACCAAAATTGGCCGGAGTAGCACGCAGGAACAAGCCGCCATTCGGGCCAGTTACGACCTCATAGGTGAAAAGCGAACCCGGCGTGCCGGGAATGCCCACGACGCTGAAGGTTCCGGCAATCGGTCCGCCGGTCGAGACGATGAGCGGGATATCGGTCGCTTGGGCGAATTGCGGCGTGCCCAGCAGATTGACGATGATGGTGTTGGCGCCTGTGGCGGAAAACGCGCTGGCAACCAGTTGATCCGACTGCAACGTCTGCTGGTTGATGTCGAGGCTGATCCTGGCGCCGTTGAGCGTGAGGCCGCCGAGCGTCAACACGTCGTTGGCTGCACCGTCCGTCATGTTGATCAGCGAATTCGTCGCGATGATCGAACCTGGCATGTTGACGTTGCCGTTGATGAACAGCGTCGAGCCGTTGCCAAGATTGAGCTGGTTGATGCCTTGCGTGCCGCCGCTGAAGCGGAGCGTTGAGGCGTTGGCCGAGAAATTGTCGAAGCCGGTGAAGTTCTGGCTCTTGCCGCCGGCAGCGAGGTCGGTGCCGGTGACGGTGCCGTTGGCGCCCGTGCCGCTGAACAGGACCCCGTCGGCTAGGTTGAGCGGATCGACCGTGCCCACATTATCGATGATCAGCGTGTTGGCGCCGATTCCGGTGATGCTGCCGCCAATCGTGCCGCCGGAGAGATGGACGTGGTCTGCGTCGATGCCACCCTCGATGGTGCCGCCCGAAACTGAAACCTGGTCGAATCCGGCACCGCCGCTGACACTGCCGTGGATGGTTCCGCCGGAGACGGCTACGGTATCATCACCGTCGTCGCCAGTTACGTTCCCAGTGATGGCGCCGCCGCTGACGGTTATCGTATCGTTGCCGGTGCCGCCGTTGACCGAACTGGCGATGGTGCCGCCCGAGATGCTGATGTGGTCATCGCCGTCATTGCCGGAAACCGACCCAGCGATCGTTCCGCCGCTGATGGTGATTGTATCGTTGCCGAGATCACCGATGATTTCACCGGTTACTACGCCACCGGATACAAAAATCCGGTCGTTGCCATCATTGCCTTCGATGAAACTGTTTATCGTGCCGCCGCGCAGATCGATCGTATCATTGCCCGCGCCGCCGCTCACGGCGCCGCCGAGCGTGCCGCCGGTCATCAGGAAGCTGTCGTTGCCATCTTCCAGGCCGACAGAATCGACGCCGTGCCCACCCTCACCAAGATCGATCCCGATACTGGCGTTGCCCGAGATCGTGACGTTGTCGTTCTGGCTGCCGGCGAAAATCGAACCGTCAATCCTACCGCCGCTCACGTCATAGGTGTTGCCGCCGCCGTCGCCGAAAACCGAACCGGTTACACGGCCCGCGGTCATGTTGAAAATATCGGCGCCGTCGCCGAGGTCGACGATGCCCGGAGCCGCGGTCGTCCCGATGGTGCCGCCGTTGATGTTGACGGTGTCGTTGCCTTCGTTGCCGAATATGCTGCCGCCGATGGTGGCTCTGCCGCCGACCGTTATCGTGTCGTTTCCGATATCTCCATCAACGTAGAGATCGACCGCGGCATTGCCGTTGATCGTGATCTGGTCGTCGCCTGCGTTTCCGGTCACGTAGCTGTGGATCGCGCCACCGCTGATTGCCAGCGTGTCGTTGCCACCGTCGCCGCTCAGACTACCTTCGAGGATGCCACCAGGCATGGTGAAATGGTCGTCGCCGTCGCCAAGCCCGATAGAACCTCCTCCTTCCGAGTCGCCGTAAACTATGGCGCCGTTCTTGATGGTGACGATATCGGCGCCGCCATTGGTGAAAACAGATCCGGTGACAACGCCGCCGGCGCCATCGACGACGCTTGTATCGCTGCCAATGGTGATGGTGTCGATGCCGTCTCCGCCGAAGACTGAACCGTTGATTTGACCGCCGGTCATCTCCAGCGAATTATTGCCTTCGCCAAGGTCGATGTCCTGAATGCTGCCGGCCTGGATGACGACCTTGTCATCGCCCGCCCCGGTATTGAGATTGGCCATGACGTTGGGGCCGAATGGCTCGCCGTCGAAATCCCCATATGACATCTCAAACTGGTCGTTGCCGCCAAGGAGTTGGACGGTCCCCGCTCCCGGCTCCAAGGTGGTCGTAACCTCCGACGTTATCGGCGGCAGGCCACTTACGTTGGGCGTAGCCGTAATGTTGTCCAGGATGCCGCCAACGATGCTTACAATGTCGTCGCCATTGCCGTCATAATTGTTGACGATGACAGTCGACGAGCTGTTGTCTTGCCCTTGGTAACCCTTGAACCCTGTCGCGAATGCGCCGTTGATGTCCTGGACATTTCCGGTTGTTGTGCACTTGACCGTGACCGACGTCGTTTCGAACGTCGTCACGGCCGAGATGCCTGAGCCGACCGTTGTCGCGGTGCCGCTCGCGGCAGCGGAGCAGGCTGCCGCGCCAGATATTTGGAAAGTGGATGCTGCCGCCAACGCGAGCAGCGAAACACCTGCCAACTGATAGGCCTCGCGCGGCACTCTCATTCGACTCCACCTTACGAGAAATCGATACCGTCACAAATTAAGGCAATTAAGATAGGTCCCCGACCCATCTGATGGGGCTCGTCGACTTGCTTGACCTTGAGTGTACGTGGCGGGCTGCTCTGCGGCAATGGTTAGACGTTCGCCCTCGGCCACTATAAGGCCATCTGTGGCGAGAAGGTCACTATAGAAAAGCTCGAAGCGAGCTGTTTACACCCATGTTCACAGTTCAAAGGGCACATCTTAGAGATCAGAATAGGCCGCGGAAACGGTCAGGTCTCCCGCATGAGCAACCTTGCGATTGTAGCTTGCCCATATTTCGCCGCCACATTGCTGCGCCCAGCGGTGACAGAAAGAAAAATCGGTGGGCAAATCCACGTCCGGCGTCACGATCTTTGAAAACGGCGTCAGAAAGCTCTCGAACTGTGCGGTGTATTTGTTGTTTCTGTAGCGCGACCGGTTCACCGTTTCGGGCAGTTTCTCAATTATCGTCGTCACACAGTCGCGGGAAACCAAGAAGATGCCCGTGCCACATAGCGATACCCTGACAAAGCCGCCCATCTCTTCGCGCGGTTCGATGATGGTTCCGAGGAACTCCAGACTCCGCGCGAAGGCCTTGTCGAAGGGCAGTTTCGACAGCGAGTGGAGCTTGCGAAGATCGACCAGGCGCCGGGGATACAAAGTGCCGACCACCGGCTTGTCCAGCGCCAGCATCGCCGCGATGAGATCGGGCGAAAAGCCCATGTCGCTGTCGATCATCAGGATGTGGCTGCAATCCGGCTTGTTGTAGTAGAAATTGGTCAGCAGGTAGTTCCGGGAAAACGGAATATCCGTGTACTCGATTTCCGACAGCGAGAAGGCGTAGCTGGACAGGCTCTTGTGGGTCAGGGCCGCGAAGAGGCTGCGAACGAACACACTTTTGTAGGCTGCTCCATAAACCGGCAGCGCAAGGTTGATCTTGATCGGCATCGCGTCCTCCTCAGTCCATCTGAGAGCATACAAACCCGTTTTCCCTATCTTTGACATGATTCTTGGTATAAATTTTTGCAGGCCTTTGGCGGCACGGGGTCCATACGCTCAGGCATGACTGTATTTGCGTGGGGTGCGCTTCGAAGGTTGCAAGACCAGGATTGACGCAGACCGGAACGGGCATACTGATATGACCCATTGCCACAAACTCCTGCTTCGCATCCCGCTGCTTCTGCTTCTCGTGCTTTTTGGCTCAGCTGGCGCTCGCGCCGCGGTCGAGCAGAACCCGTCGCCGCAGCCCCGCAACCGGCTGGCGATCGTCATCGGCAATTCAAACTATCAAAGCACCCGGCTCGAGCATCTCCCCAATGCGGCAAACGATGCCACACGACTTTCGGAGAGCCTGAAGCGGCTGAATTTCGAAGTCCTGACGGGAACCGATCTTTCGACCGAGGGTTTCACCAAACTGCTTCGAGACGCCGATGCAAAGTTGCCGACCGCCAGTGCAGTCTTGATTTTCTATGCCGGCCATGGCGTGCAGTTGAATGGTGAAAACTACCTGCTCCCGGTCGATACGCCCGACCCCGAAAGCCTGGAAAAACTGGTGGCCAGCGCCATCAAGCTGAATGACGTCATCGCCAGGTTCGCGCGCCGGGACCGCCAGACATTCATATTCCTGGACGCGTGCCGCAACAATCCGCTCGGTCCCGGCGCCGGTGCCGGCAATGGTCTGGCGCAAGTTGACGTCGGTGAAAACACGTTCGTTGCCTTTGCCACGCAGCCCGGCAATGTCACGGCCGATGGCGGCGGCGAAAACAGCCCGTTTACCGTTGCGTTGCTGAAGAACCTCGAGATCCCCGGACTGAGCGTCTCCGACATGATGATCCGCGTCCGAAACGAAACCGAAGCATTGACGGTTGGCCGTCAAGTGCCGTGGGATCAATCGAACCTGCGCGAGCAGTTCTATTTCACGGAGCAGCAGGCACTCGATCCGGCACAGTTGAGCGCAAGCCTTTCGCGAATTCTGGCCGACCCCATCGCCAAGAAGAGATTGCAGGTCGAGCTTGCCTCCAGCGACCTGCAAACTGCCGTGCTCGTCGTCGGGCAGACGTTGCGGTCGGTCGAGATTCCGGCACCGTCAACCGGTGCACCCGAGCCGGTCGGCACTCAGGTCGCCAATCTGTCGCCAGCTGAAAGTGTTGAAGATGCTCGCCAAAACGTCGTCTCCGGCCTCGAAACCCTCATTGTCGGCGCATCGGCGGGCGAAGCGGAAAAGGACAAGGCTGGCGATCTTGCGCGCAGCATCCAGACGGAACTTCGTCGCCTGGGTTGCTACCGGATGCAGGTTGACGGCGATTGGGGCACCGGCTCCATCCGCGCCCTTACCGACTACTACAGAAACACCAAACAGGTCGCATCGACGACCGAGCCGACCGTCGGCTTGCTCGGCGATCTCTTCCTGCGCTCCGGCAGAATCTGCAAGCAGCCGGTCATCGTAAAGGCCAAGCCGGCTAAAGTTGCGTCGGAAGCCGACCCCTCGCAAACCAGCTCCGGCCGCAAGGCCGCGAAACGGTCACAGGCCGCCCCGCAACGCCCCGCAGCGCCCCCGCCGGACATTGGTGCGGGCATAGGCATTGGTGGCGTGTTCTAGGGATATTGGCGGTCAGGCGCGCTTGGTTACTGCCCTTGATTTCCTGACCGACCCACCATCCACCGTCAGGTTGCGCCTAGACAATCCAATCGTGCAACGAGTAGGCATGGATGTAGTCGATCTGCATCTCCGCAGGTGTCGCAAGCCCGTCGGCGGGCGTTCCCGCGATGCCGCCAACCGCGAGATCGACCAGCATATACATCGGCTCGTGCATGTCGGCAGGCGTTGCGGCATGCGCCACTTCGACGTTGTCGAAATACCAGACGAGTTCGTTTTCCGTCCACAGCACCCCGTATTTGTGGAACCCTCCGGTATCGGCGACATAGGGCGTGGAGGATACTGTTGTGTGCGTTCCCGTCTCGTTCGTGTGGCTTGTCAAAAGGAGCTTGTTTGGATCCTGACCGGTCATCTCTATGGCGTCCAACTCCGGTGGCCAGGAGCCGTCCGCCGGCAGAAGCCAGAAGGCCGGCCATGCGCCCTGTTTTTCGGGCATGTCGGCCCGAATTTCGAAATAACCGTAGGTCTGCGCGAAGGAGTCGTGCGTCGTCAGCAAACCTGACGTGTATTGGTAGTTGTTTATGTAGGGTTTGATAGCGTCTGGGGCCTTGGCGGCGGTAATCGTGAGAACACCGTTCTGGATAT
>NZ_JBFUDZ010000105.1:0-5382 GCF_056404455.1 Mesorhizobium sp. P2_D1
GAGGTGTTCCTATGGTCGACATCACGCCTGCAGATGGCATCCCGCCGGCCGAAGTCGCGGAGGTGGAACTCTACCATCCGCACAGTTGGTGGACGAAATACGTCTTCTCGCAGGACGCCAAGGTCATCGCCATCCAGTATTCCGCGACAGCGACGGGAATAGGCCTGGTCGCCCTGGTGCTGTCCTGGCTGATGCGGCTGCAGCTCGGCTTCCCCGGTACGTTCGACTTCATCACTCCGGAAGCCTACTACCAGTTCATCACCATGCACGGCATGATCATGGTGATCTACCTGCTCACCGCCCTCTTCCTCGGCGGCTTTGGCAACTATCTGATCCCATTGATGGTCGGCGCGCGTGACATGGTCTTTCCCTATGTCAACATGCTGAGCTACTGGATCTACCTGCTCGCCGTGCTGGTTCTGGTGTCGAGCTTCTTTGCGCCAGGCGGACCGACCGGGGCGGGCTGGACGCTCTATCCGCCGCAAGCCATCATGAGCGGCACACCAGGCGGCCAGGACTGGGGCATCATCCTGATGCTGTCCTCGCTGATCCTGTTCATCATCGGCTTCACGATGGGCGGCCTGAACTATGTGGTGACCGTGCTGCAGGGCCGCACGCGCGGCATGACAATGATGCGCCTGCCGCTGACCGTCTGGGGCATCTTCACCGCGACCGTCATGGCCCTGCTCGCCTTTCCGGCGCTGTTCGTCGCCTGTGTGATGATGCTGCTTGACCGCGCCCTCGGCACCAGCTTCTTCATGCCGGCGATCTCCGAGATGGGCGAGCAACTGCAGCACAATGGCGGCAGCCCGATCCTGTTCCAGCACCTGTTCTGGTTCTTCGGCCATCCCGAGGTCTACATCGTGGCGCTGCCGGCGTTCGGCATCGTATCCGACCTGATCAGCACCCATGCACGCAAGAACATCTTCGGCTACCGGATGATGGTCTGGGCCATCGTCGGCATTGGCGCGCTGAGCTTCGTGGTCTGGGCGCACCACATGTATGTCAGCGGCATGGACCCCTATTTTGGCTTCTTCTTCGCCACTACGACGCTGATCATCGCCGTTCCGACCGCCATCAAGGTCTACAATTGGGTGCTGACCCTGTGGAGGGGCGACATCCATCTCACCATACCCATGCTCTTTGCCCTGGCGTTCATCGTCACCTTTGTAAACGGCGGACTGACCGGGTTGTTTCTCGGCAATGTGGTCGTCGATGTTCCGCTGTCCGACACGATGTTCGTCGTCGCCCATTTCCATATGGTCATGGGTGTCGCCCCGATCCTCGTGGTTTTTGGCGCGATCTACCATTGGTACCCGAAGGTCACCGGCCGGATGCTCGACGAGATGTTGGGCCGGTTCCATTTCTGGGTCACGTTCCTCGGCGCCTACCTGATTTTCTTCCCCATGCACTACCTCGGCCTGATGGGTGTGCCGCGCCGCTACGCTGAACTGACCGATATGACCATCATGACGGAGTCGGCCCACCACCTGAACTCGTTCATCAGCATCATGGCCTTCATCGTCGGCTTTGCCCAAATGGTGTTCCTGTTCAATCTGATCTGGAGCATCCGCCATGGCCGCGAGGCCGGCGGCAATCCGTGGCGGGCCACGACCCTCGAATGGCAGACGCCGCATACACCGCCGACGCACGGCAATTTCGGCAAGGACCTGCCGATCGTCTATCGCTGGCCCTATGATTACAGCGTACCGGGCGCCAAGGAGGATTTCATCCCGCAGAACATGCCGGGTACCTTCGGCCCCTCGAGGGAGCCGGCATGAGCGTCATCCTGGTCTTCCTGCTCGTCATTGCCGGGTTTGCCGGATGGTGGCTTTCGCACCAGCGGCTGACGACCAAGCCATGGCTCGAACAAGGTCTGGCCGGCGATTTTGTCGGCCTCGACCGGTCGGCGCTGCCCACCGCCAAGATCGGCCTCGGCGTCTTCCTCGCCGTCGTCGGCTGCCTGTTCTCGCTGTTCACCAGCGCCTACTTCATGCGCATGGGCCTGTCGGACTGGCGGCCTCTGCCGCTGCCGCGCCTGCTCTGGCTGAACACGGGCGTGCTGGTCCTGAGCAGCATCGCGCTGCAATGTGCCGTGGTGGCGGCACGCAACGGTCAGGTCGACATGGTCAGGCTTGGCCTTGCCACGGCCGGGCTCACGGCGCTTGCCTTCCTGATCGGGCAGCTCATGGCATGGCGGCAGATGACCGACGATGGCTATCTGCTGAGCTCCAATCCGGCCAACAGCTTTTTCTACCTGATCACCGGCATGCATGGCCTGCACATACTGGGCGGGCTGGTGGGCCTAAGCAGAACAACCGTCAGCGCATGGAACGGAGCACGACCCGAGCGGCTTCGCCTCGGCGTCGAACTGTGCGCCATGTACTGGCATTTCCTGCTCTTCGTCTGGCTCGCCATCTTTGCCCTGCTGGCCGGCTGGGCCGCTACGTTCATCGACATTTGCCGACAGTTGCTGACCTGAAGGGATCAAGCGGATGGCAGAGACACTGACGCATATCGGCAAGACGGAGCCACGGCCCTCGGGCTGGCAAGGCATTGCCGCCGACTGGTCCTCGGATCAGCGTGCGTTCAAGAACGTGTCCTGGGGCAAGGCCATGATGTGGATCTTCCTGCTCAGCGACACCTTCATCTTCGGCTGCTTCCTGCTCTCCTACATGACCGCGCGTATGTCGACACGCGTGCCGTGGCCCAATCCGAGCGAGGTCTTTGCGCTTCGCATCGGCGGCTCGGATATCCCGCTGATCCTGATTGCCATCATGACCTTCGTGCTGATCTCAAGCAGCGGAACGATGGCCATGGCGGTCAATTTCGGCTATCGCCGCGACCGCCGCAAGACGGCAATCCTCATGCTTCTGACCGCGGCGCTCGGCGCGACCTTTGTCGGCATGCAGGCCTTCGAATGGACCAAGCTGATCACTGAAGGGGTGCGGCCCTGGGGCAATCCCTGGGGCGCTGCACAATTCGGTTCGTCTTTCTTCATGATCACCGGTTTCCACGGCACTCATGTGACGATTGGGGTGATCTTCTTGATCATCGTGGCGCGAAAGGTCTGGCGCGGCGATTTCGACACCGGACGGCGTGGTTTCTTCACCAGCCGCACGGGCCGCTATGAGAACGTCGAGATCATGGGGCTGTACTGGCACTTCGTCGACCTGGTCTGGGTGTTCATCTTCGCATTCTTCTATCTTTGGTGAGAGGCAGACATGGCAGAAGCAACCGCAAACGGCCTCGGACAACACGCGCTACATGCTGGTCATGCACATGAGGCGCCAGCGGCCGTCGCCCACGCCGACGAGCATCAGGAACATCCTATCAAGCTCTATCTGGTGGTCTGGGCTTGGCTGTTCATCCTCAGCACCTGCTCCTACCTGGTCGATTATTTCGGCCTGCAAGGCTATCTCAGATGGTCGCTGATCCTGATCTTCATGATCCTCAAGGCAGGGCTGATCGTCGCCGTATTCATGCACATGGCCTGGGAACGGCTGGCGCTGGCCTATGCGATCATCCTGCCGCCGATACTGGTGCTGGTGTTCACGACAATGATGGTCTTCGAAGCCGACTACACCCTTTTCACCAGGCTGGCGTTTTTCGGATCCGGGCACTGACGCGCAAACCCGTGCGTCGCGAACTCCGGCAAGGAGGCCAAGATGACGATCGCAAACAGGCTGAAGGACTTCATCGACGGCAAGGGTATTTCCTACGACACCGTCGCTCATCATCGCACGTCAACAAGCCGGCAGTCGGCAATAGCCGCGCATGTCCCCGGCAGCATCATGGCGAAATCCGTGGTCGTTCACCACGAGCTTGGCTACACGCTGGCCGTGGTTCCAAGCACCCACAGGATCGAACTTGGCAGGTTGCAGGACGTCATGGACAAACGTCTCGGACTCGCCTCCGAAGACGAGGTGATTTCGCTCTTCGGCGATTGCGACATCGGCGCCATCCCGCCGATCGGCGCAGCCTATGATGTGCCAGTGATTGTCGATGAAAGCCTTGGCGATGCCGCCGATATCTACTTCGAAGGCGGCGACCACAGAACGCTGGTGCATGTCAGCGGCAAGGATTTCCGCAGCCTGACCATGGGCGCATACCAGGCCAGCTTCAGTCACCCGGCTTACTGACGGCCTCGATCGAACTGCACCGGCACCCAGCCGGTGCAGTCAGGCAGAACCTCCTCAACTCGCCGGTCTGGCGGGCGACTCCACGACCTTGCGGTAGACATGCCAGGTGGCGTGACCGAGGATCGGCAACACGACGGCCAGTCCGGCGAACACCGGCAGCGAGCCGATGATCAGGGCAACGGCGACGATCAGTCCCCAGACAGCCATGGTGATCGGGTTCGCCAGCACCGCACGCACCGAGGTGTGGATGGCTTCGTAGGCGCCGACGTCGCGGTCGAGCAACAATGGGAAGGCGACGACCGTTGTGCACAACACCACCACTGCGAAGACGAAGCCGATGACGTGCCCAAGGATGATCAGCGTCCAGCCGCGGCCGGTGGCAAATATTTCATTGATGAAGCCGGATATCGATTCTGGCGGCGCCGGGCCGAAAAGATATTGGTAGAACATCTGCGCCGTCAAAAGCCAGGCGATGAAGATTGCAAACAGCATGATCCCGACCGCTGCGATGGCCGGCAGCGCCGGAGAATTCCTGACCTCGAAAGCGTGTCTCCAGGAGGTGTCGAGACCGACTTCCCGCCTGCGGCTGATTTCATAGAGGCCGATCGCCGCGAAGGGGCCAATCAGCGCGAAACCGGAGACCAGCGGAAACAACAAAGGCAACGCATTGGCGCCCGAAGTCCAGGCGGCGAGCACGACACCCACGAGCGGATAGATCAGGCAGAGAAAAACGATGTGCGACGGTTTGACCATGAAATCGTCGACGCCCCGTTTGAGCGCGTCGAAAAGGTCGGAAACACCGATTTTTCGAATTTTGGTATGTTCCAGCGTCTCGCTGGCGCCTGCGATCACATGAAAGCTTGCCATGACCATTCCCTCCAGACCAGGTCCGGTAAGGTCGCGGTTTAGCGGTGCTGTCGTTCTGCGAGACTGGCCACGCAAAACCGCGACCTGCACCGGAATCAACATACTCTCTTGCCAGGGACTTGTCGCCCTTTGTCAGAAGGGCTCCGGCGGGTAGCGTCTCAGTTTGATGTCGTCGGCCTCCTCGCCGGCGGCGATGCGCATAACGTGGACGACGTTGCCCGATCACATCGGCGGGCGCTTCTGGCCTTCAGTGCGGTTGGCTTGGCCATCCTCCTGAAGCGGCGGGCATGGCAGATCGGCATATGAGCAGAAAACGCAGCAATCACCCGCTAAGGGCTTTAAGATTACGCCGCAGTTCTTGCATTCGTAGAAG
>NZ_JBFUDZ010000106.1:0-5337 GCF_056404455.1 Mesorhizobium sp. P2_D1
ATCGAGCCCCCGTCGTGCGCGGCCCTTGGCCGGCATTGCATCTTGAGGTAAAATAATGGAAAGATTCTTAACGTCAAGATATATGATGGTGAGGCAGTTGGACAGAGCAGCAAGAGCGATCGAGCAATGGAAGCGGGAGCGGCCGGATCTGGATGTCTCGCCGATGGCGGTGCTCGGGCGGCTGAACGAGGCCGCCTCGCTGATCGCCCGCGAGCGCCTCGCTCCGCTCTTTGCCCGGTACGGGCTGCAGTCCGGGGAGTTCGACGTGCTGGCGACGCTGCGCCGCGCGGGATCACCCTACGCGTTGACGCCGACCGCTCTCTATGAAGCGACGATGGTGACGTCGGGCGCCATGACCAACCGGCTCGACCGGCTCGAAACGTCCGGATTGATCCTGCGCGGGCCGCACCCCAACGATCGGCGCGGCATTGTCGTGCGGCTGACCGAAAAGGGTCTCGCGCTGATCGACGAGGCTGTCAGCGCCCACGTTGCCAACGAGCATCAGATCCTCGCGAGCCTGACGCCGTCGGAACGGGAAACGCTGTCACGGCTGCTTGAGAAATTGATCGGGAGCGTGAGCTAGAAGCTCAGTGGCGGTCGTCCGGAAACACCGGAATCGGCATGAACTCGACGCCGTCCTCGGCAAGGCTCTTGGCCTCGTCCAGCGTCGCCTCGCCATAGATGCCGCGCGCGTCGCTTTCGCCGAAATGGATCTTGCGCGCTTCCTCGGCAAACTTGTCGCCGACATAGTCGGCATTCTCGCGCACCTTCTCGGCCATCGCCTTGAGCTGCGCCAGGGCCTGCTTCTGCGCTTCGCCCATGGCGAGCGCTATCGTCTCCTGCTTGCGCGCCGTGGACACGGCCGGCGCCATCAGGGCCTTTTGCACCTTGTGCGAACCGCAGGTCGGGCAATCGACGAAACCGCGCTTCTTCTGGGTGTCGAAATCCTCGTTGCTCCGAAACCAGCCCTCGAATTCGTGGTCATGCTCGCAAATCAGGGCAAACCGGATCAAGAGGCCGCACCCCTGAGACGCGGCGCCTCGCCCACGCCGGCATTGACGGCGAAATCCCGCGCATTCTTGAGATTGGGGATCTTCTTGCGCGCCGCGGCCGACTGCGCCGGATCGATCTCGGCAACGATCACCGCCGGCTCGTCATGCGCGGCTTCGGCGATGATGCGGCCCCACGGGTCGACGAKCAGCGAATGGCCATAGGTCTCGCGGCCGTCCTCATGCAGGCCGCCTTGCGCGGCGGCAACGACATAGGCGCCGTTCTCGATGGCGCGTGCCCTGAGCAGCACGTGCCAGTGCGCCTCGCCCGTCTGGCGGGTGAAGGCGGCGGGCACGGAAAGCAGGTCGGCGCCGGCCAGCGCCTCGGCGCGGAACAATTGCGGAAAGCGCAGATCGTAGCAAACGGCGAATCCCAGTTTCGCGCCTGCGATCTCGGTCACGACAGCCTCGGTGCCCGGCTCGTAGGCGGCGGATTCGCGCCAGCTCTCGCCATTGTCGAGATCGACGTCGAACATGTGGATCTTGTCATAGGTGGCGAGCGTGGCGCCGTCCGGGCCGAACAGCAGCGCCCTATTGGCGAGCTTGCCGTCGGCGCGCAGGATGGCGGTCGAGCCGATATGCAGGAAGACGCCAAGCTCGCTCGCCAGTTTGCACGCGGTCGCCACCACGATGTCCTTGTCCTCCGAGGTGAAGGAGGCGGCACGCGCCTCCTTGTCGCGGATCAGCGCCCCGGTCATTTCCGGCGTCTGGATGTAGGTCGCACCTTGGCCGGCGGCTTCACGCACCAGCCGTTCGAGATCGACAGCGTTGCGCTCGGGGCTCTCGCCTGAACGCATCTGGATCGCAGCGGCCTTGAAAACACCCATCGTCATATCCCCTCAAATCGTTGCGCCGTTGGCGAGCATTTTGTCGAGCCGGCCTTCGGCTTCCAGCTCGTGCAGGTCATCGCAGCCGCCGACATGCGTATCGCCGATGAAAATCTGCGGAAAGGTCGCGCGGCCGTGAGCGCGGGAAATCATTTCCTGGCGCAGTTCGGGCGAGAAGGAGGCGTCGTGCTCGGTAAAGGCGACGCCCTTGCGCTCGAGCAGCCGCTTGGCTGCCGTGCAATAGCCGCACATCATGCGGGTGTAGATGGTGACATCGGCCATGACGAATTTCCGCAGTTCGTTGCCGACTTATATAGTCGCGGACTCGTCCGCCCGAAAGTCCCCCGGCAACACACGGGCGAAGGTCAGCACGTCGACGGCACCGGCGCCACCTCTTTTCAGCGCCTTGGTTGCCGCCCGAACGGTGGCGCCCGTGGTGTAGACGTCGTCGATCAAAAGCACCCTGCGGCCGGCAATCTCGATCTCCGCCTCGGCGGGCACGCGAAAGGCGGCCCGCACATTCTCCTCGCGCTCCTGCCTCTCCAGCCCAACCTGCTGGCGGGTGAGTTTGACGCGCCGCACCGCCGAAGGCGCGAAGGGCAATTGGCTGAGCACGGAGACCGCCCTCGCCAGTTCCGCCGACTGGTTGAAGCGCCGCCTGAAAAAGCGCCGCCAGTGCAGCGGCACCGGCACCACCACATCCGCCTCGGCGATGAGGTCGGCGCCGGCGCGCACCATCCAGCGCGCCATCCATGGCGCGAGATCCGTGCGATCCTGGTATTTCAATCCTTGCACCATCTGGCGGGCGACGCCGGAATAGGCGACGGCGGCCCGCGCCCGCTCGAAGGGCGGCGGATCGGCGATCGCCTCGGCGGATAGAAAGCCCTCGCCCATATGGTGGGTGAACGGCGTGCCCATCACCGGACACCATGGCCGTTCCAGCAGCCGCAACTTCGGCCAGCAGCCGCCACACAGGACGCCGGGTTGCGAGACATGCCGGCGGCAGCCGGCGCAGACCGGCGGAAACAGGATGCGCGCCGGCCAGCCGAGGGCCGATCGGGCCAGGCTCTTGATCTCGATGGGCTTGATCTTGGGCATCGGATCGGCCACGTGGTTGGTCCTGCGCGCCACTATATGAACAATCTCAGAGCGTGGACAAACAAGGATTTGCCCGTTGCTGCCGATAATGGATATTTCGCTTTGGCTGGCGCACAAGCGGCGCGCGCTCGCCCATCCCGTTGACGGTGCCGATTTCCTCATGCGCCGCACGGCCGAGGACCTTGCCGATCGACTGGCTGCCGTCGAGCGCCGGTTCGGCAAGGCCGCGGTGCTGTTTTGCCAGACGGCGGCGGCAGCCGAAATGCTCGCCGAGAGCGGCAAGGTCGCCGACATTGTCCGCGTCGAGACGGACCCGGCTTTCCTGAATGGGAGCGCCGGCTTGATCGCACCACTCGAAACCGTGCCGTTCGAACCGGAAAGCCTCGATCTGGCGGWCTCCCTTCTGTCGCTGCAGGCGATGAACGACATCCCCGGCATGCTGATCCAGATCCGCCGCGCGCTGCGGCCGGACGGGCTTTTCCTCGGCGCCTTTGCAGGCGCCGGGACGCTTTTCGAGTTGCGCGAAAGCCTGCTTGCGGCCGAGACCGAGCTCTATGGCGGCGCCAGCCCGCGTGTCATCCCGTTCACCGACGTGCGCGATGCCGGTGCGCTTCTGCAGCGTGCCGGTCTCGCCCTGCCGGTCGCCGATGTCGAGACGGTGACGGTGCGCTATGCCAGCCTGTTCAGCCTGATTGCGGATCTGCGGGCCATGGGCGAAACCAGTGCGCTCACCGAGCGCAGCCGGCGGCCGGGCTCGCGCAAGCTGTTTGCCCGCGCGGCGGAAATCTACGCCGAGCGGTTTTCCGACCCCGATGGCCGCGTGAGGGCAAGTTTCTCGATCGTCTGGATGTCCGGCTGGGCGCCCGACGCATCGCAGCAAAAGCCGCTGAAGCCCGGGTCGGCCAAGGTCTCGCTGAAGACAATACTGGAGGCTCCCGACGGGCAGTGAACCGGCCCGCAGGCGCGGACGGCTACCTCAGGGCCCGAGGGCGTTGACAAGCCTGCTGGTATTGTCGCTGAACAGCCAGGTGATTGCGTTGAAAACCTGGCTGATGCCGCCAATGATGGTCAACGACAGTACACCGATGATCAGGGCATATTCGACAGCCGTGGCGCCGGTCTCGTCCTTCAGAAAACGAAGCAGCACTGCATTCATGACCTAAACCCCTCTGGCCAGAACCTTACCGCCGATCTGTTAAGAAAGGTTAACGGCAAAGGCTTAACAGGCGGTGAAACCGCCGCCCTTGTCGAATCTCTTAACCATGTCAGCAGTCGCCGCTGCTTCTGCCATTGGACCTGATGATGCAGACCGAACTGGGCTCCGGCTGCAGCACACTGCGGCGCACCGTATAGGTTTCGCGATGGCTGACCGAGCCGGTGGCCGTCATGTCGAGCCCGCTGGCAAAATCGTCGCGGGCCGACAGCGAGCGTGTCTGGCTGTCGAGGAAAGGCGCGGCGATCAGCGCCAGCGCCACCGCGGCCGAACCGAACAGAAGCGTGATGCGCAAGATGCCCATGCCCGCGTCGGCGGCGCGAAAGGCGCGATCGGGCCGGATCGAGTCCCAATCCCTGTCCAGGTTCATTCTATCGCTCCCCAGCGAATCGGCGGCACGGCCACGAAACGACCATGCTTCACTTTTTCACGGCGAGATAAATCTTCCATTAACGCTGACTGATACAGCGCTTCGACACGGCAGGCGGAAGGCGTCCCTAGAGGAGATCGATCAGGAACGGGATCAGCGGCGCGTCCGCCGGCGGCATCGGATAGTCGCGCATCTGCTTTGGCCGCACCCATTTCAGCGCCTGCCCCTCCCTGGGTTGGGCGATACCGCGGAAGCGGCGGCAGATGAACAGCGGCATAAGCAGGTGGAAATCGTCATAGGAATGACTGGCGAAGGTGAGCGGCGCAAGGCAGGGAATGTCGGTCTCGATGCCGATTTCCTCGTGCAGTTCGCGGATGATGCATTGTTCCGGCGTCTCGCCGGGCTCGACCTTGCCACCGGGAAATTCCCACAGGCCGGCAAGTTGCTTGCCCTTGGGGCGCTGTGCCAGCAGCACCCGGCCATCGGCATCGACCAGCGCACAGGCGGCGACCAGCAGCAGGCGCTTGCCGGCGATCGTCACATCACTCATGCCCAATTTCACTCCTGAACAGGCGGCCGGCGATAGTGGTAGCGATAGACCTCGTCGAAGCCGAGCGATCGATAGAGTGCCAGCGCGGGCACATTGCCGGCCTCGACCTGCAGCCAGGCTTCGCGAGCGCCACGCAGCCGCGCCCATTTCAGCGCCGACAGGATCAGGTTGCGGCCGTGGCCCTTGTTGCGCGCCGACTTGTCGGTGGCGATCTCGAACAGGCCGGCAAG
>NZ_JBFUDZ010000107.1:0-4965 GCF_056404455.1 Mesorhizobium sp. P2_D1
TCCTGGCCCCGCTGCTCACAACCGCGTTACTAAAAGCGTTCAGGGGTTCATTGTCGTTGAACTCGCCGGAAACAACAAGAAACGGCTGCTGCCCTGGAGACGAAACAGGCGTGTATTCTAGGGCCTCAACCTTACATGTTGCTGCCGCGACAAGTGACCCTACCGCCAGAACTAGAGAAGCTACACGCACAGCCCGACAGAGCCCCAACCTGCCTGCTGCAAGTAAGAACCTGTCAACAACCTATTTCAAGAGCCTTCTTTGAAAGTTGGATTTCATTCGGAGCGGTCATTGGCGATAAAATTGGTGCGGATGAAGGGACTCGAACCCCCACGCCTTTCGGCACTGGAACCTAAATCCAGGGCGTCTACCAGTTCCGCCACATCCGCATGGACCGGCAATCCCATGTAGCCATCATTCTGTCAATGTCGGGAACAAGTGTTGGGGTCAGGAACAAGGTCGGGTCGGGGCCAAAATGTTGGTTGTTCGCCGAAATGCGAAGATGGTTGAAAAATAGCCCCGCCTGTGACAAAAGGCGTGTCGAATGTGACGGGACGCGACGATCCGCTTCTGCAAAATGTGATAAGAAGTAGGAAAAACAAGAACTTATTCACATTTTGGAACGCAGTTTGGAAGAGTTTGAGCCGTATTTTCGGTCAAATCGCCAGGTTCCGTACCAAAAGCCATTCCCGGCAAGATTATACCGGCAGGCTGTGAGCGGCAGAGGCCGTGGCAGTCTCATTGGTGAAAACAAAGGTTTTACGATGCAGGTCACCGAAACACTCAACTCCGGTCTCAAGCGCGAGATCAAGGTCACCGTGCCGGCCGGTGACATGGAAGCCAAGCTGATGGCGCGGCTTTCGGACGCCAGGAACAAGGTCCGCATCAACGGCTTCCGCCCCGGCAAGGTGCCGGTGCAGCACCTGCGCAAGGTCTACGGCAAGTCGTTCATGGCCGAAGTGGTCAACGAAATCCTCAATGATTCGACCCGCACGATCATTACCGGGCGTGGCGAAAAAGCTGCCATGCAGCCCGAAGTCATCATGACCGAGGACGAGAAGGAGGCCGAGAAGATCCTGGCCGGCGGCGCCGACTTCGAGTTCCGCCTCAACTACGAGATCATTCCGGCGATCGAGATCAAGGATTTCTCCGACATCAAGGTGACGCGCCAGGTGTTCGACGTGCCGGACACCGAGATCGACGAGCAGGTCCAGCGCGTTGCCGAATCGGCACGCAGCTACGAGCCGAAGAGCGGCAAGGCCGCCAATGGCGACCGCGTCACCATCGACTATGTCGGCAAGATCGACGGCGAGGCCTTCAATGGCGGCGCCGGCACCGATCAGCCGCTGGTGCTGGGCTCGAAGGAGTTCATCCCGGGCTTCGAGGATCAGCTGGTCGGCGCCAAGGCCGGTGACGAAAAACAGATCACCGTAACCTTCCCGGAAAACTACCAGGCGGCGCATCTTGCCGGCAAGGAAGCGACCTTCGACGTCACCGTCAAGGAAGTGTCCCAGCCCGGCGAACTGGAAATCAACGACGAGACCGCCAAGAACCTTGGCCTGGAATCGCTGGAGCGCCTGCGCGACGTCGTGCGTGGCCAGATCGAAAACCAGTTCGGCGCCATGACGCGCCAGAAGGTCAAGCGCCAGCTGCTCGACCAGCTCGACGCGTCCTATTCGTTCGAGGCGCCGTCGAAGCTCGTCGACGCCGAGTTCAACAACATCTGGGCCCAGGTCAATCGCGACCTGGAAGCGGCCGGCCGCACCTTCGCCGACGAAGAGACGACGGAAGAAGAGGCACGTGCCGAATATCTGCGTCTTGCCGAGCGCCGCGTGCGTCTTGGCCTGGTGCTGGCTGAAATCGGCGAGAAGGCCGGCGTCACGGTGTCGGACGAGGAGCTGCAGCGCGGCCTGTTCGAGCAGGTCCGGCGCTATCCGGCCAACCAGCAGCAGGAAGTCTTCGAGTTCTACCGCAGCAACCCGGAAGCGTTGAACACGCTGCGGGCGCCGATGTTCGAGGAGAAGGTGGTCGACCATCTGCTCGGCCAGATCTCGGTCACCGATGTTAAGGTCAGCAAGGAAGAGCTGATGGCCGACGACGAGGAGACCGACACCGCCGTCAAGGCGAAGCCGGCGAAGAAGGCCGCGGCCAAGAAGGCTGACGACAAGAAGGCCGACGACGCGGAAGAGCCCAAGAAGAAGGCCGCGCCGAAGAAGAAGGCCGCCAAGGACGCCGAATAAGCCCGGCGCTCCGTAGAACCGACGAAGGCCGCCCTTTGAGGCGGCCTTTTTCGTTGCTAAGCTGCAACAGCCGGAACGCTTCGCGGGTGGTGGCCAGTGGTGATACGAAGCTTTGATGATTATCTTCTATCGCAAGCCGCTTGGGTCGTCGGAGACGCGCGTTGAGACTGTTCGTCGAAGTGGGACACGCCTCGGCAATGGCGCTGGTCCTCGTTTCGGTCTGCGGCATTGCCCGCGCCGATACGGTGCTTGACAATTGGCGGTTCGAAACGGCCGAGGACGGTCTCGTCACGGCATCGCTCTATGCCACCAACAAGCTGATCACAGGCGGCGGCGCGTTGAGCTACAGCCCGATCCTGACCATTGGTTGCCGGGCAGACAGCGAACCGCGCTGGACCGAATGGCTGCAACTGAACGACACCGTCTCGGCCAGCCGGAAGATCACTGTGTCGGTCACGCTCGACCAGGGCGGCAAGTTCGATGAAAGCTGGTCGGTCGGGCCGCGCGGACGCAGGCTGATGCGCGACGGCGCCGACGGCATCAAACGGCTCGGCGCCGCAAACCGGCTCCAGCTTTCCTGGCGGTTCGGGTTGCTGTCGGGGAGAGGGGAGGCCGATTTTGACCTCGCGGGGTTCGATGAAGCCGTCAGCCAGGTTGCCGGCAGCTGCAACACGCACGTACCCTGAGCCGCTGCAGACGACCTAAACCTTTGCGCAGCCGACCTCTTCTACCCGCCGGCCAGAATCCGTGGTACATAGGTGCCGCAATTCCATTTGGGGGAGAATCCGATAATCTGTTCTGCCGTGCAAGGCGCGTTGCTGGTGGCCCCGGTATGCGCAGATTATCTCAGGCACATTTGTACGATCAGGGAGGAAAAGTCATGCGTTTGGTCGCGTTTTTCGCCGTCGTGTCTGTTGCAACCTTCGTTGCCAATCCATCGCAGGCTCAGGATGCTGCGGCTGGCGAGAAGGTCTTCACCAAATGCAAGGTCTGCCACGTAGCAGACGAGGACAAGAACAAGATCGGTCCATCGCTGCATGGCGTCATCGGCCGCGTCGCCGGGACGCATCCGGATTTCAAATATTCCGATGCCATGATCGCGGCCGGCAAATCCGGCGTCAAATGGGACGAACCAACACTGACCACCTATCTTCACGATCCCAAGGCCATGGTCAAAGGGACCAAGATGGCGTTTCCCGGCCTCAAGAACGATGCAGACGTGGCCAACGTCATTGCTTATCTGAAAACGTTCTCCAAGTGACCTGGCTCGCCCGCGCGCATCCATCGGTCCGAGATGTCGACTAGGGAAAACCGCCTCAAGGACACCGGCATCCGTCTCTCGGAAGCGACGGCGGGTGATTTCTTCGCGCTTTTGAAGCCGCGGGTCATGGCGCTTGCCGTATTCACCGCCTTCGTTGGCCTGATGGCGGCGCCTGGCGCGATGAACCCGGTCATCGCCGTGATTGCAATCGGTGCGATCGCGATCGGCGCAGGAGCGGCCGGGGCCCTCAACATGTGGTACGACGCGGACATCGACGCGCTGATGTCGCGCACGTCAAAGCGGCCTGTTCCGTCGGGCCGCGTCACGCCGGGTGAAGCTCTCGGCTTCGGCCTGGTGCTCTCCGCGCTTTCGGTCATGACGCTCGGCGTGCTTGTGGACTGGCTTGCCGCATCGCTGCTGGCCTTCACCATCTTCTTCTACGTCGTCATCTATACGATGTGGCTGAAGCGCTCGACGCCGCAGAACATCGTCATCGGCGGCGCGGCGGGTGCCCTTCCTCCTGTCATTGGCTGGGCGGCCGCAACCGGCGCCGTCAGCGCTGAAAGCGTCATCCTGTTTCTGATCATCTTTCTGTGGACGCCGCCGCATTTCTGGGCCCTCGCGCTGTTCAAGGTCGGCGACTACGCCGCTGCCGGCATCCCGATGATGCCGAACGTTGCCGGTCAGGCCTCGACCAGAAAACAGATGTTCGCCTATTCACTGCTGCTGGCGCCGATCGGCGTGCTGCCCTGGGCGTTCGGATTCGCGAGCGGGTTCTATGGAATTGCCTCGGCCGCATTGGGCGCGGGGTTCATCTGGCACGCCTGGAAGGTTCTGGTGGTTCCCGACAAGGAGATGAAGCCTGCAAAGGCGCTGTTTGCCTTCTCGATTTTTTATCTTTTCGCGATCTTTGCCATACTGCTTGCCGACACCATCGCAACGCGAGCGTTCATGTCAGCCGGAGGTTGACGGCATAATGGAAACCCGCCGGATCGATATGGCCGAACTGTAATTGCTGCATTGAAGACGTTGCAGACCAGGGCCTGCTCGAACATCACGATGGTATTGCGCAGAATCCCAGGATCAGCAGGGCGACTATGCCAAGGCCGAGTATGAGAAGCGTCCTTCCGTCCATGACCTTCAAACTTTGCGCGGCCAAAAAGGGCGCGCGGCGCTGTACGAGAATAGCGAAAAGGGCCTAACAGCGCTAGCCAGACTGCTCAGGGTAGTGGCTCAGTTTGAAATTTGACGCCGCGTTTGTCGCATCAGACCCTGACCTCCACTACGCTTGGTGCAATGCATGGGAGTGGCAATGAAGCTTGAGAGCACCCTTACTTGCCCAGAGTGCGGCCATCAGTCTGTGGAAACGATGCCGACCGACGCTTGCGTTCACTTCTACGAATGCAAGAACTGCGGCGTAATCTTAAAGCCCTTAGCGGGTGATTGCTGCGTTTTCTGCTCATATG
>NZ_JBFUDZ010000108.1:0-4893 GCF_056404455.1 Mesorhizobium sp. P2_D1
ATAAATGTCAGCACGATAGCGGCAGCTATCGTTGCAATCACGGTGGCGGTGCTGGCTAGACTTCTCACCATCACTCAAAGCCTACCGCCCGCTTCGGCTTCGGCGTGATTTCCTCGATCCGCGCCTTAACGTCGTCCTGGGCCATCGCCTGTTCTAGCGCCTCTGCTTCGGCCTTGTCCTTGGTGGTCAGCACTGTCCGCCAATGCGGCTTCTCAAACACGCCAACGATGTAAGTGGTCCGTTCGGGCTCAGGTCCGGCTGGCATACTTCACCTTGCCCCACTGGCTGCATTGAGGACACAAAGGACGGAGATAGGCCAACTTGTCGCCCGGAATATTTCCGCAACTGGTGATCGTCAGGCTGCCGCCATTGAACCCCTCCAGGCTGTAGGATTCCCAGGTCCCGCTGAGGGGCTGATCGTCTTCTCGTAGTTTCAGATAACCGGTGCGACCGCATTCGCACACCAGCTTTTCCCGTAAAACAGTTGAGAGCACTTGGGACTGCCTTCCACGATTCGGCAAACAAGCCCGACCGTCCGTGCGACCCGTTCTTGATACGATGGCCGGTGCGGCCTTGGGGCTATCTTGGGGATGCGAAAGCCGCACCGGTCACTGCGGGAAGGGGTTGCGTTCCCCGCGCTGCCAAAACTATGGGCATATTAGAAACTTCGCAATTAAGCCTATTGGCGGGACTAAGACTGAAGTCCCAGCCCGCGCGCTACTCAGCCGGGGGCATCGCACCGGACCCGTCACATTCCATGGGATAAACTCGACTTCCTTCCCGTCACTTCCCGCACGGCCTTCAACAGCCCCTCATGCAAGACAGGCGTAGCGCGGTAGTGCTCGCAGTGTGGCGATATGAACGGCTTCACGATGCTCCAATGCAGCGCTTTCGCTGCCACGAGAAAGCGCTCGATTTCAGCCTGCGATAATTGCTTGGACGGTTTCGATCTAGCCATTGGCGAACTCCGTTTGAAGGGTCGCCGCAACGAAGGGATGGCAAGCGCCGAAATGTGCGACGATGCTCAATCGTGTGCGTCTTCGGGACGGTTGACCCCGGCGCTGATCAAGGTCAACCTCTGGCAATTCGGGCATCGTAAAAGGACGGAAAATGAGGCGCAGACATGAATCGATGCTCGTTATGAGAACCGCGATTGCTCTGCTCTCCTGCCTGGCCATTTCGGCCTGCGGTATGGCCAAAGCCGCGAGGGAAACCGGGCAGACGTTCGACAAGTATGGGTGCCTTGCTCGCGACTTCAAAGGCCAACCGCCTTGCAAACCTGAAAATGCAGCAGCGCCCTGACGAGGCAAGCGCCATGCATTGGTGAGCCATTTTCGGGCACGGACAACCAAGGAAACCTCCGCATGGCCAAGCTCGGAAGGGCCTATGAACAAGTCGTTGCCGACGTGGCGAAGCAGTTCGATCCTTCCGCCGAGGTGAAGGTCGGCGAGTGGGTAAAAGGGCCGGATGGCCTTAGGGAGGTCGACGTACTGATCGCAGGCACCGTGGACGGCGTGACGAGGCAGATCCTGATCGAATGCAAGGACTACGACTCGCACAAACGGCGGCGAATAGGGATTGCCGTCATCGATGCYGCCGATTCAAAGCGTCGCGATCTTGCCGCGGATGTCACCTTGATATGCAGCAACGAGGGCTTTTCGAAGGACGCCATGCGAAAGGCAGGTCGGGTGGGAATCGGCTTGATCGGAGTTATGAAAGAGGCCGACCCTAAGATTCGCTATAAGGTGTTCGACGAGAAACGATTTCCGGTCATTCTAGAGCGCTTTAGCGTAGACATAGTGCCCATTTTCATCGTTCGTGGCCCGCCACCATCGTTCGACGACGCGTTGAAATCGCTGGTGATTTCTGACTAGCTTAGGTCTCCCTGCTTCTTTCCCTGCTTGGCTGGCCTGCTCAAGCAGAAAAGTCCACACCGTAAGGGAGTGGGCCAATCTGAACGAAAATCACAAGCCGGAGGAACCAGGAGCGGGGTGGAGCGTTTCCTCGCGTGCTCAAGAAAATCGCCCTAGCTACCGTCCTGATCCAGGTCGCCGCCGTCGCGGCGCTCATCACGCAGACAGTGCTCTTCACCTCAACCACCGCTACCCAAGCCGCGAACGTGCAGCCTGGCGAAACTTTTGCGGTCACAGGGAAAGAATGCGCCGAGGCGACGTGGCCGGATATTCCAGAGCATTGCCTGAAGCGAACCAAGGCAAGAGTGCGCACGCTCGTCCTGACGGCGGGGCAATAGAAAGCCCGCCATTGTGGTCTCACTGTCATGGGGAAGAGATCTCCGTTGAAGGGTTCGTGGCAACGAAGACTCTATTCGTGATCTCGGTGCCAGACCTCAACGGGGAACGATCCGCTCCTTCATGAGTTAGCACTTCATGATGTACACCCCGGAGCACAGTGGACGCGGCGCAATGGCCGATCTCATGATCTTGGAACTGGCCAAGGCCAGACAGCGCGTCAAGCGGGCGGAGTCCGCCCTCAGGCGCGCCAAGGAAATGCTGGATGAGGACTGCGGAGTCGGGATCAATCTCGCGCTCTGCGGCAGAATACGGGCCGCTCAGCGGCGTGTGATCGAGGCCAGAGAGCGCCTGACGAAGATCGATCCACCGGCATCGTAGTGCTCCATGATTTTGGGATTGTTGCCATGATGATCGCGACCTTCAACCTTGAAACCGCGAGAAACGGCGACGTATATCGCGCCGCAAGGCTTGCGATGCTGACGCAGCAGGTGATGCGGCACATCGAGCGCACGGACGCCTCGGCGCAGAAAGTCGAGCAAGTGCTGGCCACATTGGCTGAAGCAAACGCGCTCGTGCGGCGATAGGGGCCACACGTCAAGCGCAATCGGCCAATGCCTCCAGAATTCCCGATCCGGTTGTCGTTGCGCTCGATGCCTTGGGTCAGGCAGGTCAGCGATTGTTCGGCTAGCCGCAGCGGGAAGCATCAAGCGGATCGTGGCGAACGCTTGTGCCGGCGCTGGGCAAGGTTGCATAGTCCAACAGGGACTCAGCAGGCTGTGCGCATCGGCTCGGAGCAATCGTGATTGGACTTTATGATCTCTGGCCCGCCTTTGTGGTCGTCGCGCTGCTTTGGCCGCTAGCAGGCTTGCCGCTGTTTCAGCGTGTCGGCTTCGAATCGACCGCGGCCAGGGTCCGGGCGATCGACGGAATGCGTGGCTATCTGGCGCTTGCCGTCGCACTCCACCACGCCGTCATCTACCATGAATTCCTGACGACCGGCGCATGGAAGTATCCGCCCTCCGCTTTCTACGGCCTGTTGGGACAAATGGGGGTGTCCTTCTTCTTCATCATCTCCGCCTATCTGTTTTGGGGGAAACTGCTATCGGCAAAGGCCTCCGTGGATTTTCCGACCCTGTTGCTCAAGCGGGCTTTCAGGATCGGGCCGCTCTACATTTTGGCCGTCGGCGTGGCGATGGCCTTGGAGGTCGTTGACGGCCGGATCGATTATTCGACCTTCGCGACCTACGAGCGGGCATTTTTCAATCTGCTGTTTGGTGTCTTTGGCTATATCCCGCTTTCGAGTGCCCGCGTCTGCGTCTTGGCCTGCGTAACCTGGACCTTGCCCTATGAATGGCTGTTCTATTTCAGCCTGCCGATCGCAGCCATATTCAGCCGGCACCCGGTTACCCGCATAGGATTGCCGGCCGTCCTGCTGGCTTTTTCCATTGTCATGTCAATGAGTGGAGGCAGCGGCGCCTACAGCTATCTGGGACTTTTCGCAGGGGGCATGTTGTGCGCGACGCTTGAAGCAAACGCCCTGCTGGTGAAGGTGCACCGGCACGTCCTGTCCGCCATCGCCCTGGCGCTGCTGGTGTATGTTTTTGCCACCTATAGGGTTGCTTACGCGCCGGGACCGATGCTGCTGTGCACCGGTGCCTTCTTCCTGATCGTCTCGGGCGCCGATTTCTTTGGCCTTCTGACTGCCAACCGTTCAGTGCGACTGGGCGAGATCAGCTATGGCATCTTTCTCTTGCAGGGGCTTGCCTTCGTCGCGATATTTTCCATCACGCCCGTGCGGACCTTCGCCTTGGATAACGCCACCCAGTATTGGCTTGTGATCGTGATGGCGATGGTGCTTCTGCTCCTGATGGCGCTGGTCGCGCACCTTTTGGTTGAAAAGCCCGGCGTCTCGCTGGGAAACAGGCTTGCGGCAGTTCTTCGCCTGTCGAGGCAGCGTGAGACACGCGAGGCTCCAGTAGCGAGTGAAGCAAGGTCCTGGCGGATGCCGACCAGCCTCACACGACAATCCGCCGATCGCTCATAGCGCTCGTGCGGGCATCGCGATCAAAGGATGATCGCCGCCTTCATATAAAAGCGCTCGGCCTGGAACCTCCTGCCGCGCGGCGCGTTTCACCGCGTCCCGTTCGTGGACCAGCCCGGATATCTCTCCTGGCGCTGCGATAAATCAGGAGCCCGTTTCATGCACGACAAGCTGTTTCATTCACCGGTCGCACTGACCGTCGGCCTTGGCTTCAAGCGCGAGATTGCCTCGCTGGCCGAAATGCACGATTTCCTGACCGATTGGACGACTTCCCGCCGCGGCCCGCTTTATCGCAACGCGATGAAGGCATGTGATCTCGCGGTTCCGGGTTATGTGACCATCGAGCAGGCGCGCCGTGCGCTGGTCGAATTTGCCCAGGCTTCCGGCATCCTGTGGCCGGATCTCGAGCCGACCGCGGGTGTACACGCAGTTGCCCGTGGTTATGGCGGCTACGCCGCCTGACGCGACCTCCCATCGTGGTGGCTAATCTACACCAGCCATCGCAGGAAGCCCGGCTCGACCCAGCCGGGCTTTCGCTTTTTCAGGAGCCGCAGGAAATCACAGATGCGGGCCGTGTACCTTGAGCGACAATCATTGCGT
>NZ_JBFUDZ010000109.1:0-4788 GCF_056404455.1 Mesorhizobium sp. P2_D1
GCTCCAGACTCGGCATCTCGTGACCAACACCTTGTTCGATGTGGTTGACGGTAAGACAGTGAATACCAAATCGATAGTCCTGGTCACTCTGCAGGACTCCCACTCTCCAGCACCGGTTCTTGACTATTCGGCGGATGCCCGGGCCTCTTTTGTAAAGGGCGACGACGACATCTGGCGATTTCAATCGCTTACTGTCCACGCCGACTATGCTGCTGGCTCTGTCGCAGCCAAGAAGCGATGACGCCCAAAGATCGGCTATGGGTTCACTGGCACGCTCCAGTGGGCTGAAATGCGTGCCATTGCGCTGATCGCTGCTGTCCTCGGCATTGCGCTTCTCCTGCTGTCCGGGACGATCGGGCTTCGACATGCAGCTTTTGTATCGACGCCGCGAGCCGGCGAGAGGCAAGGCTCCGATCAGGCCGACGTGGTTTGCAGCAAGGCGAGCGGCTGCGCGGTGTCACAATTGCCGCGCGGTTCCGCTGTCAAGCTGCTGCGACCTCGCGGCGTCGATTTCGCTCCGGCTGAACTCGATGGGAAGTCGTTTGCCGAAGCCGTTACGCGATGGAACCCTGACATCTTTTGGGCGCCAGCCTTAAAGAGCACCGACGTCATAACCAGGTCTGGCGATGAAGCGCGGGYGGTGTTCGGTCCTATTCCCGACGGCGATTGCGACAGCCCACAAATGAAGGTCATCCCACTGGAAGTTGATGGCAATGTCGTCGACCTCAAGCCCAATCCGACAAAACCAGGTTCTCCGCTGGAGTTCGAGCACAGGAACGAAAACGGAGAGGTGGTGAAATGGACGGCGACATTGCCCAAATGCGACAAGCCTTCGCTGACTGGCAGCACGACCTACTGTGGGCTGAACTCACGTGTCGTAAGGGTCGTGCGCGGCAACGTTGAATGGCTGTTCCTCTGCAGAAAATCCAATATCAGCCAGGAGGTCAGCACCGATCCCTACTGGACGCGATCGGATCCGAGATTTTCTGTCTTCGGCACCATCGGGTTCAATCGGAAATCCGGAGAAATTATCTTCTTCGACGGCCGCAAGGACCAGAGCGTGTTCGACTGGTCAAAGCCCTTCGTTCCGCCAGGCGGGCGAAACTATTCGGATAATGTCGGAAGGACTGCGGCGGAGAAAATCTATGATTCGACGTTCAAGATCTCGTGCCATGCATGCCATGACAACAAAAGCCCCTATGTGATCGATCCGCACATTGCACAGAGCAGGGTAGGGTTCCGTTCAGCCGACGATCCCAAATCGACCGCCTTCAGCCTGGGAGATTTTCTACCGCATCGGCCGCGGTTGCCGGGCGCGCCGTTCCGCGTGGTCGGCTCCGGCTACACCAGCACCTACCCCAATGAACTTCGCCATGCCAGGACGGTCGACGATCCAACGGGCAACTGCACAAGCTGCCACACGCTTACCACACAAATCACGGGCCGCCGTTTTGCTGCGGACGCAGTGGGGCATGAGCCGACGGTCACGTCGCCAACCTGGGTCCAATTGCTCGAGCTGCGCGAGGAAGAGATCATCTACGCAGGGATCGCCGCACACCGGACGGATTGGGCGGCCGGCAGCGGTGGCATCCATCCCTGGATGTTGCCAGGGTCCGGCAATGACCTGTCCTCCCGTGCGCCGAGCCTGAGCTCAGAGGACTGGCGGAAGCTGAGCGACTGTCTATGGGGAGCCGGTGGCTCCGAATGTGGCTACCGCCCACTCTACACTAGCTGCCCGGCGCCAGAGGCGGAGGATGAAGGCTCTTCGCTCGCCGATGCCACGCTTCAGGTGTTGCCTCGGCCGCCCGGAGAGGAGGCGAAGACGCGTGTCCTTCGCGTAAGCTGGACCTTTCGCAACAGCTACGGTGGTGTTCCGGAGCGCGACGATATCAGGATCAATGTGGCCGTCAGGACGGACGCGATTCCGGCAAATGGGGAACCGCCACAAAGTGGCGACTATCCGAGCATCGAACAAGCAAAGGGTACCAACGCCGAGGCCATCTCCGGTTCGGTCAGCGCAGCCGGTTCCAGCTTGTTGGTTGAGAACGTTTCGTTTGCCGGTCACACGAAATGGAGCGATCCGACGCCGTCGATGTCGCCGCGCACTTTCCAAGTCGATCTGCCTGGTGAGTGCAACCGACGCACCTTGATACGCTTGGTGCCCAAACGGTTCTGCTTCGATCAGAGCGAAGCGGCATTTAGCGCGGCAGACCATTTGATCTACGCTGACGTTCAGTGTGACGAGCTGCGATGATCCACTTGACGCGATCGAAAGCGGCTGATGAGCGCCGGGACTTGCGATAACATGACTGGTGCTACATGGTCGCCGCACCAAGGAGGGTCCCAGAGCCGTGACCACACCGGTTCCATTGGCTAGCCCGATTTTGCCCGGCAGCCCAGGGAAGTCTGTTGCAGAGCGGCGTTATCTCACCATTCTGTTTTGCGACATGGTGGGGTCAACCGAATATGCCGACCGCCTGGATCCCGAGGACTTCCAACGCCTGATCGAGAGCTTTCTGCAGACCTGCAGCAGTGTCATCCGCCGCCGCAAGGGTGTCACGGCCAGCTATATCGGCGACGCCGTCCAGGCCTATTTCGGTTATCCAATAGCTGGCGAGGACGACAGCGAGTTCGCCGTGCTCGCGGCACTCGAGATCGTCGATGCGGTTGGCACCATCTCGGCAAGTCTGGGATATCCGTTGCAAGTGAGGGTGGGTATCGCGAGCGGCCAGGTCGTGGTGGGTGAGTTCGTCGGTGCGCCGAGCGGCGTGTCCACCGTCGCCTTCGGCCACGTCGCGCATCTAGCGGCACGGCTGCAGGTCCTGACCAAGCCTAACACGATCCTTGTCGACGCGGCGACCTTCGAGGCCGCGAGTGGCGCGATTGATTTCACCACGTTCGGCAAACATGAGCTGAAGGGATTCGCCGAGCCAGTCCAGGTTTGGCAGGTGCAACGGGCGCGCATGGTGCCGACTCGCTTTGCAAAGCGTGCGCGCATGACCAAGCTGTGCGGCCGCAATGCCGAATTGCGATTGCTGATGGAGCGCTGGGAGACCGTTGTGCGCGACAGGCGCGGCAACGCGGTGTTGGTCTCGGGGGAGTCGGGAATCGGTAAATCCCGGTTGCTCAACGAGATCCAGCAGCGCCTGCGCAGCTTTCCGCAGCTGACCATGCAATGTTCTCCGACCTTTGAGAACAGCACCCTTTATCCATTCCTCGCGGAGTTGCAGAGGATCGCAACGATCGAGGACGGTGACTCGACGGAAGAAAAGCTGCGAAAGCTCAGCAACGGATTGTCGATAGGTTCTGTGTCCAGCGACGTCGCGCTGGCGATCTTCTCAAGCCTGCTCGGCTTACCGACGACTATGCCGGACAGGCTTGAAGGGATAAGCGCCGAACGACAGCGCAACATTGCCGAGCAAGCGTTCATCGATTTGGTCAGTTATCTGGCGCGTGCTACCCCGATCCTGATCTTGTTCGAAGATGAACAATGGGCCGACGCGACCTCGCGCGACCTTCTCGACAAGATCGTCGCCAGCCTGGCTTCGACTCCTGCGCTGTTGCTTGTGTCGAGCAGGAACCACTCAAGCGTTCCGTGGGTCGACGGGCAGGACGTGCATCACATCAGTCTTGAAGCGCTCGGCCGCGAGGATGCCGAAGCGATTGTCCATGACATCAGTCCGAATGCGCTCGCTGCTGATGTTTCGGTGGTGCTCGACCGCAGTGAAGGCGTCCCTCTCTATATCGAAGAGCTTACGCGGAGCGTGGTCGAAACAGGATTGCGGCTGGACGTATCGCAGCCGAAACGTCTGTCACCTACGACCAACATTCCGAACTCCCTGCAGTTCTCGCTGCTTGCCCGCCTCGACAGGCTGGGGCCCGCCAAGGAAATTGCGCAGATCGCAGCGGCGATCGGCCGCGAATTCGATTTCGACATATTGCGCGAGATCTGCGATTGGCCCGAAGCGGAGTTGCGCGCCGCAGTTGGCGACCTGGTGCGCACGGGGCTGATCGTCGCCGAGCGGGGGACGGCCGGCGCGGGCTTTTCGTTCACCCACGTGCTCCTGCAGCAGGCCGCCAGAGGCACGATGCTGCACGAGCGCGCGCAGCAGATTCACCGATTGATTGCCGAATGTATCGAACTGCGCGACCACAACGCGGCTTTTGCCTATCCCGAAGTGCTCGCTGAGCATTTCGCAGACGCAGGTCTGTTCGACCGCGCCGCTGACTACTGGCTGCTGGCAGGGCTGAAGGCGGCCAAGACTTGGGCAAAAGTCGACGCGGTGCGTACCTTCAGGAAGGGGCTTGAAGCCGCGAAACTCTTGCCCGAATCCGACGATCGTAGCCGCAGGCTGCTTCGCTTCGAACTGGAACTGGGCGACGTGCTCTACGCTGCGCTAGGCTACGTGACGGGCGAGGGCAGTGCCGCATATCAGCGGGCCATAGAACTGAGCGGGAAGCTTGGCGAGCCGGAATCGACGATCAGGGCGCTCGACGGGCTTTTCGGCACTCATTTCAACTCAGGTCAGTTCGCTAAGGCCCTCGCGGCCAGTGATGAGTTAATTCGGGTCGGCGAGGAGGGCGGTTACCTAAACGCGCTCGTCATAGGTCTGCAGTTCAAGGGGATGAGTCTGTTCTCTCAGGGCGAGTTGGTGGCGGCCCGGCAATATCTTGAGCGCGCTCTCAGCCACAAGGACAGCGCAGACAAGGTCGGCAGCGACTTTCCGAGCATGGCCATGATCTACCTTTCCTGGACCTTGCATATTCTGGGATATCGCAGCCAAGCGC
>NZ_JBFUDZ010000110.1:0-4681 GCF_056404455.1 Mesorhizobium sp. P2_D1
GATACGATGAGTGGCAGCACCGGCAACGACACCTACTATGTCGACAATGCCGGCGATCACGTGATCGAGGCCAGTGGTCAGGGCACTGACACGGTCAACAGCGCGATTTCCTTCGATCTCTCAGGCCAGGACCTGGAAAACCTGACGCTGATCACCGCGGCAAACATCAACGGAACTGGCAATGCCCTCGCCAACGTTCTCAATGGCAACGCTGGCGTCAACACGCTGATCGGCCTTGAAGGCAACGACACACTGGATGGCAAGGGTGGTGCCGACACGATGCAGGGCGGCATCGGCAACGACACCTACTATGTCGACAATGCCGGCGATCTCGTCGACGAGAGCACGGCCGGCGCCAACGGCACCGATGTCGTCAATGGCTATGTCTCGATCAACCTTGGCGATGGCAACCACTTCAAGGGCAATATCGAGAACGTCGCGCTGCGCRGTGGKGCCTCGATCAACGCCACAGGCAATAGCCTGGCAAACAKCATCACCGGCAACAGTGGCAACAACATCATCAACGGAATGGGCGGCGCYGATACGATGAGTGGCAGCACCGGCAACGACACCTACTATGTCGACAATGCCGGCGATCACGTGATCGAGGCCAGTGGTCAGGGCACTGACACGGTCAACAGCGCGATTTCCTTCGATCTCTCAGGCCAGGACCTGGAAAACCTGACGCTGACTGGATCCGCGAACATCGACGGCACCGGCAATTCCCTTGCCAACATCATCACTGGCAACAGTGGTGTAAATACACTTTTGGGCCTCGGCGGCAACGACATCTTCAGAGGAGGCCTCGGCAACGATGTTATGGATGGTGGAGATGGTGTCGACACGGCCGACTACAGCAATCAAACCTCAGCTGTTGCTGTAAGTCTAACCAAGTTCGTTGACGCTCAAGTCACGATCGGCGGGATCGCGGAAGATACTATTCGCAACATCGAGAATGTGACCGGCGGCAGTGGTGGCGACACATTGACCGGCGATGGTTTCGYGAACRTTCTCATCGGTGGAGGCGGCAACGATACAATAAGCGGCARGGACGGGAACGACACGCTCATTGGCGGAGACGGAAATGATATCATCAACGGCAAYTCAGGCGACGACAGGCTGATTGGTGGACGTGGAAATGACACTATCAATGGCAATTCCGGCCTTGACACGGTCGACTACAGTACCGACGTCAGCAGCGGCGCCATACATGGTATCCTCGTCAATCTCTGGGGAGTCGGCTCGCAACTGGGGTTGGCAGCCGATACCGCAACGGATTCTTTTGGGAATACGGATACCGTAGCCACTATCCGCAATGTCACCGGTACGCAGTTTGCGGATCAGATATATGGCGGCGAGCATGACAACACCCTGACTGCCGGCGCGGGCAACGACATCCTCGACGGCCACCTGGGCAACGATACACTGATCGGCGGAACTGGCAGCGACATTTTCCATTTCCATACAGCGCTCGACGCCTTGACCAATGTCGATACCATCACCGACTTCTCGGTCGCCGACGACACCATCCAGGTCGACAATGCGATCTTTGCAGCGCTTGGCGGCAATGGCACGCTGACGGCGGACCAGTTCGTCAAKAACACCACCGGCCTTGCCGCAGACGGCAACGATCACATCATCTACGAGACCGACACCGGCTGGCTCACCTATGACAGCAACGGCAGTGCGGCTGGCGGCTCAATCCATTTCGCCACGGTGGCCGCCAACCTCGCGCTCACCAACGCCGATTTCGTCGTAGTGTGAGGAGGCAACGAAAACAGCCCGCCACATGGGGCCCGTCACACCAGGACTTTGTGACGGGCTCCCGTTCCCAGCAGGGGTGGTGCGGTTGCTGGCTCCAGAGCAGTTCACCGTTTCACGGAAACGGCGAACCGCTCTAACTCTTTGTTTTGACGCAATTCCCTAAGGGAAAGCGCTACGCGCTTTTCCCAGGAAAACCGTTTCACACTTTTCCTGGAATTGCTTTAGGAGAAAGCGTCGGCGCCTCACGCYTTCATTGAAGAAATCTGGTGTGCGATGACGGTCGACCCGCTCCTGTTCCTCGCCTCCGACGCTGCCAGCTACATCACCGGCATTGTCGTCGATGGCGGCCAACTGCTGCCCGAGGGCAACGACTTCCGGCTCCTGCCGCTGTGATCGCTGCGCCCTGCGGCGCTCCGAAGCCGTAAAGCTTCCTCGAAAAACTTCGCGGTTGTCCAACAATACTGTTGAACTCGAATTGCGAGGCACTTCGCTGGCGTTGAACAAGGTGACCCTACGTTCTTTGCATGAGATGACTCTAATGCAACCTTCGGATACAGTTGCCCTTGGGGAATACCATACAGCGGGAGGATCAAATGGCAGTCATCAATGGAACCGTCGGCAACGATATCAATCCCGACATTCAAGACCTGATCGGCAACGACACAATCAACGCATTGGCCGGTGACGACTACATTCGCATGGCGATTGGCGGCAATGACCAGGTGAATGGAGGGGACGGCATCGACGTCGTTTTTTACGAGACTTACTCAAACGGCCTGACCATCAACATGCAGACTGGTGTCGTCACCGACGGCCTCGGCAACACCGACACGCTCAACAGTGTCGAGTCGGTGAACGCCAGCCACTTCGCAGACAACATAACGATGCGAAATGACGGCTTTTGGGTGTTTGCCCGGGCGGGCAACGACATCATCCATCTGGGATCAAACGGCGGCACGGTGTTCGCGGGAAGCGGCACCGACACCATCATTGGCGGCGCCGGCGAGGATATGGTTTCCTACAGGGACGACAGCCTTGACTATGGAATCGACGTCGACGGCGGCGGCATCATCACACATGGTGCCACGATCAATTTGGCGACCGGCGTTGTAACTGACGGCTGGGGCTTCACGGATACGCTGACCAGCATCGAGGATGCCGAAGGCACCCAGTTCGCCGACACCATCACCGGCACAACCGGCAGCAACTATCTCGCGGGTGACAACGGCGCCGATATTATCAATGGCGGCGTGTCGGCGACCGTGGACGATTTCGATTTCTTGAGCGGCGGCAACGGCAACGACACCTTGACGGCGGTTGCCGCTACGGTGTCGGGGGACCAGGGCAATGACAGGATCATTGCACAGGCCTCCGGAAACACGGACATCGACTATGTCGAACTCCTCTATGCGGGCGCGACGACTGCCATCGTGGCCAACCTCACGGCACAGGCTCGGGCTGGCCTTGCGGCCGGATCGAATGCCATCGGTTTTGCCATCGCAGATGGGCAAGGTGGTGTCGATCGCGTATCGGGCATTCACGCCATCGACGACACCGCCTTTGGCGACACGTTCATCGTCGATGCCTCCTATACCAACACATTCGGCGGCTACATGGATTTCTATCTCGGCGCCGGAAACGATGTCGTAAGGTTCCTGGCCGGCACGGAGGGAGGCCGGGTCAACTACAACGGAGCCGGCGGCGCGGTTCTGATCGACCTGCAAGGCGGCTTTGCCCACGACATGGACGAGAGCAACCTCTTCATCGGCTACGACACGTTGGTCGGCGTGAACAACGCGCGTGGAACCGCGTTCAACGACGGGCTTTATGGCAACGCGGCTGACAATCAATTGCGTGGCCGTGGCGGCAACGATGTTCTGATGGGCCACGACGGCAACGACACGCTCTGGGGCGATGAGCGTGATGGTTCAAGCGACCTGAGTTACGGCAATGACTCAATTTACGGCGAAGGCGGAAACGACACATTGAATGGCGGCCGGGGAGCCGATCTTCTGGATGGTGGCACAGGCGCCGACATCATGCGTGGAGGCGGCGAAAACGACACCTACTATGTCGACAATGCCGGCGATCAGGTCATCGAGCTCAACGGCCAGGGCACCGACAATGTCCAGGCCTATGTCAGCTTCAACCTCTCTGGTCAGGAGCTGGAGAACCTTGCGCTGCGCAGCTCGGCTTCGATCAACGGCACCGGCAATTCGATTGCCAACACCATCACCGGCAATTCGGGCAACAACATCATCGACGGCCTCGGCGGCGCCGATACGATGAGCGGCAGCACCGGCAACGACACCTACTACGTCGACAATGCCGGTGATAAGGTGATCGAGCTCAACGGCCAGGGCACCGACAATGTGCAGGCCTATGTCTCCTTCAACCTGTCGGGACAGGAACTGGAGAACCTCGCGCTGCGAAGCACCGGTAACATCAACGGCACCGGCAATTCGATCGCCAATGTCATCACCGGCAATTCGGGCGCGAATGTCATCAACGGCCTGCTCGGTAACGACACGCTGTCCGGCAGCACCGGCAACGATACCTTTGTCTTCACCACGGCGCTCAATGCTTCGACCAATGTCGACCGCATCACCGACTTCTCGGTCGCCGATGACACCATCCAGGTCGACAACGCCATCTTTGCGGCGCTTGGCGGCAACGGCACGCTGACAGCGGACCAGCTCATAAAGAACACCACCGGCCTTGCCGGCGACGGCACCGATCACATCATCTACGAGACCGACACCGGCTGGCTCTATTATGACAGCAATGGCAGTGCCGCTGGCGGCTCCACCCATTTCGCCACGCTGGCCGCCAATTTGGCGCTGACCAACGCCGATTTCGTCGTGGTGTGAGTAAAACAAAAATAGGCCGCCCCGGCGTGAGCCGGGGCGGCGACGGG
>NZ_JBFUDZ010000111.1:0-4407 GCF_056404455.1 Mesorhizobium sp. P2_D1
TGATTGCGTGGTCGGAGGGTTTCGCTACCTTGCGAACTCGCGCGAGGTCGGCTCCTTATTGCTTGGCCTCTACAATGATCAGGGCAAACTAGACCATGTGGGATTTACATCGACAATCGCGCAGCAAGACCGGACAACGCTAACGCGACGACTTGAGGCTTTGCGAGCGCCTCCTGGGTTTACAGGCAAGGCGCCCGGCGGCCCCAGCCGCTGGAACACGGAAAGAAGCGGACAGTGGGAGCCATTGCGGCCAGAGTTGGTCGCAGAGGTGCGTTTCGATCACGTGACCGGCGATCGCTTCCGGCACGGCACCAAATTCCTTCGATGGCGGCCCGACAAGAGTCCGGAGCAGTGCACGTTTGAACAGATCTTGCAAAAGTGAAGCGCTCGTTTTGCGGCCAGCATGAAGGTGTCCTGGCATCCGCCGAGCGGCGCAAAATCATTTGTCCGGTTGCTGCTGCGGGGCTGGAATTTCCGGTTCCGGTGGCGGCGCGTCGATGGCGTGGGGCTCTCGGTCATGTTCGAACTGCTCGGCCCACTGCAGATCCATCAACCAAGGTTCGCGCCGGCCGATCCAGAGTTCGTAGCCGGGTATGATGTCGCCGGGAGCAAGATCGAGAGCGCCGAGCGATATCTCCGCCTCGTCACCTCGTAATGAAGCGACACGAGATCCGCAATCGGGGCAAAAGCTTCTTCCTTCAAACGTCTTGAGTTCGCCGGCTCCCTCATAGGAAGATCGCGGCCAGACTCCAAAGAAGTTGAAAGCACTGCCGCTTGCACGTCTGCAATCCTGACAATGGCAAAGGCCAACGCGGAGCGGAACGCCTTTGACCGAGAAGCGAATCGCACCACAGAGGCAACCCCCGTTGCGAATGTCATCTTCCCTCATGTCGCAGCTCGCATTGGAGGATCACGGTTCTCATCGGGGTTAGGCATTGGCAGCTCATCGGGCTCTCGCACGTCAGGTGTCCAGGTCGGCGCATCCACCGGCGGTTCTTCGCTCGGCTCACGTTTGGGCTGCATGGCTACGCTCCGGGTCTGCCGGTCGGGCGAGAGGTCTTGCCCGACCATGGGCCGAGCGTCGCTYTGTCTGGCCGGGAAGGGGTCTGCGAGAGGGYTTTTAGGCGGTGCGCCAGCTGTCTCGGGGCTGGACTGCCCGTGACCCGCGCCTTCGCCGCTTGGGGTTTTTCGCTCGATTTYGGCGCCGGCCGCCTCCGGCTCKTTGACAATTGCATCGTTGAGATTCTTGATCTTCGCCATTCCGGTTGCCTCCTTTGCTGGCCAACGACCGGCCGCAAGGAATGTTCCATTTCAGSCGGAACTGAYAGCGAGCGGGGCTGTTATCGGTCATCACACGGGAGATCGACAACAATGTCTTCAATCAAAACCGTCGCGAAACCGGTGCAACAAAATATCCGGCCAAGACCGGTGCCGACCCGTCCSATGCATTCTCCCAGGACGCGGCTGGCAAYAAGAAGCCCAAGACAGGGGTTGGACTAACGCGCCCTGCGGATGAAGTGGATGACCGGACGCAYCAGTCAGACGGTCAGAACCCTCCTGGCCARGKGTCRCCGGGCGGTAGAAAGAGGGATCGGCSATRAATTGCCCGCACCTTTTCCGCAAGGTCTTCGAGGCTGAATGGTTTTGGCTACTTGAGCTCTACCGGCCATGAAGACACCGGTCCRAGCGCGCTGTCGCTCCMGGGCTGCGAAAGGCAGASGRAAMTCGGTTTTGGTTGCATCCCCACGTGGCTACGGCTGTAGGGGCGGGTTTTCTAGGCTCSSTTAGACAGGCTGCAAGTGACGGGCACTCAGCGAGCTTTTTCCAGTCAGCACAGCCAACTTTTTCCTTAAACGCACGTTGTTCCTTTGCAACCGAGGAGACATCGATGCCGAGCGACACGAAAACCGACACTTCGACGACCSTGCGAAAGCAGCGGCGCATACAGCGTAAGGTCGACGCCGACSATCGAATGAAACCAAAATCGACACCCGTCGGCGCGATGCAGGCCGGCGCGCGAAAGTACCCGGCGCCGCCGTTTCSAAAGCAGCATCATCCGAAACCCGGCCATGAAGCAGAGATCAAGCCAGCTCCGCTATACGATGCACCGTTCTGGCGCGGCTCTGGCAAGCTCGAGGGCAAGGTGGCGCTGGTCACCGGAGGTGATTCCGGTATTGGGCGTGCGGTCGCCGTCCTGTTCGCACGCGAAGGCGCAGACATTGCGATCGTCTATCTGTCGGAGGATGGCGACGCCGAGGTAACGAAGCAGTCGGTGGAAAGCGAAGGCGGCCGCTGCATCACCMTCCGAGGAGATGTCGCGGACCGAAACTTCTGCCGCAAAGCTGTGGCCAACACGGTCAAGCAACTGGGAGGGCTCGACGTGCTMGTAAACAACGCAGCATTCCAGGTGCATTCAACGGATTTTGCCGACCTGACTGAGGAGCATTTCGACACCACCTTGAAGACCAACCTCTACGGCTATTTCCACATGGCCCAAGAGGCGGTGGCGTATATGAAGGCCGGCTCGGCGATCGTCAACACGGGGTCCATAACCGGAATAGACGGGTCGAAAGAACTGATCGACTACTCGATGACCAAGGGCGGTATTCACGCCTTCACGAGGGCCCTGTCAGGCAACCTTATCGGCAAAGGCATTCGCGTCAATGCAGTCGCTCCGGGGCCGGTGTGGACACCGCTCAACCCGTCTGAAAAGCAGGCTGACGATGTCTCGCAGTTCGGCGCGAAAACACCCATGAAGCGCCCAGCACAGCCGGAAGAAATCGCACCGGCCTATGTCTTTCTGGCATCGCCGCAATGTTCGAGCTACATCACCGGAGAGATCCTGCCGATCATAGGGGGCTATTAACGAACGGCGGCGCCGGGCAATCATGGACTAAGCCCGTCAATACGTTCGCAAGAATGCGCTAACCGCTTCGGCTACAGAGCGTGGTGGTCCAGTGCGGCTCAACCCGGAGGTTCCATCCGGAACGCTTGCATGTCCAACGGGTTGTTGGCGCCGATGGCAGGAGCGTTGGAGCCGTAAAAATGGAAAAGACGTTCAATCTGGTCGCCAACGCGGTCGCACACGCAACTGGGCGCACTTGGGCTTTTGCGCTATCCTTGGCGCCAGTGGTCGTCTGGGCCGCGACCGGGCCAGTTTTCCATTACTCTGAACCACAATCATTACCTTCCTCATGGTATCCTGATCCAGAATACCCAGAATCGCGATGTCCGCTTGGCCCGCGCCAACCCTAGCCCGTCCCAACTGGCGCCGACCATTTGACGGAACATCCCGACGTCAGCGACGTTTGAGCGGATGGCTCTCATTACCAAGTTTGCATCTGCCGTGGTGGTTCTGTCTAGCACGTACCAGCGCATTGCCCTGCACGAGGCGGTCATGGGCACGCGCCACAGCGAGTTGGACAATGCACGGAAGTTTTCGAACGGCATCACCGCTGTGCTCTATGCATTCAACAGCGGCGCGTCGACTGTCGTCATATCGGGCATCAATCCCGGCTCGACCGGCCATGTCTACAACGAGCTCGGCTTGGGAGGCTTCATAGCCACATGGACAGCTCGATCTTGCTGAAGCTACGCGGCCGTGGCGCCAATCTCTTCACGGCCGATCCTGAAGTCGCGGTATCGACCGGGCGGCCGATCGGAACCTTTATCGCGACAGGATGTTCGAGCGAGATGACGAAGCTATCCGACCTTGGACCGCCTATTCCTGGTAAGCGTCACGGGGGCGACCGTTCCGACGAACAGGACAATTTCTATCAATGTCCAATCTGCGGCCAGATGGTCGACATGCGCGATCTGCGACAGGTCATTTGGCACGAACGGCCGAAGCACAGACCGTTCATCGTGCTCGTTGATTAGACGCGGCATAGCAACCCGGCCGTAGGAAAGCAAAAGACCCGCCACGGAGGAAGCCGTGACGGGCCCTTTTTCTCTGTGCCTGGTTGAGGGGACCAAGCATGACCAGAACTTCACCTTCCGCAACAGGTTCCCTTCTTGTGCACAAAAAAGCCCGCCACTTTTCGGCAACGGGCTAAGGGTTGGAGTGCTGGGGATCAACCAACATGGGTCAACGAGCGGCGGAGGGGTTGGGTTGCGCTTGCCGTGCCTGTAATCGTATAGCGCCGTCCAGCGGCTCGGCTCAGCAACCTGGCTTCTCGCATGAGCGACCAATTGCGGCCACCCAGAAGGCTGACAAGCTCAATTGGGTCGCCACGCTTGCTCGTCGTTCTGCGCTTTGACGCGACCATCCACCTAGTGGGCGGTGTAAGCCCCGTCCACCAGATGGTAGCTTCCAGTAATAAAGCTAGCCTGATCGGACAAGAGGAAGCACACAAGAGCAGCTACCTCTTCCGGTTTCCCGCGCCTGCCCATCGGCTGGAGGTCTGC
>NZ_JBFUDZ010000112.1:0-4131 GCF_056404455.1 Mesorhizobium sp. P2_D1
CTCATGTAATCCATGGCCACGACCGCGACGAACGCCAAAACGACGATGGCTGTTCCACCTGCCCAAATAACAGACATTTTGCCTCTCCCCAGGGCGATCCTACGCCCAGTGAGGTAGCGCCGCAATCACGACAGGCAATGGTGGTAAAATGCGAGRAGCGCGGGAACAAAATTTCGCATCTCTCGTTGAAAATGCCGGCCGGATGCCTGTCCAAAGTCCATGTCCGGCTTGTGTCAAAGGCCCGTTGCCGTGCCCTGGCAGCGGGCCGCTGGCACTGGCGAGGTTGTCAAAAATCGCGTCCATCCGAAGATTCTTGATCGGACCGGTTTCGTAGTGAATCCCCTGTTTGTTCACGGCACAAGCCATGACGATTGCGAGGCCGAGAATGAGCATGGAGGCGACGTGCTGGACGAACCGCACGACGGCTGGGACGATGACGAGTATGAACTTGGCTGGACGGAACATGTCGACCAGCGTAAGGCAGTCATCGTCGATCAGAACACCTGGAACCACCCCGAAGGCGAGCCGCTGCTCGGCTGGTGCGAGAATCACGGCAAAGGCGTCATGCTTTGCGAACCGGCAGACGATCGCGAAGGCGACGATGAGCGGGAGCAGCCCGACTTCTACTGAAACCGAAACCAAGTTTCGAATTGGCGCGCTGCTTCGGTGGCGGGCTCTTTTTACTGGCACTGTTCGCCGTCGTTGCCGACAAAAGGTGATTTGACGTTACGTTAACTGGGCGCAATCATATCGGATTGTACAAGGGTGAGGGCGTTTCAATGAAACTCGTTGTCTTTGGCGTAGCAATGGTATTGGCCGCCACCGGAGCAGCTGTTGCGAAGGAGAAGAAGAAAGTGGCCACAGCTCATCAGGCTGCAACCTCGTGTTCTACACCTCATATGAAGGCTGGCAGCAAGCCGACCCCGAAACTGGATTGCAAATCGACAGGCACCGTGGCTGCGCGACAGCCAAATGGGGCCAACTTCCTGGATCATTATAATCCGCGCCTAGGGTATGATGAGACCAGTCCGTGGTTTCAAACTGGCTATAATTGACGGCGGCTTCGGCTTCCGGGCCTTTCTTTATCCAGCGACGCGGCCAGCCCGCTGCCTCACAGTGGCGGGCTTTTTATTATTGGCTCCGCCGACTTACTGCGAGTGTTTTGGGTGGTCCCCACATACCGCCTGTAAAACTGTCAGAACCGGCGATCTGCAAGACGTTCACCTCTCTTTGATATTTTTTTCCGAACCAACCTTCATATTCGATCTGAATCGGAAACTCGGCCTGCGCGATCCAAAAGCTTTGACGCAGATCTCTATGGGTTAGACCAAAAGAAAAGGACGTCCGAGCACCGTTGTCGAGGAGACGGATCACCCTGGAAGGCTCGAAACAAGCCAACTAAAGGCCCTTGTTCTCGTCGTTGGCTCCGGCACCAAGCGCCGCCTCAAGCGCTTTCTGATCGCTAATGAAGAGCTTGATATTCTTTGCCGGGATCGATCCGGAGTTAAGGATTACCAGGTCGTACGCGATAGCCTCGTTGCCGCCGTGGTGCGTCTCAACCATCGCCGTGATGATTGGGCGAAACTGACGTCGCCAGAAATGCAGCGACAGTCCAAGGGCCATCACCGTCGCGAATACGCCGGCGACGTTGAGCCAGTCCACGCTGACCAACCAGTAGATGAGAGATTTCACTGCCCCACCCCCTTTTGTCGCGCGGGCCTGCCGATAGTTGCAGGAAAGGTTTGGCACCGCAATCAGCCGGCGAGGGCGCGGCCGACTGCTATCCCGACGCCGATCGTCACGTTTCCTGCCAAGCGAAACGCCCAGGCCATCGCAGTTGGGCGCCAATTCCATGTCGGCTGGGCTCGCAGCAGGCCAATCAGTTCATCAAAAACATAGTCCATGGACGTTCTCTCCTTCAGCGCCTAGCGAAGTCGAGTTGCGTACCTATACCGTACCTATCGCCAAAAATGGCGATTTTGCAGATTCGGTAAGTGCTTGGAAAGGTTGGCTCCCCGGGCCGGATTCGAACCAGCGACCAACCGGTTAACAGCCGGTTGCTCTACCACTGAGCTACCGGGGAACAGAGGCTCTCATGTGAGTGGCGCAGCCTATAGCAAACCCTTTTCCGCTTTGCAAAGAAGCATTTCGCATTTTTCCGAGGCATTTTTCGCTCAGGCGTTTCTCGCAATCGTTCGCGGATGCCCTCATATTAGCCGTCTTGCTGGGGATATGGAACCGAAAGCGCCGTTGCGGCTTAGATTCAACGGTGCTCCTGAACGGTCAAAAGGGTTAATCTTTCGAGACGATGACAGCACAAGACAACCAGATGCCGGCGCGGAAAATCTCGGTTTTCGGGCGTGAGTTCAAAATGCCGCGCTCGCGCGGGCTCAGAATCACCATGGGCATCGTGCTGACCATCGGCGGCATTCTGGGTTTCCTGCCGATCCTCGGCTTCTGGATGGTGCCGCTTGGATTGCTGGTGCTGTCCTATGAATTCGCCATGGTCCGCCGCCACCGGCGCCGCTTCGTTGTCTGGTGGGAACGGCGCCGCCGGCCGGATTGAGGCCGACAGCGCCCGGTCTCAGCGCCCGGCGTGCTCTTCCAGCGCTTCGCGGATCTGCTTGAGAATCGCAGCCGCCGAGGCGAGCTTTGCCCGGTCACGCGGCAACAGGCTGCTCGCGCTGCCGATGCACAGGCGGTCGATGGCGTAGCGCAAAAGCTCTTCGCACTGCGGCAGCGACAGGCCGGACGCCGCATTCATGTCGTCTGCCTTGCCTTTTGCTGCCGTTGTCCGACGCATGGCATGTCTCCCGCCATGTTCAACGTATGGGCTGCTGAATGAGTTTCTTCCGGCGTCGAGCCATGCTTAACAAGCAGCTAACGTATCGTCGTCAGGCCCGGGCCTGGGATTTGACGGGACGCTGCCCAAACCGGCGAGAGGAAACCGTTCGGAATGCACGGGTGGCCGCTTGACGGCATTTTCGCCGCAACCTATTGGAACCGGGTGGAACGCCGGGAGCAATGAGGCCTCGTGGCGGAGTGGTTACGCAGAGGACTGCAAATCCTTGCACCCCGGTTCGATTCCGGGCGAGGCCTCCAATGCCCGGGCCCCCGCGCAGCAGCGCTGGGGCCTGAAGTTCCGATCGTAATGAACCGCGGTTCTGGCGCGGCAAGCGGATTGGTTGGAACATGAGCGCTGATTTCTCCGAACTTCGCATCAAGATGGTCGACGGCCAGGTCCGCACCACCGATGTGACCAGCGCACCATTGCTCGATGCGATGCTTGTCGTGCCAAGAGAAATCTTTGTCGGCGCCGAACAGCGCGATCTCGCCTATATCGACGAGGACATCCGTATTGCCGCCGGCGCGGACGGTGCGCGCTATCTCATGGAAGCCTCGCCGCTGGCCAAGCTCATGCAACTGGCCGAGATCAGCCCAGCCGATTCGGCGCTCGATGTCGGCTGCGGCACCGGCTATGCCTCGGCCGTCCTGTCTCGGCTGGCGAAGTCCGTTGTGGCGCTCGAAAGCGATTCGGCGCTGGCTGAGACCGCCAGATCGACGCTTTCATCGCTCGGCTGCGGCAATGTGACCGTTGTCCAGGGGGCGTTGCCGCAAGGACATGCGGCCAAGGCGCCCTATGACGTCATCTTCATCGGCGGCAGCGTCGCGGACGTGCCGGCACCGCTGCTCGACCAGCTTGCCGAAGGCGGCCGACTCGTTGCCGTCGAAGGCCAGGGCAATTCCGGCGTGGCCCGGCTTTTTTTTAAAGCGGGGGGGGTTGTAACGGGAAGACGCGCATTTAATGCGGCAATTAAGCCACTACCGGGATTCGAACGTATTCGCGCCTTCGAATTCTGAATGATTTTGCCTTGCAGGATAGGCGTTGTCATGGTCGCTTGTGTTTGAAATCGTTGCTGATCCGCAAAACTGGGGGCACTTTGGGGCTGAGCAGCAGGGAACATTGAACACGCGGCGCCGGCTGCTCAAGAAGGAGAAGCCGGCGTGGCGTGGTTCCCATGGACAACGAATGAGGGATACATGGTCCTGCCTATACGCAAGAGTCTTTTCGCCGCCGTCCTCGTTTCCGCGACCGCGCTTTCTCCATTCTCGGCCTCGGCGGAATCTATC
>NZ_JBFUDZ010000113.1:0-4066 GCF_056404455.1 Mesorhizobium sp. P2_D1
CCGTCCACCAGATGGTAGCTTCCAGTAATAAAGCTAGCCTGATCGGACAAGAGGAAGCACACAAGAGCAGCTACCTCTTCCGGTTTCCCGCGCCTGCCCATCGGCTGGAGGTCTGCCATGCGCCGGTTAGCTGCTGCCTCCACTTGCTCGATGCCCAAGCAATGCACCGCCCTCGACTTCAGCGGCGCGGGACACGGGGTCAATGACGTATGGTTCATTGCCGACAGATCGAGAACGATTCCACCATGCAGGTCGGGGGTGGCCATGCAACAGAAGCAGTGGCCCCGAGCCGCGTAGCGAAGCCTCAGGCAGATCCAACATCTCGAGATTGAACTTTTCGAACATTCGCCCCTTTCGGCGCAAGTTCAATCAAGCATGTCGCACGGGTCCGACAGGCAGTCGTTTCCTAACCCCGATGGTGCGCCCACGACCAAACCCTAGTTCGAAGGGAGGGCGGGACCTGCATAAGATTGCTGCCGGCAAAAACAGACGTTCTGGCCCACAGCCCAGGGCGGCCCGATCTCGGATTGGCTAGCGGTATGCTAGCGCGATTGCCGATCGGCCGTCGGACGTCCCCTACTAAGCAAGCCATTCCGCGAAAAGGATCTCATCGAGAGCATCTTTCACCAGTCTAAGGCAATCAAGGCACGGTAGGGCAAGCTCGCCGCTCAACTCGATCTCGGCCCGGACTTGCATGTTCGGGAAAATCCATATCAACGCGCAGACCACAGGTCTGCGGAAACGGAACTTGTCCACGAGAGGCTCGTTGTCACTGTGCATAGATGCCGCGCCCAGCCGCCTTGCACGGGTTCAGCCGAGCGCGGCGTGCATCAACGAAACGCACAAGGAAACATACCATGATCCGCAAACTTTTGACCACCACCGCCGTGGTCACGCTGCTGTCATCAGGCCTGCTGGTATCGGGCGCCCATTCTGAAGATGCCACAAAGCCTGCCAACACAACGCAAAATGCTGCTGCAACCGAGCCTGTGATGGCCCCTGACGGGAGYCTCGTGAGCAAGATCATGGGCACTGCGGTCTACAATAGTGCTGCAGACAATGCCGAGAAGATCGGTGACGTTAATGACATTGTTCTCGCCAAGGACGGTAAAGCCAAGTTCATCATCATTGGTGTAGGAGGCTTCCTGGGGATTGGCGAAAAGAACGTCGCTTATGATTTCAGCAAGGCTGAATGGGTTGAGAAGAACGGCAGCCGGTGGTTGGTCGCCAAGACRACAAAGGAAGATCTCCAGGCCCAGGCSAACTTCGACASCAAGGCCTATGACACAGTCGCCRCCCCCRCTGCCGCGCCTGCGGTTGCCACTGACAACACCGCCACYGCCGCCATTGACAAGTCGGCGCTGACCGAGATGCCWGCGGATAAGATCAGCGCGGAGAATTTGATCGGAACCACYGTGTACGGCGCCGATGATGCCAARGTTGGAGAGATCGGCGACRTTGTTTTGAGCACAGACAAGAAGGTTGAYGCCATCGTYGTCGACGTCGGTGGTTTCCTYGGCATCGGAGAAAAGTCGGTCGCGGTTGGAATGGAGCAGCTKAAGTTCATGACCGACAAGAACGGCAACCGCTACCTCTATACAAACCTTACGAAGGCGCAGCTCGARGCGCAGGCCGCCTACGACAAGGGCACCTATGCCCARAATCGCGACAAGCAGCGCATAATTCTTGGCAAGTAGAGTCTTTTCGRCCTGGCTCGCGTCGATCGTGACGCGAGCCAGTTAGAGGGAATGCGGTTGGCGAGAATCGCGAAGGCGGAACATTWGCAATTCCGGATAGTTGAATTAGTGCTTCGGATGCCGCTGCTTGGCTCCGTYGCAGGCTGATGTGCAAACATCGGCCGGYCCGCGCCATCGGTCCCTCCTTGGCGCGGGCCTTGTCACGCAAGCTTTGTTCCCCGTGATTCCACTGATGAGATGTGACGGTGCGCCAAAATGAGAAAGGCGCCAGATCGTTCAGCCCGGTCGCATGACGCACCGCTCTCCGCGGCCAGGATTTTTGGTGCTGGGAATGGTCGAGCATTCGGCTCGCCACCGTCAATTTTTCAGACGGAAAACCCCTCCATCTTAGATCCTTGTGACTGCCCCGGATTGATTTGCACCGGTGGGCGAGCTCGTAACAAGGGCTGCGTAAGCCTTGTCGATTGCTCGCGATGTCATTTCCGACGGAGGTGATTGGTTAGACGTTTGGACCGCCTCCAATGCCGTTCGCGGCGCTGGGGAGGCGCAATGGGATTATTCTGCGAACGCAGGAACCGCAGGCTTGTGACGAAGTTCCACTCTACACAACAGGAGTGAAATATCGTGAACACGTCAGACACAACCGACTTCATCGCATCGGGGCCAACCAACGAGAATGAATGGCAACCTGATGCCAACCGGGCCGGCAAAAGCAAGGAAGCGCTCGGCAAATTGAAGACGAGCGCGGCCGAGACCGCGACTCACCTCAAGAGCGCTACGGCCTCGGTGTCGACCGACGCCAAGGATTATGCCGGCTTAGTTGCTGCCGATGCCGCTGGGGCGTTCAAGGAAGCGGTCGAGACGAACAAGACCGCCGGCGCCGATGCGATTGCCAACATCGCGCACTCCGTCAAGGAGGCCGCTGACGGGATCGAAAAACAATCGCCTCAGGTCGCGAGCATGGTGCGCAGTGCGGCCGAGGGTGTGGAACGAATCTCCACCGACGTCAGAGATCGCAACGTCGGCGAACTGCTCGACTCCGTTACGAAATTCGCCCAGCGCCAACCGGCGGCGTTCTTTGGGGTCGGGATCCTCGCCGGCGTGATGCTCACCCGCATCATGCGCAGCTCGGATCGTTCCTGAGAGAGGCTTGCAGATGGATGATGGTATCGATCGCCGTCCCTTCGGCAGCATCGTCATCGAGGCGCTCGAGAAATTCGCCTCGTTGATGCGCTTGGATGTGCGCCTGCTTAAGGCGGAAATGAAGAGTAAGACTTCGACAATCGTCTCGTCCGGCGCATGCGGGATGGCGGCCGTTGCCCTGTTTATTCTGGCATCGTTCGCCATGGTCCAATTCCTGATCCTGGTGATGATCTATCTTGGCATCAGCGCCATATTGGCCTGCCTGATTGTTGGCGTCGTCTTGTTTGGCGGAGGCTTCCTCTCCCTTTACCTGGCGAAGCGGGCGCTTATCGGATGGACTATCACTCCCATTGAGACCGTAAACCAGGTGCGCAGCGATCTCGCTGCATTGAAGCAGGGGATCCGCTATGGCACCACGCAACGATGACCTCCGCGCGATTATGGCGCAGAGCCGGGTCGAACGTCAGGCCCTGTTCGGGCCTGTCAGTGAAATAAGCCGCCGCGTGCAGCCCAGGCATTTGGTCGACGTGACTACCCGGTATGCCAAGGACAAGGTTGCCGGGGTCGTGGGTGGCGTCTCAGATGCCATCAAAGAAAACGGTGGCACAGCGGCTGCGGTAGCACTCGGCGCGGTGGCGGTATTTGATGCCGGCAGAAGAAGTGCTGACGGCCGCACACCGCCAACGAACCGCAATGGATTCCCTTGGGCGAGCGAAACACACGCGGGACGGAAGGGCCCGGGCGGTGCGACCACTCCAAGGGTGCAACCCTCGCGACAGGCCGTCACCAACGCAGCTCGGACCAAGGTGCTCGCTGGTTCAGTTGGAGGGCTGTTGATTGGCCACGTGATTGGCCGGTCGTTTGATGCAACCGCAACAGAACGTGAGCTGTTCGGGAAAACGTCGGGCGAAGTCCAGGAAGTAGCCTCCGAATTTGTCAGTCAGCATTTGCATGGGGCAAAGCTTGTAGCGGCCCAAGCCTTCGGTTTCGCAAGATATTCCGCCGCGTTCCTGGCGATAATGGCGGCGGTGAGCGATTATTTCGGGCGCTCTGAGGGCAGCGGCGATCCACCCACCTGAGCGCTCACGCTTCCAGCAGGATTTGGTCAGTAACGGAAATCGAGGGAGTGCTCAGCACTTCTCACCTCAGCCTCACGGCAGGTTGTCCACAAAGAGTTCCGATCCAATTCCTGAACCCACGGGCGCGCCCAATCGGAACATCGAAAG
>NZ_JBFUDZ010000114.1:0-3968 GCF_056404455.1 Mesorhizobium sp. P2_D1
CATGAAGCATGAAGCCTACCACTTTATCCACCAATGGCGGATGAGCTATTCTATCAGCTTTTTCTCGGGCAAGTCGCTCCTGTTCCAAGGCATTTCGTCGAGCCTCATGCTTTGAACAGGTCGGGTCTGATGCGCACGTTGTAGCGGGCAAACCCAGGCTGCTTCGCTATATGCGATACTTCTAAATTTGCGCGCCACTCTTCCCAAGTCGCAGGCATATCGTCGGCGCCAGGAAGCTCCCGGATAAGAGGATAGTCTTTGGGCATATAAACCGGAACTGCCTCTCCCGCGGTAGCCAAAGCGCGCCTCGGATCGAGCTCTTCGCGATTTCTGGCACGAAAATCCGCCAGTGCTGTTTCTGTTTCCTCTTTCGACCTGCCGGCAATGATTTGAAATGGCGGTTCGGGCGCCGTTAGGATAGCGCCGTTGTCAGATATCATTAGAAAGAGCTCGGACTGATCTTCTAGTCGAAACAGAAAGCAATAACCTTCAGGCTCCTTGAGCCCCATACTCGGGTGGGTGAACCTTGCGTGAAAATTAATCGGTTTCGGCTTCGATATTTCTCGAAGCATCTCGGCTCCAACGGTCCCGGCGTACTCTGCGTACCCGATATGCTCCATACTCCGCTCCCACTCGATTGGAATGCATGCATTAGCAGTCTTCAGGAAAGCAAATCTACCTTTTGGTGTGGATATGTCGATGTCTTCGAATGGCGCAAGAAGCATACCCTCAGACATCTTGACTGCTCGCAACCGACCAATCGCTGTTTCAAGGCAATAGCTCTTCACCTTATTGCCTCGCATGTTGAGCAAAGCTTCAGCTTCCCTAATTTCTGTGATTAATGGTCGTTCCGGCAGTGCATTGCAGAAGCTCTGTAAGAATGGTGTCGGATCGTTAGGATCGCTGATCTTAAAGATCGTGGAAAGCAGCCATTCGTCGTCCCTTTTAATGGCTTCCTTTTTGTTGAATGCGCGCAAGTTCCCCTCCCTTTTCACCAAGGGTCAGCATCGAGCAGCGCGCAGTCGACTGCAAGGCGAGCCTGCCAGCTATCGGGATCAGGAATAGCCTCCGTTGCGGAGGCTCGTTGGCTGATCGTCGTGCAAAGGCTGCGGGCCCAGACCGCCGGCCGGTGTTTTTCACTGTGGTTCCTGACTACGAAGGAATCAATGCGAAGCGCAACCGCGACTGGAAATCTACGTTCGATCGACGCTAGACGGCTGGGCTGGGACTTCAGTCTTAGTCCAGCCAATAGGCTTAATTGCTCGGTTGCTATTGTGCCCATAGTTTAGGCAGCGCGGGGGACGTCCAAACCAAAAACCCGCATTGGCCGGTGTGGTCCGCCACCCCAAAGAGCCCAACCGCACCGGCCATTTCCCTAACAAGACGCGGCCGGGCGCCGACACCCTCAGACGCCTATGGTTTGATCGCGGAACCTCCGGGCTTACGCGCTCGTTTGCCCTATGCTGGCTTGATCCCCAGCACTCCATAAGACCCTGGCCCGCTGCCGAAAGGTGGCGGGCTCTTTTGCCTGCAAGTTTGGTGGCAGCGTCCCAACCGCCCTGCTATGTTCCCGCCTGGTGGGTTAGTTGGGAGTTCCGATCATGGACACGGAAGAGATGCAGGCGATAGGCGACACCCTCATGCGGATCGTCACGCCAGAAATGACACCGAAGCAATTGGTCAAAGCGGCTCGGAAAGAGCACCCAAAAGCCTCGAAGAAGGATATCGCCAGGGCCGCATTCTTCTCGATCATTGCCCATGCAGACGAGGACCACGGCAAGGCAAAGAACCTACAGGCGTTCGCCATTGCCGAGCGTATTAACGGCAGCTAGAGAGCTAAAAGAAAGCCCGGTTTGAAGCCGGGCCTTGGGAGGATCGATTGGGAACCCCGAAGGGGGGAGGGATCGATCGAACCCCCTTCAGCGCTTACTAATCTGCATCGCTATTGTGACGCCCGCGTGAAGCAAACCAAGCGCCGTGCTAGACGCCACCGACAGGTAGGCTATATTTTAGCGATGCCTGATAAGCCGTAACAACCTACGTTGTGAGCGTCTTCGAGAAACCGCATTGGCGCACGGTGCTGACAACCAAGGACAAAGCCAAACCTTTGGCCATGGCGAAGGAGATCGGCGACAAGGTCAGGATCGAAGAGATAACGCCGAAGGTGAAACAGCGGTAGGCTTTGTTGAGTGAAGATGGTGAGAAGTCTAGCCCTTACCACCACCGTCATTGCAACTATAGCTGCCGCTATCGTGCTGACATTTATGGCAGCTAAGAGATTTGAGTTACGGCGCCCAAATCCGATCGAGGCTCATATCGAGAGGAACATCTGAGGCGCTACGCCAGGGGCGCGGACTTGCTCAGTGCGCAGCGTGCCAGGTTGGCCCTGACCACGAGGTGATGAAAAGGCCTGATCGCGTTGAGATAGGTGAAGCCCAAGGCATTGTGGGTATGCACAACGGTTGTTGCGATGAGCAACGTGCCTATTGGAGAATGGCGTCGGAGCAGAGATAGCCGGAAGTCCAGGTGTCGGTCATCCGTTCCGAGCACAATTTCGTCCTTGCCCTCCCAGTGCACCGGGAAGAAGTCCACCCGTTGATGGCTGTCCCGGGACGTCCTGACCGTACCGGAGGTTTTGATGCCAAAGGGCGTAACCATGGCGTCGCGCAGCGCGATCAATGCCTTTTGCCACGCCGGTGGATTGACGAGTGTCCGCGTCGCCAGCTCGCGCATGCTCGACTGTTCCGATGCACTCATGTCAATGCTGTAGCTATCGAGTAAGCTGGCGTTCTCGTACCAGCTCGCAACGACACTTTCCGACGGTGGCGTCGTCCGGCGTACCTGCGGTTGGCGGTCTAAACCCATGCTCATGATCGTGTCACCTATTCAAGGGGCCATCAACTACGGGGGTGAAGACGAGGCTTATTCAAACTCAAACCACGAAGAGGCGCTAGGGTCTACGGCGCTTAGAAATGGCCTGCAACAGATCTTTCGACCATCGATGACATAGAACGCATGCGTCCTTTGGCGAGGCCAAAGGCAGAGGGCTTTTCATATCGGTTGGTCAAGTCTACACCATCGGTCGGGCGAAAACGCTGGTGGGGCGCCATGAAGCCGATCGCGATTGCAATTCCGTTACTCTTCCTCGTGGTGCAGGCTCAAGCGCAAGAGCGCAGGGATATCGCCGGCCTGAGTTGCGCCGAAGTTCAGGCACTACTGAAGCAGGACGGCACCACCGTCATTCGCTACCGCTCCATATTCAACCTCAGCCTGACGCGCTACGACCTCTATGTCAGCGGGCAGAAGCAATGCGGTCCTGGCGAGGTGGCTACTGGCGCAGGCGTGCCGACGACCGACACAGATTATTGCCCGGTCCATAAATGCATTGCGAGCAATCTCTTCGTGGCAAGGTAGCCGGCCAGGTCGAGAAGCTGAAATATCGACCGGCTCGTGATCGCCGGCCGGTATTTTTCACTGTGATTCCTGATTACGAAGGGATCAATGCGAAGCGCAACCGCGACTGGAAATCTACGTTCGATCGACGCTAGACGGCTGGGCTGGGACTTCAGTCTTAGTCCAGCCAATAGGCTTAATTGCCCAGTTGCTATTGTGCCCATAGTTTGGGCAGCGCGGGGGACGTCCAAACCAAAAAAGCCCGCAGTGGCCGGTGTGGTTTGATGCCCCCAAGAAGCCCCAACTGCACCGGCCATTACTCTAAGGATGGTGCCGTTTAAGATGACAGATAAGCCGGTGACGACCTACATCGTCAGCGTGTTCGAGAAACCGCACTGGTGCACTGTTCTAACGACCAAGGACAAGGAAAAGGCGTTCGCGCTAGCCAAGGAGATCGCGGACAAGGTTAGGGTTGAGGAGATCACGCCCAAGCCGAAAAAGCGCTAGAGCCTTCAGTGTGGTTTCGGTCGGTTGCTCATGTAATCCATGGCCACGACCGCGACGAACGCCAAAAC
>NZ_JBFUDZ010000115.1:0-3772 GCF_056404455.1 Mesorhizobium sp. P2_D1
AGCCACATCCATGAAGATGATCACGGCTTGGCAAAGCTGAAAAAAATCCTCGCCAATCATAACCTATCCATCCGAGATTCCTCGATAAACTCAAGCAATCCAAACAACGCGAAAAGCCCAGAATATATCAAGTCCTCTGTCCTCGCGCCGCAGATCCAGTGGGCCAGCACCTTGATCGTCTACGTCACGGCCGATACCCGCCACAGTGAATGGGTGAATTGGGAAATTGAGTATGCTGCAAAGTTGGGCAAGCGGATCGTTGGCATTTGGGGTGAGGGAGAACAAGGTTGCGAATTACCGGATGCCCTCAAGGAGTATCACGACGCGATGGTCGGCTGGCACGGCAATTCCATAGTTGAGGCGATTGTTGAGGACCAGGACAAAACAGAAATGCCAAACGGCGATGCCGCTCCGCTCCTTCCGATCGTCCGACACCCCTGCGGGGCACGGGGATGAGCATTTACTCGTACATTGTTAGGTTCGACAGCGGGTTCGCTCCAAATCCGTTTTATGGGTTTTGCTCTCTGGCTACGTGCAAGCATCCCATCCGGAAGCATGCGGAGATTGGAGACTGGGTTGTCGGATGTGGTAGCGCAGATCGGGCTGTTCGCCGTGGTGGCCATATTGTCCACGCGATGAGGATCACGGAGACGTTGACATTCGAGGAGTATGACGCCGATCCGCGCTCTAAATCAAAGAAGCCGATCCGTAATGGTAGTCGTAAGCAGAACGCCGGGGACAACATATATTTTCCAACGGCGCGTGGTTGGGCGCAGCGTGACTCCTTTCATAGCAAGTCGGACGGCAGCCCAAACCCAAAGCATGTGGCGAATGACACTCAGGTCGACCGCGTGCTTCTGAGTGATGATTTCGTTTATTTTGGCGGCGAAGGTCCCGAATTTCCAGCCGACCTTCAGGACAAATACGGCAGACATATCTGTAAGGCAGGCATTGGCCGGTCGAAATTCAATGACTACGCCTTGGAGGAGAAGCTCGTCGCTTGGCTCGACTCGATCGGGCCTAGGGGCCTGCAGGGATCGCCATTTGAGTGGTTGAGCTTAAGAGAACGATGAATTCGATGTCGAACGACCATCTCGGATTGAACGAGTATCAAAGCCTGGCATCCCGAAGTGACCGGACAAAGGGGAAGGGGAACGGATTCGACCTCCCCGTCCTTGGCCTTGTCGGCGAAGTTGGTAGCCTTCTGAGCGAGGTGAAGAAGCGGCAGCGTGATAAGGCGGCGATCATCGGGTATGAGCAGACCGTCCTCGAGGAATTGGGCGATAGCCTGTGGTACCTCGCCATAATCGCCGATCACTCGGATATAAGGCTGGCAACCTTGGAGGATGCCGGAGCGGAAACAGATCTGCCCTTTGCCGTGCTGCAACCGCAACATGCCCTCCCGCTGAACACGCCAAGCGCTCAGTTCGAGAAAACGCTTCTGCGCTTGGCCGCCGCGACTGGCGAGCTGGCGGCGGCCGTCGATGGATCCCATGGCGACAAACCTCTCCTGCAGGCTCGCTTGGCGGCAGTACTGCGGCACCTCGTTCAGGCCGCCAATGAATCGGAGGTACTTCTCGAGGCCGCCGCTCGCGCCAACCTTAAAAAGGCCGAGGATCGTTGGCCGCGCGAACGCACTTATCCTCCGCTGTTCGACGCTGACTTTCCAGCGGATGAGCAACTACCGCGGGCGCTCGAAATCGACATTTACGAGCGGGATGCCAGCAATGACAAGCGCTACGTACTGCAGAGCTGCAGTGGCCTATTCATCGGCGATCGGCTGACCGACAACATCATGCAACCCGACGACTATCGGTTCCACGATGTCTTTCACTATGCCTACGCCGCCGTGCTCGGCTGGTCACCGGTCACGCGAGCTCTCTTGAAAAGAAAGCGGAAAAGCAAATCGCGGGTCGATGAGGGCGAGGACGGCGCACGCGCCACCCTCATTGAGGAAGGGGTGGCAACCTATGTTTTCGGAATAGCCAAGGATTTCGACTTTTTCGCGGACCAGAACCCCGGAGATCTCAGCCTTAGCTTGCTCAAGAACGTCAGACAGTTCGTTCGCGGATATGAGGTTCACTCTTCTCCGCTGTGGCTGTGGGAGGACGCGATTCTTCAGGGGAACCATGCGTTTCGCTTCCTTCGAGAAAACCGTCGCGGTCGCGTCAAGCTTGATATAGAGAAGCGTTCGTTATCGATAGGGGAACTACCGCGATGAACACCGCCCAGTTCGTTGAGACACTGGCCGACCTTTCATTTAAAGACGCATTCAATCCGTACGCTGATGCTTGTCGGGATTTCGATCGAGACGACGCCCCTGCCATCCGGCGCACAAACCTGAAACTCGTCCTGGACGCGGCAATTGAGTCGAAAGTGGACTCTATTTGGATCGCTCGGGACCTCGGCTATCGCGGCGGTCGTCGCACTGGTCTCGCGCTAACGGACGAGGCGCATCTAAATGATCACTCCACCCTCTACGGCAACCTGCCCCTTGCCCGCGCTACCAGGGGCCCTGCTATCTCCGAGCGAACGGCGACCGTGATCTGGCAAACCCTGAATCGTATTCAGCGCCCGGTCTTCCTATGGAACGTCTTTCCCTTGCATCCGCACGAACCCGGCGACCCTCAGTCGAACCGCTGCCACACTCGAGCCGAACGTAGTGCCTGTCGCCCGCTTTTGGCTTGGCTGCTTGAGAAGCTTGTACCACGTGTCGTCGTAGCGGTCGGTCGGGATGCCCAATTCGCATTGGCGGATCTCGGGATCGATGCGATGCAGGTCCGGCATCCGAGTTATGGTGGCCAGAGCGACTTTATTTCCGGGATTGAGGGACTCTATGGACTTCCCGTCCTTTCGCAATCGCCCCAGCAGTTGGTGATGCTCTAGCATCGATTGCTATTGATGCGGAAGAATTGATGTCCACCGTCTAGGTTGGAAGGGACGCGGCGTGACACTATAGTCCCTGTCATCCAAGCTAACGTCCGCGAGGAGGGTAGGCGAAAGGCATCGCATGGTTGACACTGCTCGACCGTTTATCGTGATCTATATCGTGTGGCATCCCAAGTTCGCGCTCGGGCATGAAATAGCGCGTTTCTTGTTCGAGCATTTTCGAAGAGAGAATTACGAGAGGATCACAGGCGGAACCGGCATCAGTGTTATCTACAGGTTCGCGATGGCCGAAAATTCCGACAAACCTCTTCCAATTGATTTTTCAACGGCAGAGACGTCCGCCGTCATCGTTTTGGCGGACAAGAACCTCGCGGACGATCCGGTCTGGATGGACTACCTTCGTGAGCTGGCTGACCAGACAGCCTCGAAGGGCTTAGCGACTCGGCTATTTCCCGTCGCTATGGAGCCGGACATCGTTCCAGTGCTCCAGCTCGACGAACAAATCATACCCCTGTTCAAATGGAACGATGATCTCGGGGAACGCGCCGCAGCGCTCATCGGCCACCTCACGTTCCAGTTTTGCCGGATGCTCCGCCACTATTTGGAACATCTTCGACGCCCCCACGAAAGCAGCCAAGCTCTTCTAGGCTACCTTAGGAAGGTCGAGATCTTTTTGAGCCACTCGAAACATGACGCGAATGACGCGGGTGTCCGGGTTGCGGAGGCGATACGGGCCAAGCTGACGACCCAGAATGGGCTTGGAAGCTTTTTCGACGTTTATGACATTCCACCGGGCCTGAAGTTCCAGGACGTGCTACTTGCCCAAATCGGTGTCAGCGCGGTTATCGCGATCCACACGGACTCATTCTCATCAAGGGAATGG
>NZ_JBFUDZ010000116.1:0-3371 GCF_056404455.1 Mesorhizobium sp. P2_D1
AAACGATAGATCCTCGACGGAACAGGTCGGTAGATCGCGCGCAAGAGTGCGTCCGCTGTGCGTTGGCCAAGTTCAAGCATGACGTTGTCGTATGTCTCGGAAATCCGGCAATTGGGGCAAGATAGGAGGTCGGACCCTTGAGGCTCACTGACGCTGCTAAGGGGCACTCTGCACGAATTGCAGACAATCCTAGGGGCGCTTTCGATCATCTAGAGAAATATCTCGCTGTTTTAATCAACAGAGCAATTTCGGTGCCAAGCACAATTGATCCGTGGCGGGACATCTAGCGCCGCTCGCCTGGCGGTATTAGAACGTCGGTTTCCAGTCGTGGTTGCGCTACACTTGGATACCCTCGTAATCAGGAACCAGAGTGAAGAACACCGGCCGGCGGTCGCGCCTTGCAGCCTTACAATCCGAGCAGCCGAAGAGCCCGAACAGATCCCAATGCATGGAGCCGCGATCCGGGCCGAGCCGGTCGATAAGCGCTTGGACGTCGTTGAGATGGTTCCGGCAAGCGCCCGGTAATGCCCCTGAAAGGATGATGGCCACCCGCACTTAGCCTTAATTGAGCGACTTCAGATTTGGTTGTAGAGTCACTCGAGCGGGAGATCTGACCTCCCCCGCAATGGCCGGTGCAAGCTTTAAGGCCGGCACCCGCCGTCGACTGCGGATGTACCAGCGACGGCGGGAGCAGCGGCAAGCACCGGCTTCAGGGCAAGTAGCGCCCCGCCAGCGCCCGTTCACTCATGCCGCTAAGCAGGAGTTGCGCGTCGACAAAATCATCAGAGAAATTAATTCGTGGACGACCGTCAGCGAATCTTTTGGCGGAACCTGGAGTGGCAACTGGTGCAATCCTGCAAAATCATGTGCACCAAGTGTTCTGCGGGCAGCGTCGCCGGATCGGGTTCAGCCGCGTTAGTGCGCTTCCCCAGCAGACTTCCGCCGTCCATCATCGTTCCAGGCCCCATCCGCATTTCGGCGTTGATTTGCGGGGGCGCATTCGCAGCCTCCTTTGCAAGTGCAGTTGTGAGCATGGCGATGTGGTGAGCCAGCGCCTCAAAACTTCGTCGGTCTTGGTCGATTTCCGGTTTGGCACCGGACAGTGGACCGAGCGATCCGGATGGAAACTCGCCAACGAGGCTCCCGGTTCGATCTCGTAGGGTTTCAGCAGCGTCTCGAAATGCAGCAGCATTGTAAGGGACTTGGCCGTTAAACATCCCAGCAAGCGTTTTTGCAGCCGCTGCCATTTGTTTCATGGACGCTTGGCGGGCCACGATGAGTGCTTCACTGCCGACCTTGGCAGCGGCCAGGGTTGAAACACAAGCCAGTGCAAGCCCCACCGCAAGGACGATGCGTTTCACCGAGTTGTGCGCTCCCCAGTGCGGGCAGGCCGCAACTCCAACCTTCATGCGCCTACCTCCAAGTCACGCTTCAGCCGTACACCTTCCAGTACATGGAAGGTCAAACCGCGTGATCTCGCCGGCAAGCGGCGAATGGTCACTCCGGCACGCCAGCATCTGTCGACCTCTTCGCCGATCTCGATCCCCCGAATTCCGATCACCGCCGCGTCAGCGATCAGTTTGTGGGTGAGCTCGTCAACCGAGATGACATCGGGCCTTTGCCGTCTCGGGGACGTTGTTGGCTTCAGATAGAGCTGCGAACGATCTGGCCTGACATCGCGCCGATCACCGCATTGAGTAATTCAATGTCCTTCAAAGCTGCGATTTCTAAAGGGTCGGTGCTTTGGGCTAGAGTCCTGATTTCAGGCACGCCATCAGCGTCACGGGGCGCAAAGCTCTCGACCAGGACATCTCGATACTGCTTCAGCAAGCCGAGCGCATGATGATCTAAAGTCTCTTGATCCACAGGCCGATCGTATCAGAGCGCCAACGGCCTCGCCAGCAAGCGTTTCCCCTGGCCGCCGTCCCACAGCGCCGAAGCGTCCCGCGCGGCCTGGCGCTCGTCGACCCTTTCAGACCCATCGAACCAGACCGACACGTTGAGCTTGGGGAAGTGCAAGACCTTGGCCCGCCACCATGTCCGCTCAATCTCGTATTCGCCTACGCCCTCGGCCCATCGCGTCCAGTCTCGGCCAGGGCGTTCAGTAAGTTCGCTGTCGCACATGGCTCGCGTTGGCCTGTCTCATTTCGGGACAAAAATGCTGGCACCGGTTTTGCACTGCATAGATTGCCGGTACCCTCCTCCTACCGGTCCTGATCGGGGATCAGGAAGTAAACCTTCGCCGGGCTTGAGGGATTGGGGTTCCTTCGCCCGGCGAGTTTTCTTTCAATGCAGCACATGGCGCCAATGACGGCCAGCGAGGAGCATCGCTTGAAGCTTGGCATGGGCAAGGATGAGAAGGATCGGGAAGCCGAAACTGCTGGTGTTCCGCAAGTCACCTTCCATGGCCTCCGGCATACCCACATCACCCACCTGTTGCGCAGCATGTCGTGTCGGCCCGCGCCGGTCACGCCAATCCGTCAGTCACCCTGAACATTCATGCGCACCTGCTCCCAGGTCAGCAGGAAGGTGCCGCAGCGGTGGTTGACGCGGCCCTCAATGCCGCACTACAGGAATGAAGCGCGAACCCGTCGGGAATGCCTTCGGTGCCAATCCGGTGCCAACAGGCCGAAGCCAGCCGGCAGCGCACTACCTAAGTGATTGAAAAATCACAACGGAGGAATGGCCGAGCGGTTTAAGGCACCGGTCTTGAAAACCGGCGTGGGTGCAAGCTCACCGTGGGTTCGAATCCCACTTCCTCCGCCAGATTTTCTGTCATCCTGCTGATATTGCGACGTTATTGGCCGTAGCCTTATTCTCTTCCTAACTCCGTTCCTAACGTCGTTCGACGATGCTTGGGCTATCCTGTTTCATACCGTAGCGTTTAGTTGCAAAAGTAGCAGGCAACAAAAAGCCCGCCACCGTGAGGCAGCGACATCACGAGTTCGCGATCCTCCGGATGAGTGGTGGTCCCAAAAGCGTTTAGTTAGTTCGCCGGGTGCTCCCAAGATCCGAGCGCCCTGTCGAAACGCTTTGGGAGAACAACCATGAAACATCGCCTCATTCCGATAGCGGTGGGCTTGCTTGTAGCCTCGGCCGGCACGGCTTCAGCTGCCAACGTCCACACCGTAACAGGCAAGACAGGTCAGCCCAGCCAAACGATTGGAACCACTGAAACAGGAAGCGTTACCCCTGGTCACGCCAGTTCTGCCCCGGGCTCAGCCTTCAACCCCGAGGGGAATGCGGGGACACACTACGCGGGCGAGCAACCGCAGAACTCAAACAATCCGAAGAGCGTATCTCAATACGACGTGGCCGGATTCCAGCAGTCCCATAACCATTGAGTGACGGCCCGGTCGCGCCAATATAGG
>NZ_JBFUDZ010000117.1:0-3136 GCF_056404455.1 Mesorhizobium sp. P2_D1
TCGCTGTCCATGGCCACCCGGAGGCGATGAGCGATATGCAGATGATTGCGTGGTGCGAGACAACACGAAGCGGCGCCGCGCTAACTGCCTGCGTCATCGAGAACGAGGATCTTTGGCTGACGATAAGCACAGGCGTGAACGGCCGCTGCCTTTGGCTGCCGAGTAGTCCTGCGGTTGATCTCACGGGTTATTGAGGATGATCCGGCGGTGCCATTTCGAGAGCATCTATCAATCCGAGGCGGTCGCCTCCGGCACCGCGCTTGGACGGCGGGCGACACGACATGCCGCGCCGAGCGGCGTCTCGCTGCCCAGGCGCCTTTCGAACAATGGCGATGTCTCGGCGCGGTATGTCGTGGAGGCCGCGCGGACGGGTGATGCGGCGGCTCGCCAACTGGTCGAGGCCGAAGCCAAGTGGCTCCGCATACCTCTTGCATCTCTATTCGCCCGACCTGATCGTGATGGGCGGCGGCCTTTCCAACGGCTTCGACCTCCTGGCGCCGACGATCCGGGCGACCGTCGAGGAGCGCGCCATGCAAACCTATCGCGACGTGCCGATCGTGCGGGCCGATCTCGCCGCCTGGCTCGCCAAATAGTCACCTCGCTATCCGCGCCTGACAGGCTGGGCCGAGGATGCCACCGCATAGCCCTGACCTTCTTCAGGCTGCCAAGACAGCACCATCTGCCTTTGATGCAGCCAGGATCGCTTGTCACACAGCAGAACCTGAGCCGTCTCGAAATCGATGACCGGCCCACGAAGGCTGTGGCGTCCAAAGCGAGTTTCGGCAGGCGGCCGGATGGTTGTCGTCTTGCGCGACTGACGAGAACGGCACAGGCGTGATGCGTGCCCCGAGCGGTGGGAACACCATCTCCCCCGGCCGTTTCGGCGGGAACGTTGGTGTTTGGGCATGTGATATTTCCGTTGGTTCAATGATGAGCGGATCGGAGGGCGGCGAGTGAGTCCGGGATGGCTTGCCAGTCGGGTTTGCCGGGTGCGAAACGCGCCCTTAGATAGCCCACGAGGTCAACCAGATCGGCATCATGCAGCACGCCGCCGAAGGCCGGCATCGCCATGACGCCGAAATCACCCGCGTCTGTCCTGAGCGGCGAGGCTGCCGGCGCGAACACGCCTTCCAGGACGGCATGGAGCAGATTGTCCGGCGCGTCGGCATGCAGATTGGTGTTAAGGGCAAGCGACGTGATGGGCGACGTTTCCGAGTGACAAGTCTCGCAAGCGCCGGCAAACAGGCGCGCACCCCGAGGAAAAGCCACTGCCGCGTCCGGTGCGGCCAAATTTGCGGCGGCGATGATGCTCTGGACCGACGCGCCAGTCGCCGACGTTTGACCGCCAACGTTGAAGCTCGCGAGGTAGACCGCCATCGCTCTGATGTCCGCATCCGGAAGCGGTGCCATCGAATCGATCACATGAGCCATYGGCCCTCCCGCCGCTCCGTGCGCGGCGGAATGCCCGGTCCGCAGATAATCGTAGAAAGCCCTTTCGTTCCAGGTTACGGGCGAAAAGGATTTCGCCGTAAGCGCATGCGCGTACCAGCCGTCTGCGGCGCCACCAGCAAGATGCATTGACCCCTTGATCTCTCCGCCGATGGCATTGCGCGGCGAATGGCAGGCGCTGCAGTGGCCAAGCCCTTCCACCAGTTCCGCGCCCCGGTTCCACGCGGTATCGCGGGTGGGATCAGCCGGTGCCGGCGACGACGACAGGAAAAGCGCGTTCCACCCGGCCATTAATGGCCGCATGCCAAAGGGAAAACGCAGCTGTGTTTGCGGTGCTTTCGCCGCTGTCGCCGGCTGGGCCATCAGATAGGCATAGAGCGCCTCGAGATCGGCTTCGCTTGTTTTGGCAAAGGATGTGTAAGGATGTGCCGGATAGAGGTGATGTCCGTCGCGGGCGACGCCCTGGCGCATCGCCCGGGCGAAAGCCGGATAGGACCAACTGCCAATGCCGGCCGCTTCATCCGGGGTGATGTTGGTGGCGTAGACGATACCGAAAGGGGTTTCGAGAGCCCTACCCCCCGCGAACGGCCTGCCGCCGGCGCCGACATGGCAGACGTTGCAGGCGCCCACCGCAGCCGCCAGTCGGCCACGCTCGATCGTCGCAGGCGAAAAGACGTCGGGCAGCGGACGCACCACCGGGGCTATGGCCGCATTGAATGGAAAAATCCCCGCGCCGAGGGCGACGGCGCCGGAAAGGGCGCCGGCGAGTGGCCAGGCGAACCTCAGACTCGAACGTTTGGCCGTTCGCCTGTTTTCGTTCGATGGCGGCGGGGTCGGCAGCGGATTCAAGGCAGCGCGCACGCGTTCCGGCGTCAGCGGCAGCTCGCGAAATCGCACGCCTGTGGCGTCGAAAACCGCGTTGGCAATGGCGGCCGCACTCGGCACCGAGGCGGACTCGCCGGCGCCCAGCGGCGGCTCGTCGGGGCGTGGAATCATCAGCACGTCGATGTCCGGCACCTCGGGAAAGCCGATGATCGGATAGGCGCCCCACTCAAGGGCGGCGACAGCGGTGGATGAGAAATTGACCTCTTCCTTGAGAACCCGGCTGGTCGACTGGATGACGTTGCCATGGATCTGGTGACGCACGCCGTCAGGGTTGATGACCGCGCCTGTGTCCTGCCCGCAGACCACTTTGGTCACGGCGATCTCGCCCGTCACCTTGTTCACCGCCACGTCGGCGACCCAAGCTGCCCAAGCCGCCGCCTTCCCGGGGAAAGGACCATGGACATAGACAGCATAAGCAAAGCCGCGCCCGTACAGAATGTCGCCCTCGTGGCCATGCGTGCCCGGCTTGATGTGGGGCTTCCATCCGGAGCGCTCGGCCACGGCTCGGACCAGATCGATCGCGCGCGGATCGGTGAGATAGCGCAGGCGGTATTCCACGGGATCGACTTGAGCCGCCGTAGCCAACTCGTCGATGAAGGATTCATGCGCAAAGCTGTTTGGGAGCGCCGAAACGCCACGAAACCACGAGGCGCGAGCCAGCGGCGGCATATCGTGGACAGTGACACGCAGATTGCCGAATGCGTAGGGAGGAACAGCTGTGCGATCTCCCATCAGCGCGACTTCGGGGACCGGCGAGACCTTTCCGGTCAGGATCAGCGGAAGGGTTGGTGCCAGATTGGAC
>NZ_JBFUDZ010000118.1:0-2917 GCF_056404455.1 Mesorhizobium sp. P2_D1
AAACGCACCAACTGGCTGCTGATCAAGCATCGCGACAAATACGCGACCGATGGCAATGGCGACGCGGTGCTGGCGCAGGACCGATCCGTCGCCTCTGGACGAAGCATGGACAAGATTGCCGCAGGAAAGGGTGTCGGACCGAAGCCATTCATGATGCAAGGCTCAGAGGTGGCCGATGCGGATGCCGTGTGGGACAGCAATCGCGGCCATGCTGCTGACGAGCGCGCTGTCAAAGCGTCAAAGCCATCTCCGCGCCCCAAACGAGCTTCTCGTGCTTCAGCGGCGGAAATGCCCGACTTCATCGCACCGCAGCTGTGCCAGACTGTTTCCCGGCCCCCAGCGGGAGCGAATTGGGTCCATGAAATCAAGTTCGACGGCTACCGCGTCCAGCTGCGTGTCGAGGATAACGCCACCACGTTGAAGACCAGAAAAGGCCTGGATTGGACGGAGAAGTTTGGTGCCATCGCAAAGGAGGCGGCCAGCCTTCCCGATGGCATCATCGATGGCGAGATTGTTGCGCTCGGCGAGAATGGTGCTCCCGATTTTGCCGCCATGCAAGCTGCCTTGTCCGAGCGCCGAACAAACGATCTCATCTTCTTTGCCTTTGATCTGTTATTCGCCAACGGCGTTGATCTGCGAAAGCTGCCTCTCTTGGAACGTAAGGAGCAGCTGAGCGCGATGCTCGGTAAGGTCGATCGCGGCGAGGACAACCTTATCCGCTATGTGGAACACTTCACCAACGGCGGTGATGCGGTGCTGCGCTCCGCCTGTCGTCTGTCGCTTGAAGGCATCATCTCCAAAAAGGCTCATGCAACCTATGTCTCGGGTAGGACCGACACCTGGGCAAAATCGAAATGCCGCGCCGGACATGAGGTCGTCATCGGCGGCTGGGCCACCACCAACGGCAAATTCCGGTCGTTGCTGGTCGGCGTCAATCGGGGCGAGCATTTCGCTTACATCGGTCGTGTCGGAACCGGATACAGCGAGGCAAAGATCAAGCAACTGCTGCCGAAGCTGAAGGAGATGCAGGCGGTCAAGTCGCCATTCACTGGCGATGGCGCGCCAAAAAAGGATTCAACCGTCTTTTGGACAAAGCCCGAACTGGTTGCGGAAATCGAATTCGCCGGCTGGACTGGCGGCGGCAATGTCAGACAGGCCGCCTTCAAAGGCTTGCGCGAAGACAAGCCCGCGAAAGAGGTTGAGGCCGAGAGACCCGCCGATCCTCAAGCGACGCAGATTGCCGAACCCGCCAAGGCTACTGCCCGGAGTGGGAAAAGCCCGGTCGTCCTGGGTGTCATCATCTCCAAGCCTGACAAGCCGCTGTGGCCGAATGCCGGCGATGATGGCCACCCGGTCACCAAGCTCGATCTTGCAGAGTACTTYGAGGCCRTTGGCCCCTGGATGATCAAACATCTCAAAGGTCGCCCCTGTTCGCTTGTCCGAGCCCCTGATGGMTACGCCGGCGAGCAGTTCTTCCAGCGCCACGCAATGCCAGGCACGTCGAATCTGCTRGARCTGGTRACAGTCTTCGGCGACCACAAGCCATATCTGCAGATTGACCGCSTTGAGGGCCTRGCTGCGATCGCYCAGATCGGRGGCCTCGAGCTGCATCCCTGGAATTGCCAGCCCGATCATCCTGAAATTCCCGGGCGACTTGTCTTCGACCTCGATCCCGGTCCGGAGGTTGCCTTTGCCGAGGTGGTAGCCGCAGCGAAGGAAATGCGCGATCGTCTCGAAGATCTGGGCTTGGTGAGCTTTTGCAAGACGACGGGCGGCAAGGGCCTGCACGTTGTCACCCCATTGGCCGCCCCGCGCAACAAAACGACATGGCCAGAGGCCAAGGCCTTCGCGAAGGCGGTGTGCATGCAAATGGCGGCGGACCGTCCAGACCTCTATCTCGTAAACATGGCCAAGAAGTTGCGGACCTCTCGGATCTTTCTCGACTACCTTCGAAATGATCGCATGGCGACAGCCGTTGCACCGCTGTCGCCCCGTGCCAGAGAGGGTGCGCCGGTATCGATGCCGCTGACATGGGGGCAGGTGAGGGCGGATCTCGATCCGAAAAGATATACCGTCCGCACCGTGCCGGGCCTCCTGAATAAGACCGTCGCTTGGGCGGACTATGATGATGGCGAACGGTCGATCAGCAGTGCCATCAAACGGATGGGTTCAGCAAAGCTCGCCGCATGACATCGAGAAATGTGAAGCCGCCGCCTTTTCGCCTTCCGTTGGATACTGCGCCGATGGAGGCAAAGGCTGCCGACGCGTTGCCTGYTAACASCGGCCAATGGCAGTACGAACCCAAATGGGACGGGTTTCGCTGTCTGGCCTTCAAAGCTGGCGATGAGGTGGACTTGCGRGCAAAATCAGGCAAGCCGCTCGGCAGATATTTTCCSGAAGTCGTCTCGATGTTGCKTGAGCTRAAAGCCASGGAATTCGTCGYYGATGGCGAGATCGTTATCGAAGTCGATGGCTCGCTTTCYTTTGACGCGCTCCAGATGCGGCTGCATCCGGCAGAAAGCAGGATTCGAAAACTGTCGATGGAAACCCCGGCCAGACTGATCTTGTTTGATATGCTGGCCGGTTCCGGTGCCAGCTTGATACATCAGCCTTTGCAGGTCCGGCGCATAGCGCTGGAAGCGTTCGTAAAGTCGGTTGAAAGTATCGGCCTTGAGTTGTCGAGCTGCACCCAGGATTTGGCGACTGCAACGAAGTGGCTCGGCGACTCGGGGCAGGGGTCAACGGACGGCGTCGTGGCCAAGCTGCTCAATGACGAATATCGGCCCGGTGAGCGCACCATGCTCAAGATCAAACCCCTACGCACTGCTGATTGCGTGGTCGGAGGGTTTCGCTACCTTGCGAACTCGCGCGAGGTCGGCTCCTTATTGCTTGGCCTCTACAATGATCAGGGCAAACT
>NZ_JBFUDZ010000119.1:0-2904 GCF_056404455.1 Mesorhizobium sp. P2_D1
GTAAACAACGCAGCATTCCAGGTGCATTCAACGGATTTTGCCGACCTGACTGAGGAGCATTTCGACACCACCTTGAAGACCAACCTCTACGGCTATTTCCACATGGCCCAAGAGGCGGTGGTGCATATGAAGGCCGGCTCGGCGATCGTCAACACGGGCTCCATAACCGGAATAGACGGTTCGAAAGAACTCATCGACTACTCGATGACCAAGGGCGGTATTCACGCCTTCACGAAGGCCCTGTCAGGCAACCTTATCGGCAAAGGCATTCGCGTAAATGCAGTCGCTCCGGGGCCGGTCTGGACACCGCTCAACCCGTCTGAAAAGCAGGCTGACGATGTCTCGCAGTTCGGCGCGAAAACACCCATGAAGCGCCCGGCACAACCGGAAGAAATCGCACCGGCCTATGTCTTTCTGGCATCGCCGCAATGTTCGAGCTACATCACTGGAGAGATCCTGCCGATCATAGGTGGCCATTAAAGAACGGCTCTCGCGTCGCGCTGCAAAAGCACACGGGGCAAGCCCGTCAATACGTTCGCAGGAACGCGCTAATCGCTTCGGCTACAGCTTCAGGGGCCTCTTCGGCCATATGATGCCCACTCTGGATCCCTTGGCCGCTGAGCGTGGTGGTCCATGGACGCCAAACATCGAGGACGTTGCCATAGAGTGCCTCAAGATCATCGCGGGTCGACCACAGGGCCAGCGTCGTATAGGCAACCCGGCGGCCGGCCTTTCGGTCTCCGGCATCATGACATCGATCGATGGTCAGCCCTGCCCGGTAGTCTTCAAGCATACCATGGACTACTGCCGGGTCGTGGATCGCTCGCGAATAATCGGCATAGGCCTCAGCCCCCATCGCTTCGGCCGAGCCACCATACCAAGCGTCAGGGTCGGCCATGATGGCGCGTTCAGGCTTGTCCAACTGAGGATAAAAGAACCAGTGCCACCACAACGCTCAAGGGCTTCCAAAATAGGAACACCGTCCATGACGATCAGATGGGAAATTGCCGAGGGGTGGTCCATGGCCGTCCGGAAAGCGGTGTAGCTGCCGCGATCATGTCCTGCGATGGCAAACCGGTCAAAGCCGAGGCGATTCATCAGCGCGACGCAGTCCCTTGCTTTCGCACGCTTCGAGGAGCCGACGTGGTCGGCTGCGTCCTCCGGTATGGAAGACTGGCCGAAGCCTCGCAAGTCAGGACAGACCACCGTTTGGTCAGCGGCGAGAATCGGCGCGACCTGATGCCAGGTGACGTGTGTGCGGGGTGCCATGCAGTAGTAGCARCGGCGGCCCGGAGCGCCGAACCTCACCCGTAGCGAAGCCTCGGGCAGATCCACCATCTGGAGATTGAACTTTTCGAACATCAGCCCCTTTCGGCGCCGGGAGTGCAACAGATCGCATATCTGACACCAATCCGCGCGAGCGGTATTGGTTTCGAGCGATCGTGGAATTCGAAATCGCTTCATCTCGATCGAATTACAATCCAGGCATTTTTAGTAGTCACGACAGTTCAATCAAGAATGGTGCACGGGTCCGACAGACAGTCGTTTTCTAACCCTGCGTAAGCTTGCTATTGTGCAGTGCAGCAACGATGTTGTTGCATGTGCATTGTGCGCGGTTTTCGTCACCCTGGCGGCTAAGGATCACGATTTGCGAAACCTCTCAGATACAATCACTCGCCTGACCGCTATGCGTGGCCGGCCGGGTTTGTCCGCGCACCGCGACGACCGCTTGTCCGACATAGCCGGTTTCGGATCCAATCCCGGTGCCTTGCGTGGGCGCGTCTATGTTCCTGAGAATCTCCCGCGGGGAGCCGCGTTGGTTGTCGTCCTGCATGGCTGCACGCAGACAGCGGATGGGTACGATCATGGATCTGGGTGGTCGAAGCTAGCGACCGACCAGGGTTTTGCGCTGCTATTTCCGGAGCAGCAGCGCGGCAACAATCCCAATCTGTGCTTCAACTGGTTCGTGCCCGAAGATGTCACGCGCGACCGTGGAGAAGTGCTCTCCATCCGCCAGATGATCCAAGCCATGGTGACAAAGCATGGCCTCGACCACCGGCGCATTTTTATCACCGGTCTTTCTGCTGGCGGTGCCATGGCGGCGGCGATGTTGGCAACATATCCAGAAGTGTTCGCCGGCGGCGCAATCATAGCAGGGCTCGCCTACGGTAGCGCGTCGACGATCCCGGAAGCCTTCGATCGTATGCGGGGCCATGGAGGTTCATCGAAAACTGAGCTCCAGAGACGCTTGGCCGGAGCTTCGCCTCATAAAGGGACTTGGCCGAAGATTTCAATCTGGCAGGGCTCGACGGATACCACGGTGGTCCCGTCGAACGCGGATTGCATTCTCGGCCAATGGCAAGGAGTTCATGGCGTGAGCGCCAGCCCGACCCGAAAAGAAACGGTCGATCGACAGATACGTCAGGTGTGGTGCGACGCGGACGGCAATGAGTTGATAGAGAAATACACCATTGCCGGCATGGGCCATGGTACCCCATTGCAGACGGTCGGTGATAATGGCTTGGGCGTTGCCGCCCCATTCATGCTGGACGTCGGCATTTCATCAACGCGCCATATTGCGGATTTCTGGGGTCTTACAAGCCGAACTGAAGCCAGATCTGGGGAAGCTCCGAAAAGGTCGGCAGGCAAAGCAGTGAGGACTTATGCACCTGCGGAAAGTCTGCGAGCAGTACGCGTCGATGCCGCTAAGGCGCCTCAGCCTGATGCTCGGGGCGGTTCGGCCACAGGCGTTACTAAGGTGATTGAGGACGCTCTGCGCGCAGCCGGCTTGATGCGTTAGCGAAGACGCCAGCCACAGAGCGAGACGTTGGACATGAATTACCACCTTCCTTCCGAAGTTCGAAATTTCGGCTGGAAGGTCTCGCGGTCGGGGAGGGCGTGCGC
>NZ_JBFUDZ010000120.1:0-2653 GCF_056404455.1 Mesorhizobium sp. P2_D1
TCAAGGCGAAGATCGTAGTGCAGCCGCGTGGCCGCGTGTTTCTGAATGACAAATCGAAGCCGGTTAGATTTCGCGATCGTGCTTTCGCCGCTGGGTTCTTCCGTCTTGGTGAAATCCCGCTTGGCCCTATAGGTGGAAAGCTCGCCCTTTGTCATGGAAATTCCCCGGCTGATGTCGCAACGCGAGTCTCAACGCCGTGAGCGAGATTTTGTTCGGCTAACGCTGGAATCAGACGATCAAAACCTTCGACTTAACAATTGCGATCCCCGCATCCCAAACCGCGAGTTCTGCGTCGGTTGCAACACTGTCGGGAAGGAACAGGCCCAGTCGAGATCAAACCTTCGATGCCGGTTGGGGCCGTGGCCGGCTCGCGTGGAGACTTGCATCACTGGCGACAGTTTTGGGGGATTGGCAAGCCCTTCGGCCAGCGAGCCTGTAAGGGACCGACGATGTTTAGCTCCGGGGAATGGAACCAGATCTCCCTTGCAGCGTCATACAAGCAGATTCTCGTGCAACTGCAGGATTGATATCGATGATCAGGCCCGTTCTTCTCGCAGCTGCGGTGCTCGCCCTCGCATCCGGCAGGATGGAGGCGGCGAACCTAACCCTAGCCGCCGTCAACAATGCCCAATTCGACGACGGCGAAGCGAAGGGCGTCAATCCGATCGTGCTGAAGGCGCAAATCCTTTTGGATCGCGCGCGGTTCTCGCCAGGCCTAATCGACGGCCGAGGAGCAGAGAACTTCGCCAAGGCGGTCCGGGCATTTCAGGCGGCGAACGGCTTGCCCTCCGATGGCAAGCTCACCCGGGAGACTTGGGACAAGCTAGCCACAACATCCTCAAACCCGGCCCTTGTGACCTACGAGCTGACGCGCAAGGATGTGCGTGGACCGTTTACCAAGCGAATTCCGGCTCGCATGGAAAGAATGGCTCGCCTGCCTAGGCTTGGCTATCACAATGCGGTGGAAAAGATGGCTGAACGCTTCCACACAAGCGAACAGCTGCTCGAAAAGCTCAATCCCGGCATCGGCTTCAGGGTGGCCGGCGCAAAGTTGCTGGTGCCAGCTATCGACCGAGGCGATCCTCCTGCGGCTATTGCCAGAGTTGAGGTCAACAAGAGCGCTCGCCAGGTTCGCGTGCTCGACGCTTCCGGCAAAGTGCTTGCAGTGTACCCCGCTTCGATCGGGAGCCAGGAAAAGCCGGCGCCGAGCGGCCAGGCAGAGGTCAAACGTGTGGTGCACAACCCGACCTATCATTACGATCCTGACTTCGCCTTCAAGGGGGTTAAGACCAACCGCCCATTCACGATAGCTGCCGGGCCAAATAATCCGGTTGGATCGGTATGGATTGATTTGTCCATCGAAAGCTACGGCATTCACGGTACGCCCGAACCAGGCAAGATTGGAAAGACGTTCTCACATGGTTGCATCAGGCTGACCAATTGGGATGCTGAAGACCTCGCCTCTGAGGTGCAAAAGGGTACAGAGGTTATCTTCACAGATGAAACGGTGGAGTCAGTTGACGAGGGCCTCTAGTAGGCGCGTGCTACGTGAAGTTGGACAATGGTATGGCCTCTAAGACGAAAAGACTGCGTGGTTGGTGTTTCGTCATTGTCGCCGCCGCCGCAACAAATGGATTCACAACTGCGCTCCCGGCTGCACCGGTAGACGCGCAGGCGATTGCCGATCACTTCACCTCAATAAAATCCATGTCTGGGGACTTCGTCCAGTCCGGCCCAAAGGCGGAACGGACCAGTGGCAGGTTTTTTCTCCAACGCCCGGGCAAGATCCGATTCAACTATGCCGGCCAATCGGGGATCAGCGTCATTGCCGATGGCAAATCGGTAGTCGTTTATAATAAGAAGCTTAGGACCTCGCGGCTTTATTCGCTTTCGAAGACGCCACTCAAGCTGCTACTCGACAATAAGGTCGACCTCTCTGGCAGCCGGCTCAAAAGCATCAGGGAGGAAGGCGATCTGATAATTATTAAACTATCTGACAAATCATCCTTCGGTAATTCCAATATCTCTATGATGTTTGACAGGAAAAATCTCGACTTGCGCAAGTGGAGCCTTATCGACGAGAAGGGACTGACCACGACGGTAACAATCTTCAACGTGAAGCAGGGCGTTCGCGTTGCCGAGGGAACCTTTACTATCGACTACGCGGCAAACCGGGAGAACAACACCTCAACGAAGTCGCGTTGAAGTTGGTGGTTCGACTCCTCTCTCCCGATACCCCCGGGGACGCAGCCAGGGTCGCTTTTGGTATCCGCATCGTCCTTCAGGCAAGCTTCGATCTGCCTGTAGAGCTCATTGAGCTTCGTATCGGATTTCTTGAACGCGGCACCGGCGCACGCGTCAGGGCGGCCTGACGCTTTCGAAGGCTGGTCGCATCGTCGCATCGACACCAGACTTTTACTTGGATCCGTCCCGTGATCGGCAGCGGTCGCCCCTGGATCACTTTAACCAGTTGAACGGAGCCATCCGGCCATGCCCCGCGTTAAGGCGGAAAGGGTAATTTCATGGGTTCGGAAGCCATCAAACGGAAAGCACTTGGACCCAATGAGCGCGGTGAGCGGCGTAGGCTGCGCAAAGAAAAGCAGCGAATTGAAAACGTTGGACGTGCCGACAAGATGCATACCGCCCGATTGGC
>NZ_JBFUDZ010000121.1:0-2198 GCF_056404455.1 Mesorhizobium sp. P2_D1
GCGCTCCACCTTTTGCTGCTTCCATCGTTCTTACGGATAGGTCCCGAACATATTAGCGAAGGCGTATATTTTCACCAGCCGGCTCGCTCCCCAACCCGCGCCGGTCAGGCCCGACAGTCTGCTGGCCCCCCGCCGTGCGGAGATGCCGGGCCGCTTAGTCTGAGCGTCGCTGCCCTGGTGTCTTCGGGTGGCTGGTGAACGCGATGTTTCGGTCAGGGCGCCCAGCGTCACGGCAGGGCTGGCAGAATAGGACCCGGATCAAATCCCAGTGTAGGCAGCCGTAATCTTCGCCGAGACGGTCAACCAGCGCTTGGATATCGAGGTCGGCATGCCGGCGGCACGTCATGCAGTCGACGGAAAGCCCCGACCCGATCTGTAGCTTCTTGCCGAGCGTGTCCTCGACGAACAGATATTTCATGGTCATGGGATGGCGCTACCCAGCCTGGGGAGGCCGCACAGGCCCTGTCCCGAACCATTGAATGAACGGCGAATCCTTGCCGGTGACGTCCTTCACCGTCTTCAACAGCGCTTCGTGGGTGCGCTGGAGCGCCCGGTAATGCTCGCTGCTAGGTGATAGCAACGGCTGGACTATGCTTTTATGAAGTCGTTCCGCCTCCGCTGCGTAGTCACCACCAAACCCCCCTTGGGCGAAAAGCCCGCCGCCAGCAGACTGAGAGCGGGCAGCGGGCCTTTGATTTTCGGCAGGTGGAGGCCCGCCGGGCAGCAAAGTGCCGTTCGCTGCCGACGGTGATGGTTATCTGGCTTTGCGCGGACCGACGACTTACTGATTCGTAAGGCTATGGAATAGGATGCCGACGATCACTGAAATACGTCGGGTCCGCTGCCGGGGAGACAGCGGACTCAAACTAGGGCCAGGAGGGGCAAGGCCCTTTATGATCCCTATGCGGGGATCAGCGTGATAACACCGGGCGAGCACAAACGTTCCGTCGGCTGAAAGATATTTTCCCAAGCTCCGCTCCACGCCCGATTTGACTCGCTAATCCCTGACTAAAGCGTACTGAAGGACGTCGCTGGCCAATTTGAACGGGCGCCTGGCGCTTGGAAGAGTCGATCACGCTTTCGCCCCCACGAGGGATAAAGCGATGTCATCCGACGATCATCTCGATCCTGAGCAACTTGCAATTCTGACAAAGGTTCTCAACGACTATTGCACAGAGGCAGGAATTCCAGAAGGCCATCCGGCATGGGAACACTTCGGCCGGCGCCTCAAGAGCCTATTCCAGTCCGGGATACATGATCCCGATGAACTGGTGTCCAAAATGAACACTGGCTACGAGGATTGGCTAGGCGAGATCGGCGCTACGGGTCCTTTCATACCGYCCAAACTATCKTCCGAAGACCGTCTCGTAGGCGACAATCGCTTGCCAGGGTCAGACCTAAGAGGCAGGCCAGCCGTAGCGAATAGGGTTCGGATTTAAGAAAGCCCGGATTTTTTGGTGACGGGCATCCGGCCGGCATTTTCAACCGCGGGGCATCGTCCAAAAGGCTGTATTCCAAAAAACTCCAGCGAGCGCGCTATGATGAATATTAGGCGCCGTTCCCCTCAAAACGCCGCCGGGTAATGGCTCGGCGCCCCGCTGGTTTGTTGAGTGTCAAAAGGGCGCCGGGATGGATTGCCTGGCGGAAAAGCGACCGGCTTCACTGGCATTTCTGGGTCAACATGGTAGTGCCCGGCCGGGGGGAAAGGCTCAGGGCTAACCGTCGCATATAAAGCCCTTAACCTTTATTCAACACCCCTAATTTAGCGTCGTTTAATGCGCTTCTCCATTCTGCTTTTTGGCTGGGCGGCATTCTTCGGTTGGGACTTTGCTGCCAACGATGGCGAATTCACAGTGGGCCTCGGTATGAGACTTGCCCACCTACTCCATCTTTCTGGTCTTATGTGAAGCACCAGCGCGCGTTTCCGTTGGCCTCTTTAGGCACGGGACGGACCATCCTTCCTCCGCCTGACCCGCATTCGCATACGGTGGTCCTCGTCACCAGTCGTGCTCATCAGGGGCGACCTTGTCGGCTTGGGGTGGTGTCCCCCTTTTGAAAAGAGAAGGGCGAAACGATAGATCCTCGACGGAACAGGTCGGTAGATCGCGCGCAAGAGTGCGTCCGCTGTGCGTTGGCCAAGTTCAAGCATGACGTTGTCGTATGTCTCGGAAATCCGGCAATTGGGGCAAGATAGGAGG
>NZ_JBFUDZ010000122.1:0-2124 GCF_056404455.1 Mesorhizobium sp. P2_D1
CGCCAACGCCGCCACTGCTGTTCACCCCGGTGCGAATTGATCAGCCTTCCTGTCCATCACCAGGGCTACTCCGCGAGCCGCAGCTATCTTTGCGACAAGAGCCTCTAGATCGGCATCCGATCGCATCGATCCGGTTTTCTGTCGGAGTCGGGAAACCGCCAGTGTGACAGAAAGGCGAGCCTTCCCCTTCGCCTCGCTCACAATTTCGTCGGCCGCCGCCGCAACGTTACAGAGCTCTGGTGTAACTTTGATCCTCATGGCTAGCCACCTCCATGCAAAGGTCGCGCGCCATAAACTCTCGAACCCAATCCAAGTTCCAACCAGACCGAGCCGGCTGGTGTCGCGCCTCGGAGCGGCGGCGGGCCAGAAATGGATGCTGGGGATCAAAACCAGCATAGGGTCAACGGGCCGCTGCGCGGTTGGTTGCGGACCGATCATTCTGGTAGTGGGTCAGTTTGAAATTTGACGGATGCAATATGCATTCAAGCATGTCAGCACATCATTCGCGGAACGTCAGAACCTGACAATGCGGATGCACATGCRCCGCTTCACCCGTCTGACAAACGTGTTTTCCAAGAAGGTTGAAGCTGATGCAAACTCGGTGGCTTTGCACTATTGTTGCGCTGGTGGAAGCGGAACAGGCGAAGATTGACCGCAAGCGTGTTACAAGAAGCACGTTGCCGCCTAAACATTCGGGGGAAGCCAATGCAAATCACGGAAATATATGCTGACGAAGTTAGCGAGACGCACTTGCGCAATGTTGCGGTGAATCTTGCGGCACGCGACTTTGCCCCTCCATCTGCTCCCATAGGCGCGTCTCCCGAAACGCCGATGACGACCGGTGTATTTCTTGAATTGCCGCCCGGATGGGACCCGCAATACCATGCGACGCCGCGCAGGCAATTGGTGGTGTTGCTCCAAGGTCACCTCAAAATCACGACCACCGACGGAACTTCAGCCGACTTCCGGCGGGGTGATGTTCTCTTGCTCAATGACAAGGACAGCAAGGGCCACCGGTCGCTAGTCCAAGGTCAAGAGGCGGTTGGCCTGCTTCTCGTTGGCATCGCAGATTGATTCACATCGACAAATTTCAGACTGACCCACTGCCGTCATTTTAGAGAAATTGAATATTCAAATAAACGGCCTATAATTTGCCAGCCGGCAAACCCACCCCTCTTTGCCGGTAAGGCCCGGCGGTCAAACCCCGAGCCACCGCTATGGCCGCCGGACCGCTGAAGACGGTCGGCAACGCTACGACGTTGTGCCGGGGTGAGGCGGGCACGAATCGGTGGCGGCGCCCAGCCAAGGGAGGTCATTCGCATGCACACGGCATCACTGCAGCTTCGATCGCTCCGAGAAGCTTTATTGCCAATGATGGGGTTTACCGCCTGGCACGAAAGCGTCAGCGAAGAAGGCACGCCCATTTGGACACGTTACATCGCGAAAACGGACTCATGGGAGGTCCGTCCGATGACGCCTGAAGAGGAAGCCAAAGCTTTCTGGTGGTATTGTCCACCATTTATTTGAACCCCGTCCGAGGCGCCGCAGCCACTGTCCGGCCTCAAAGCCCGCGCCACGGAGGGACCGCTGGCGCGGGCCGGCCGATGTGCCCACCAGCCTGCGACGGAGCCAAGCAGCGGCGTCCGAAGCATGAACTCAACAATTCAAGCCCGCTAATGTTCCAGCCTCTTTTGTCGGCGCGCATACCGGCCCGGTATTCCCTCACAGTCGCGGCGCTGGTCTCGTGCCTGATCTGTGTCGCAGGGTCCAGAACCAAGCCGTCGAGGAGGATGGTCACGCGGTCGTCAATCTGTACGCGCTCCCGTGGCGCGCGTAGTGATCCGCGTGGGACCGACAGAACCGAGTGTCCAGCCCGTCCTCCGTGCCCGCTCTGGCCGGCTTGCTGCATCCAACCACGCGACTGCGGCTAAACATGCTGCTCGGCTCCTAAGCCCGCCTCTTCACCTCAGTCTTGCGTTCGCGCCTCGCCGCCCAATACGTCAATCCGGTATCCCTCAAGATGGCCACCCCGTATCATCGGGCAGGCAAGCGTCTAACAGCAGGGAGAGCGAACTACACCGGCAAAAGGCCGCGCCATGGTTACGCGGCGTTACCGTTACGTAC
>NZ_JBFUDZ010000123.1:0-2073 GCF_056404455.1 Mesorhizobium sp. P2_D1
AACGTCCAACTCTGCTGGCGTGGTGGCGCTGTTGGCGGTGGCGTGCGCGAGCGCAACGATGACCGCGCTTATGCTAGGTCTTCGTCGCCCCTAGGCGGGTGATCATCTGAGGGTTTGTTCCTCTAGCAAGCGCCGCATTGCCAGGGCATTCCTTGGCGCAAAGCCCTCATAGTCGTTGTTGAAATAAACCCAGGCTCTTTTTGCCCCACTGGCGCGGATCTTGTCGGCCCATCCGCTTAGCTCGTCTCTGGTGTAATCATGCCGGTACCATCGCTCTGGACCGTGGAGCCGCACGTAGACATCCTCCGCTGTACGCACCAGGACATCCGGAAGACGAGGGCCGCTGCATGAGCAAAAGATTGTGCCTGTATCCCGAAAGGCCGAGTATACTGTCTCGTTCCACCAACTGGCGTGACGAAACTCCACCACATTGCGCCGGGCCGGGTCCAGTTGGCCGAGAATGCCGTTCAGTCGTGCCTTAGTGAAATGGTAACTGGGCGGGAGCTGGAATAGAAAGCAGCCCATTCTCTCGCCAAGGATATCGGCGATCATTCCAAAATCCTTTACCAGGGTTTTTGTCCCCTTGAACCTCTTGATGTGGGTAATCAGCTCACAGACTTTTACSGTATARACGAAACTGCTTTTACCGGGTTGCCGAAGCCAGCTTTTGACGTTTGTGATSGTTGGCCATGAATAAAAGGATGCGTTGATTTCKACAGTATCGAATCGTTTCGCGTAGTAGTTGAACCATTCGCTTGTGGGCAGATCYGTCGGATAAAACTGTCCCCGCCATTTCCAGTAAAACCATCCCGARCACCCGACATAGGCAKATGCCTGCARRCACGASACGGTATCACGCTCTGCTATTGCCCCKGCCAATCGGGCGGTATGCATCTTGTCGGCACGTCCAACGTTTTCAATTCGCTGCTTTTCTYTGCGCAGCCTAYGCMGCTCACSGCGCTCATCGGGTCCAAGTGCTTTCCGTTTGATGGCTTCCGAACCCATGAAATTACCCTTTCCGCCTTTAACGCGGGGCACGGCCGGATGGCTCCGTGGCAACTGGCCAAAGTGGCGCAGGGGCGGATCGCTTCCATCGGGGTACGGATCCAAGTACAAAGTCCGGTCTTGATGCGACGATGCGACCCGCTCTCGAAAACGTCAGGCCGCCCTGTGTTGCGTCATCAGGCGGGGCATTTCCATGACAAAGGGCGGGCTTTCCACCTACAGGGCCAAGCGGGATTTCACYAAGACGGAAGAACCCAGCGGCGAAAGCACGATYGCGAAATCTAACCGGCKTCGATTTGTCATTCAGAAACACGCGGCCACGCGGCTGCACTACGATCTTCGCCTTGARCTTGATGGTGTGTTCAAGTCGTGGGCCGTTACCAAGGGACCGTCGCTGGAYCCTCACGACAAACGYCTCGCAGTCGAGGTGGAGGACCATCCGCTAGRCTATGGCGACTTCGAAGGCACCATCCCCAAGGGCCAATATGGCGGTGGCACCGTGCAGCTGTGGGATCGGGGATACTGGGAGCCGGAAGGCTCTATGTCAGCTGAACAGGCTTTGGAAAAAGGCGATCTTAARTTCACGCTCGACGGTAAGCGCCTGCACGGAAGTTTTGTCCTTGTGCGCATGAAGCATGATCGCAATGGMGGYAAACGCACCAACTGGCTGCTGATCAAGCATCGCGACAAATACGCGACCGATGGCAATGGCGACGCGGTGCTGGCGCAGGACCGATCCGTCGCCTCTGGACGAAGCATGGAYAAGATTGCCGCRGGAAAGGGTGYCGSACCGAAGCCATTCATGATGCAAGGCTCAGAGGTGGCCGATGCGGATGCCGTGTGGGACAGCAATCGCGGCCATGCTGCTGACGAGCGCGCCGTCAAAGCTTCAAAGCCATCTCCGCGCCCTGAACGAGCTTCTCGTGCTTCGGCGGCGAAAATGCCCGACTTCATCGCACCGCAGCTGTGCCAGACGCTTTCCCGGCCGCCAGCGGGAGCGAATTGGGTCCATGAAATCAAGTTCGACGGCTACCGCGTCCAGCTGCGTGTCGAGGATAACGCCACCAC
>NZ_JBFUDZ010000124.1:0-2004 GCF_056404455.1 Mesorhizobium sp. P2_D1
TTGATGCTCCTTCCAGAAGTTGTCTTCGATAACATTCAAGCAGGTGTTTCACGAGGTGAAACACCGATCTCAACACTAGTACCAACTGAGCGTCGATACTATGAGCGGCTTGTTGGCAAGCGAACGACGGAAGCAGGAGCACTAGACTACTTTCGGGAGGGAGCGCTAGCCCATGCGGCGCAACGGTATGAGCAAAGCGGTGTAGAGGGTCTGAAAGACGTCTTACTTCTTTCGTCTCATCCGAAGGTGGCTGACGTCTTGGTCTCGCTAAAGCCTTCCAATGAAGACATAGTGGCTCTGCTCGGATGGCTCGCCGAAAGTGGCGACCGTTTCTCCCAGGTAGGCGGGTTTGAATGGGGCGTTCGGCTGCTTGAGCATCTGCCTGAGCTGGAAAACCCGCTAGTATCTATCGCCGAGCAGATAAAAGCTGATCAGCCCAAGAATCCTGATGGAAGGCTGAGGCAGCTCACAACACTTGTCTGCTTTGTGGATGGAAGTCTCGCTCGCGCCGGAATATTTCGAAGCACTCCGCCATTCTGGAGAAGAATGGGGGTCATAGCACAAGCGTCACTGATCGAGCGCGCCTTTATCGCGTCGGGACTTGAAACGAATGCCACGCGAGAATGGAAGGGAGGGGGTCGTGGCCAGTACTTCTATATTCAAACCCTAGTGGACTTGCGGACTGAGCCTCGATGGCTTCCTGAGTTTCTGGAGCCCGAGCAGCTTAAGGCAGAGTTTTCTGGCAGGCTGGTTGGCGCGGCTGCCGCGAATGCGCACAAAATCAATAGCTCCAGGCTCCGGGAGCTCTTGATCGAAGAGAATGGAAACGGCCTAAAAGCTGACGTAAGGTTCCCCTTTACCTTTTTGCCGGGTCCGATCGAAGGGGCGACTGAAGCACAGACCGAACCCCCGGACGATTTGCTAGAGACGGTAAGAAGCCAGCTGAAGCGCGCTTCCAACGATCCATACGCCTTTACCGCTCTGGTGAACACATCACTGGTCTTTAAGGTCGCACCGGAGACGGCTGCCCTAGCTGCCGAGGCCATTCGACAGGCAAAATATCTGATAAGGGCGAGCGACGAGGATGATCAAGCTTTTGCGCTTCTGGMCGGTTTGGCGGTTGTCGCAGGCGTTACTCGTAGTACGGAACTTGCCAATGAACTGCGCACTCTTACGAGGGTGGTTCGCAGGCGATCCAAGGCGGCGGCTGCGCCGGATGGGTATTTTCGCATCGGCATGTTTGCTGCAGCGGCGTTTGCTGACACGGCCGCTTGGCGCAATTTTGTGGGCGAATGGATTACCGAGCTTTCATTTTCTGACATGACCGAAAAGGAAGCGCGTGTATTGTCTAATCATCTCGATTGTCTGCTAGATATTGACGCCGACTTGTGGGGTACCTGCGGAAAAGCGCATACCGCACTGCGTGTCGCGCTCGGGGTTGCTCAGATGTCACCTGAAGTCGAAGCCAAGGGCTCTGTTGGTATCCTCGCATATGGATCACTTATCACTGATCCAGGAGCGGAAATCAGCGCGGCTGCCACCAAGAAGCTATCCGTGGACGTTGCGACGCCATTCCCCGTCGAGTTTGCACGGTCGAGCAGTTCACGAAAGAATGCTCCAACTTTGGTCCCCGTCGAAAATGGCGAATGTGTCAAGGCGGTGATATTCGTTTTAGCTAACCAGGTTACCATTTCTCAGGCGCGAGACATGCTCTGGCGACGAGAAACCCGCAATGCGACGGGCACTTATAGGCCACCGGCCAATCCCACGAACAAATCCGTCCTCGTAAGAGAGCTCGACCAATTCCACGGGATCGACAAAGTCCTTTACACATCAATAGGGGCCAATATCGAAACCTTGACGGCAGAGCATTTGGCAGATCTAGCGATTGAAAGCGCAAAGGCTGTGTCGAAAGGCGGACTGGCAACAGGTCGAGATGGCATCACTTACCTACGTGACGCCCTTTCTGCTGGAATTAGGACGAACCTATCCAATGACTATTGT
>NZ_JBFUDZ010000125.1:0-1968 GCF_056404455.1 Mesorhizobium sp. P2_D1
GCCCAACATCCCGCGCGCGCTGGCGATCTGCCGCAAGCAGGGCTGGAAGTTCGATATCATGACGACCTCGTTCTTCCTGTCGCGACGTTCGCTCAAGGCCTCGCCCAATTCCGGCATGCCGGTGTGGCAGGACCGGTTGTTCATCGGCCTGGCGCGCACGGCGGCCGACGCGACCGAATATTTCCAGATCCCGACCGGCCGTGTGGTAGAGATCGGTACGCAGGTAGCGATCTGACGGACGCATATGCTGCCGGTCCTGCTGGTGCGACCATGCCTGCAGATCGAGCCCGCGAATCTCGCGTGGACCGATGATCTCCCGAGCAGCCGAGCGTTGCCGGCATGGGAGCCATCACGCGACGGCACTTGATATTGCATCGCAGCAAGCGTAGATGACCGCGCACTTATCGGAGTGTCGTCCATGGCCCTTGCCAATGCTGGTAGTGAGGCAGAACCCGTCGAACAATCGAGCCATCCCGAAATCGAACAGCACAGCACCAAGGTGTTGATGCTGGGCGCGCTTGGCGTCGTCTATGGGGATATCGGCACCAGCCCGATCTATGCGTTCCGCGAGGCGCTGGTGGCATCGTCGCGCGGTAGCGTGGCGGATCGCGGCGATATTCTTGGCGTTCTGTCGCTGATCATCTGGTCGCTGACGATCATCGTCACCATCAAATACATCATGTTTGTGCTGCGCGCCGACAACCGCGGCGAGGGCGGCGTGCTGTCGCTGATGGCGCTGGCGCGCGGCAGTTTCCCCAAGCGTTCGGCGCTGATACTTGGCATCGGCATCGTCGGGGCATCGCTTTTCTTCGGTGACGCCGTCATCACGCCGGCAATCTCGGTGCTGTCGGCCGTCGAGGGCATGAATGTCGTCACGCCTGCCTTCCAGCCTTACGTGGTGCCGCTAACTCTGGTCATTCTTGCCATGGTGTTCGCCGTACAGCGCTTTGGCACGGGSGGGGTGGGATTGGTGTTCGGCCCGGTGACCGCAGTATGGTTCCTGGCCATTGGCCTTTCCGGTCTCAACCACATCATCGCCGATCCGGAAATCCTGTGGGCGGTGAGCCCACACTACATCGTTGCCTTTCTGATCAATTCGCCCGACGTCGCCTTCGTTACCATCGGCGCCATCTTCCTCGCCGTCACCGGCGCCGAAGCGCTCTATGCCGATCTCGGCCATTTCGGCCGCAAGCCGATCGTGCTCGCCTGGCTGGCGATCGTGTTTCCCTGCCTGCTGCTCAATTATGCCGGGCAAGGCGCCTTCGTGCTGGCAAAGAACGGTGTGGTCGGCCATCCGTTCTTCGAGATGAACGAGGGCTGGACGCTGATCCCGATGGTCGTGCTGGCGACTGCTGCGACCGTGATCGCCAGCCAGGCGGTGATTTCGGGCGCCTTCTCGCTGACCAGGCAGGCCGTGCAGCTCAACATGCTGCCGCGTCTGGAAATCCTTCACACATCTGAAAAACAGTCCGGCCAGATCTACATGCCGCGCGTCAATCTCTTGCTGGCGCTGGTGGTGATGATGCTGGTCGTCGGCTTCGGCGAGTCCAGCAAGCTGGCGTCGGCCTATGGTATTTCGGTGACCGGCAACATGCTGGTGACGACGGTGCTGCTCTATGTCGTCATGACGCGCATCTGGAAATGGCAGCTGTGGCTGGCCGTCTCGCTGACGGCGCTGTTTGCCTTTATCGACATCGGCTTCTTTGCCTCCAATATCGTCAAGGTGTTCGAGGGCGGCTGGGCATCGCTGGCCGTAGCCTTCACCATCGTGCTGGGCATGTGGACCTGGGTGCGCGGCAGCCGCTATCTGTTCGACAAGACCCGGCGCAACGAGATCCCGCTCGATTTCCTCGCCGGCAATCTGTTGAAGAAGAAGCCGCAGCTGGTGTCCGGCACCGCCGTGTTCCTGACCAGCGATCCCTTGAGCGCGCCAACGGCACTGATGCACAGCTTGAAACACTACAAGGT
>NZ_JBFUDZ010000126.1:0-1705 GCF_056404455.1 Mesorhizobium sp. P2_D1
ATCATACCCTCGCGCATCGAAGGGATGCAGCAATTCGTGGTCAAGGAACCAGTCGGCCCGGTGCTGGCGATCGCGCCCTGGAATTTTCCAGCCGTCAATCCGGCCAGAAAGCTCGGCGCGGCATTGGCCGCGGGTTGCTCGTGCATTCTCAAACCACCCGAAGAAGCGCCAGCCAGTGCCATGTCGATCGTCCAGGCGCTCGACGATGCAGGGATTCCCAAGGGCGTGATATCCATGCTGTTCGGTATACCTGCCGAGATTTCATCGTATCTGATCGCCTCCCCGATCATACGCAAGGTATCGTTCACCGGTTCGGTGCCCGTCGGGAAACATCTGATGGCGCTCTGCGCCGCAGGCATGAAGCGGACAACGATGGAACTCGGCGGCCACGGTTCGGTCATTGTCGACCGTGATGTCGACATCGATGCCGTCGTGCGGCTTTCAGCGATGGCGAAATATCGCAATGCCGGCCAAGTGTGCGTGTCGCCGACCCGCTTTTATGTCCACAAGGCGATCTATGTTGAGTTTGTCGAACGCTTCGCTGCCATTGCGGATGGCGTTGTGGTCGGCGATGGCTTCCTGGAAGATACGGCCATGGGACCTCTTGCCCATTCGAGACGCGGGTCTGCGCTGGATGAACTCGTGGCCGATGCCGAAAAGCACGGCGCTAACCTGCGTGCCGGCGGCCATCGGCGTAACAGCCCCGGTTACTTCTTTTCACCGACGGTGTTGTGCGATGTATCAGAACATGCGCGTGTCATGAATGAGGAACCGTTTGGCCCCGTGGCTCTGATCAATCCGATCGACTCGATCGAAAGTGGAATCAAGCAGGCCAATCGGCTTCCCTACGGTCTGGCCAGCTATGGTTTCGGCGCGACCGCAGACGCGGCGAAGGCATTTTCCAGCGGGCTCGAAACGGGGATGGTCGGGATCAACAGCTTTACCATTTCCTTTCCCGAGACGCCGTTTCTGGGCATTAAGGACAGCGGACACGGGGCCGAAAACGGTGTCGAAGGCCTTGAGACCTGTCTCGTCAGCAAATTCGTGAGCCAGATATGATGAGCGACTTGTCGGCAAATCCCGCGCGAGCCCATGACGAGACCGCACTGGTCCGGTTCATCAATGTACAGAAATCGTATGGAGGCCTTGGCCTCGTCGTCAAAAACCTCAACCTCGACGTACTCAGGGGCGAATTCCTCACCTTGCTCGGCCCGTCGGGCTCCGGCAAGACGACCACCCTGATGATGCTTGCTGGCTTTCAGGATGCCACCTCAGGAGAAATCCTGCTGGACGGACGGCCAGTGACCCAGACGCCGCCGCATGAGCGCGGCATCGGCATGGTGTTCCAGAGCTATGCACTGTTCCCGCACATGACCGTGGCACAGAATCTCGCCTTTCCCCTTGAGGTGCGCCGCGTCGCCAAGGCCGACATCGCCAACCGGGTCAAACGCGCGCTCGATATGGTTGAGCTGCCCAATTTCGCAGGGCGACGCCCCTCGCAGCTTTCCGGCGGCCAGCAGCAGCGCGTCGCGCTAGCGCGGGCACTCATCTTCGAGCCGACAGTGGTTCTGATGGATGAACCGCTGGGCGCGTTGGACAAGCATTTGCGAGAGCAGATGCAATACGAAATCAAGGCGCTGCATGACCGTCTCGGCATCACAATGATCTACGTGACCCACGACCAATCCGAAGCCCTGACCATGTC
>NZ_JBFUDZ010000127.1:0-1511 GCF_056404455.1 Mesorhizobium sp. P2_D1
GCTTCACGGTATCCTTCCGTGTGGCAGAAATGGCAGCCGCCTATGATCGAAATATACAAACCGCGTTCGATGGAAGCCTCGTCTGCCGCCAGTAGGCTGGATGGCACGATGCACAGAGCAACGGCTGCACACAGATCGATTGTTCGCATATTCCGCCGCCCTCCCCATGACTGAAACCCGATAGGTGAATAGCGGCCCGACAGTCTCTCGGGGTGACCTACTAGCTGCCTGGCCTCACCGGCTCTGTCACTGCCGGCTGGCATAATATTAGCAGTTTCTTATAGGACCGCTCGTGCTAATTTTGGAGGCGAACGAACCGCTGCAACCAGGAGAACTTATCTCCACAGGAACGCTGACCGAAGCAATGCCGGTCAGGGCAGGGGACGTATGGAGCGCAAGGTTTGGCGGAATTCCGGTGTCGCCCATAAAGTTGAGGATAGAATAGCTCAGACCGAGCACCCCAGGCTACTTCTCCGTTAGACTTCTTATAACGAAGAGCCGATCAGGCACTGTGTCCCCCCTAAGCCAATGTTGCTACGCTTGGGCGGGAGCGCAGCACTCGATAATCGTCCAGCCGCGAGCCGCAAGTGTCTCGACCTCCCCTCGCCGAATGTATCCTTGCGCATCGCCAGAGACAGCAAGTGGGTCGGCGGGTCAGTGCGACATAATGGAGCTTGAGGCGCCAGAGCATGCGGGGGTCTTTGAAGACCTGCCTGCCCCTGCGGTTTTTCGAAGATCCGCCCGATTTCGTGCCTAGCAACCACTGTTGAGCTCGCTCAGGTGGTGGTTGTGGGGAGCACGAAGGCCTGATCACCTGCGCCTGGCGACCCCTAGCGGTCATTCGATCCAAGCAAGATCAATTCTTGCCTCGGGATGGGCACGGCCGCCATGTTTCAACGTCTGACGACAGCCGTACTTCCCCTAACAATCAGCCTGATGGCGAGTTCGCGATGTCTCAGATGCAGTCGCTGCGACGGCGATGCCAAGATATAGTCGGCGGCAATCCGACCCATGTCGCGCGCGGGCACCTCCAGTGTAGTCAGTTCCGGCGAGGTCAGTTCCGCAATCTCCAGATTGTCGAACCCGACAACCGAGACCTCCTCCGGGACTGCGATGCCTTCGGCGCGGCAGTATTTGATGGCGCCGGCGGCCAAGATATCACTGCCGCAGAATACCGCGGTCGGTCTTCTGGCGCCGTCCATCAGCCGCTGCATGCAGGTGCGGCCGTCATCCAGTCTGTAGGCTCCCTCCACGACCGGAACCAAGCCTCGATCGATGCCTGACCGTTCGAGTTCATTCAAGAAACCGTCGCGGCGTCCTGCAGCGCGATCATTGTCCTGGGTGATGCCGGCGATCATCCCGAATTTGGTGTGGCCGAGGTCGAGCAGGTAACGGGCGGCTGTCCGTCCGGCCTTTTCGTTGTCGAACCCCACGGCCGCACCCGCCTCTGTCGCCTTTGACGTGTAAGTGTACACATAGTTGATGCGCTTCTGTTCGAACATGGCCAGAGT
>NZ_JBFUDZ010000128.1:0-1503 GCF_056404455.1 Mesorhizobium sp. P2_D1
ATCGGTTTCCAGTTTCTTAACTATTATTTTCATCTGCTCAAGAAGATCGTCTGGCGACTCCGGACCAAGGTCGAGTGTCAACTTGAGGATACTGCTGCTTGTACTGCAAATCTCATAGTAAGACGATTGCGGTTTCGCAAAGAGGGCGGTGAACGCGGCTGCATTTCTTTCGTCGATCGTCCAGGCATAGCGGGACAAAAGATCTTGAATTGCTTGACGATCTTCGGCCGGAGGATTCTCGAGATTCCAACCGGGAGTAGCCTCTGTTCCGCAGGAATCAGCTGAAGCAGTGCCGCTGAAAGCAAAACAGAACCCGAAAACCAGGGCAAAAAACCTCAAAATCGCGCAACTGGTTATTATGCCTTTCCGACGCTCGCTCATGACGGCCCCCTCTTATGGAGCTTGATGGAAAAGTACCCATTCATCTTATACCACCCCAAAGAAGGTGTCAGCCGAAATCGATGGCATACGAGGCCACGGACATGATTTCGTGTTCCTGTTTTTTTGAATTTGCGGTAAGTTGCAATGCCCGGCCTGCAGCAATTTCATTCCTAACTTGCAAGGTAGGCCGTTGGCGTTTCCGGTATGTTATCGCTAACTAAAAACTCACTTAGACGAAGCAATAGAGTCTAATCGTGGTTATATAGGAGCATAAAAATGCTGAGTATTGTTCGAAATATTGTATTGGCACTTTCATGTTTTTTTAGCGTTGTGCCTTTGGCGTTTGCGCAGCAGAATCAGGAAATTGAGATAGTTCTGCAATCGCGCCTGCCTTCTTATGGAAACGATACCCCCCTAATTATTGACTTTACTCTCACGAACCGATCAGGCAGCCCGATCAGGGTGCTCAGGTGGACCACGCCAATCAACGGCGTCTCCGGCGAAATATTTTCAGTGACGAGAGGGTCGCAGCCAATTCAGTATATCGGCCGTTTGGTGAAGCGAGGAGAACCGACTGAGGCTGATTTTATCAATATTGAACCCGGACAATCGATTTCGGTGCCCGTCGATCTGTCATTGTACTACGCCATCTATGAAGCAGGGAACTATGCGGTTACCTACGATACAGAGGGAGTGGGTCTGCTGATTGGCCGTCCAGGTGCCCTGAGACGGGCAGCAGTTTTGAGCAACGCCGCCACGTTCAGGCTTCTGTCAGGTCGGATTCCTCCGGAACGGATACCGCTCTCGGCTCCCAAATTCGACCAGTGTGACAGCCCTCAACAGGATGATATTGGCGCTGCGCTGGCGGAAGCAAATAACATAGCATCGGCTGCCCTGCAGGTTTTGCAGGCCACGCCCTCGGCCCAGCAACCGAATTCCCAACGATATCTGACATGGTTTGGGGCGCATACCGTAGGACTGTACGCAAAGGCCACTGGAAATTTCTCGAAGATTACGGATGCTCTTGCAAACAAAGCAATATCGTTTGGATGCCACGGCAGCGACTGCGAATCGGGAGACTATGCGTATGTGTACCGTAATCAACCTTACAGTATCTTTGTT
>NZ_JBFUDZ010000129.1:0-1466 GCF_056404455.1 Mesorhizobium sp. P2_D1
TTGTACAGGTTGGAGAAGATAGCGGTATTATAGTAGGAAAAAATTTAACGATCGAGGCCAAGGAATCGATTACGATTAAATGCGGATCGGCTTCGATTATTTTAAAAAAGGATGGGACAATTGGAATAAAAGGAAAGAATATTTCGGTTGACGCATCTGGAAAGATAAGCGCAGAGGCATCAAGCGATATTACAATGAAAGGCAGTAAAATACTGCAAAATTGAGGTAATGTTATGTCTGACATATTGGAGCGAATTGATGGTGTGGTAATTGGTATATTTCTGGGATTCGACGCCAGCGCACCATTGGTGGTTTTTGTGGGAAATCCTAAAGATCACGGCATCCGGGCGCGCAGTCTTATCGAGCTTACTTCAGATATGATTGGCGCTGAGGTCGCACTGTTGTTCGAAAGCGGCGAAGCCACACGCCCATTAATTGTTGGGCGTATTGTCGATCCAACCAAGGGAACGCGACCGACTCATGTAATTGCAGATGGCAAATATACCCGCATCAGCGGTGAAGATCGCGTTGAACTTAGATGCGGAAAGGCGACGATAATCCTGGAGAAGGATGGGCACATCACCATCCGCGGAACTTATGTCACGAGCCATGCTAGTGCCACGAACCGAATTCGTGGTGGATCGGTGAACCTCAATTGATCCCGGCGCCCGTCATTCCCGAGATAGTGCGCCAACACGCGGAAATGGCGGCCTTTCTATGGATCGTATATGACGATGCACTCCTACATCCGGAGGAAAATCCTGAGATGGACGAAGTGCGCATTGCCCGACTAATCGAACGGCTGGAAGCGCATCTCGACGGGCTGCGAGTGGCGCGGGCGGATGGCTTGCGCATCGCCAAGGAGCGCTATTCGGAATTCCCTGAAGCGGGGGAACTGTTTGTGCTTCGAATGTTAGAGCCTTCGGCGACAAGGACGCGAGTGTCTGATCTCGACCTAGCAAAGGTGCGAGCTTTCCTTGCCGCCCATGTCGAAAAACAAGAGCCTTGAATTATTCGAAGATCGGATAAAGCCGCGCCCACCGGCTGCCATCGAAAAACATCACGCCGCCATCGAACATTGCCGCGATTGCGCCGACTGTTGGGGAGATGCTCACGTAGGCTGACTCGATGGACGGTAGCGGAGGGTCGAAAGGCACGATTTCCCCGCCCTCCAGGAGGTTGAGGCCACTGCCCAGCAAGAGCAACACATCATTGTCGCGTGCCTTGACGTCGAAGAAATATCGTCGGCCGGGGAGGGCAACAACCTCATCAAAGGCGAGGAAATCCGGCGTGCGCCAAACCACACCCGTACTTGAGAAAACGTACCAGGTTCGACCAGGAGCGGGCAGGATCTCGATGACGGCACCGGAATAGTCGAAATCGAGCGTACGCCAGCGTCCGTCATAGATGCGCAGCGCCGTGCGATCCGGCCGAACATCTGCCAGCAGAAGGTCGGCAAGCAGATC
>NZ_JBFUDZ010000130.1:0-1402 GCF_056404455.1 Mesorhizobium sp. P2_D1
GCGGATCGCATCGAGAATGCGGATCGCTATGTTTTCACGGACCAGGTCGGCTACCTGCTTCGGCGGGCCTATCAGCGACATCTCGCAATCTTTCAGGCGAATGCCGGCGATCCGCAGCTGACGGCAGTTCAATTTTCGACGTTGTGTGCGCTAAAGGACAGCGGCCCTCAGTCGCAAGGCGAACTCGTGAAGGCAACAAGCGTCGATCAGGGCACAATTCGCGGGATCATCGACAGGCTGAAGAATCGCGGCTTGATCGCGTTTTCGAAGGACGGCGCGGATGCGCGCAAGGTAATCGTCTCCATCACGGCCGCCGGTCTGCAATTGCTGGAAGCTGTCGTGCCTCATGCGAGAGATGTCACCGAACTGACCTTGAAGCCCCTCAATCCTGCCGAGCGTATGGCACTTCTCCACACGCTTCGCCTGCTCGGCGACGATACAGACCCGAACGACTGAAGTACGCCATAGTGATTGCAGGTTTCAGCAAGTCAGGATGGCGGCCTTGATTGCGCTGAACGTCAACGGATTGGCAGTCCAGGTCTCCGTCGCACCGTCGACGCCGCTCCTCCTCGTGTTGCGAAACGACCTCGGCCTGAATGGCCCAAAATACGGTTGCGGCCTTGCTGAGTGCGGAGCCTGTGCGGTCCTCGTCGGTGATACCGCGGTTCGCTCGTGTACGGTGCCGGTCGGCGCGATCACCGGCCGGCCCATCACCACATTGGAAGGGCTCGGAACGCCGCAGCACCCGCATCCCGTACAAGCCGCGTTTATCGCAAACAACGCCGCTCAGTGTGGTTACTGTATCAACGGCATGATTGTCGCCGCTGTGGCGTTGCTCAGAAGCAATTCCAGTCCCGATGAGACCGCCATTCGAACCGCCCTGCGTCACCATCTTTGCCGCTGCGGCACGCATCTCGAAATCCTTGCCGCCGTGCGCGAAGCGGCGCTCGCCACATCCAAGGTCGCGGTCGCGAACGTCGAAGAGGCGGCTTCATGACCGGTCCGCGTGATCGGTCTGTCGCGACCTATCTGAAAGGTCCCGATACGCTTTTGGTTCTGCGCCCAAATTCTTTGGCGGGCAGGGACGACGAACTGTTCCTTGCGCTCGACGCGGACGGCCGTGTCACCGCGTTCAACGGTCATGTCGATCTAGGCACCGGGATCCGCACCGCATTGGCCCAGATCGTGGCCGAGGAGTTGGACGTTCCATTCGAACGCGTCCGGATGGTGCTTGGATCGACCGCGGCCGCACCGGATCAGGGCGCGACGATTGCCAGCGAAACCATCCAGATCACCGCAAAGCCGCTGCGAGCTGCCGCTGCGACCGCCCGCGCCCATCTACTGCAACTGGCTGCCGCGCGGTTTGCCATGAAGGCGGAAGACCTGGTCATCGAGGACGGCG
>NZ_JBFUDZ010000131.1:0-1335 GCF_056404455.1 Mesorhizobium sp. P2_D1
CGCTACGAGCGTCCAAAGCGGCGTCAAATGTTTGGGTGGTGGTGGTTGGCCTTCTCTCGACCAATTGTCGCGAAACGATTCCACGCTGACCGCGATGCCGCATTCGTAGATTCGCCAGTAATCGAATGCGCTTGAGATCAGGGCGGTGTTTTCCACTCGCATGCCCTCAAGATAGGTGGTTTCCTTGCCAGCGAATGTTGACATTCGCACCTGCGGCGCGCGTTCCGGCACGGTGAGGGGAAGGAACGAACCCCATCCGTAATAGGCGTAGCGATGCATCGCCACGGAGACGCGCTCGTTCAGCGCCCGCGGGTTCTCAATATTGATCGGGTCGCCGTCGGCATCGACCAAGGCGTAGCCCATGGCTGAAAAGCTATCGCCTGCTTCCAGTACTCGCGGCTGATACTTGGGTTCCACCCGCTCGGCCAGAAGGCGGGTTTGCGCGGTGAAATCAGCGGCCGCCTCTGACACCGCCGCGACGAGCAACTCGACCATGCGGACGTCTGGTTGCGACCGTCCTCCCAGCGACTGCCGCAGGATCTTTCCCAAGAGGTCCACACGATGCGAGAGGCATCGCTCCAGAAGGGCGTTCCAATCATCGGCGCTTCGGATAGGCACGCTCTCGGGACCGGCCGCCCTGATGTAAACCGTGCCTTGGGATATGCCGGTCGGCCTGCCATTCGCGCCTTGCGGACCGTCTGCAATGGCGACGACGGGGCGCGACCCATGCGAGGGCACCACAACGACCGGATATGTCACTCCCTCAAACTCGGCGCCTTGGACCAGCAATTGCAATCGTGGCTCGAGATACTTCTTCACGATACTGGAGAGAGCGTCTTGCCCGAACAAGGAAGACGCCAGGTCGGTGGCACCAAGTGGCTTGCGGGTCTTGTCGTCGACGCCGAAGACAAGATAGCCACCGCCATGATTGGCAAGCGCCGCGATATGGCGGGCGAGCTTGGCTCTGTGCTCGGCTTGTCCTGTATCCATCCAGGCTTTGAATTCGACGCCCAGGTTCTCGTTGGCGCCGGCGATGAGATCGGTCAGGTCTGAAACGGCGATCTTGTCAGCCTCTCGCGCGGCCGCCATCATCTCAACCCCGCAACCCGAGCGCTCGGAGCCAGGCGTCTACCTGACCAAAAGCGTCCTGTTGCCATTGGTCGGCCGTGCGATCGCCCAAGATGTCGGTCTCTTGGACGAACTGGCGAACACAAGTCGGACCATAGCCGTCGGCCGTATCGAATTTCTCGGCAATGAAGCCGAAGCCTTTCGCGCCGCTGGCGTGATCCAGCAGGGGCCGACAGACTTCGGCTAGCGCCTCGCTGCCCTCAGGGT
>NZ_JBFUDZ010000132.1:0-1298 GCF_056404455.1 Mesorhizobium sp. P2_D1
CGGTTGCGTTCGGCCTCGTACAGCCGCGTGGCGGCGTCCTCGACTTGCTCGGGGATCATTGCGCTGTCCCTTCGTCGACGACGCCGTTGCGCAGCAGGCCAATGCCGTCGGCCTCGACCTCGATGACATCGCCCGGCTTCAGCCAGATCGGCGGCTCGAAACGGGCGCCGGCACCGGTCGGCGTGCCGGTGACGATGACGTCGCCGGGCACCAGCGTGGTGAAGGTCGAGACGTAGTTGATGATCTTGCGGAACGAAAAGATCATGCGGCTGGTGCGGTCCTGCTGCCGCAACTCGCCATTGACGCGGGTGGTCAGCGCGATGTCGGCGATCTGCGCCTCGTCGGTGTATGGCACCAGCCAGGGGCCAATGGCGCCGGTGCGGTCGAAATTCTTGCCCTGGGTGACATTGAACTTGGCGTGGCGGACCCAGTCGCGGATGGTGCCTTCATTGCACAACGACAGCGCCGCGATGTGGTTCAGCGCTTCCGTCTCGGCGATCCGCCGTCCGGCCTTGCCGATGACGATGACGATCTCACCCTCATAATCGAGCTGCGGCGATTCTGGCGGCCGTACCAACGGCGCGCCATGGCCGACGAAGGAGCGCGGGAAGCGGATGAACAGCGACGGGTTGGAGGGGGCTGCCTGGCCGTCCTTGTACTCTTCGTTGCGGTCGGGAAAATTGACGCCGACGCAGATGATCTTTTCCGGGGAGGGGACCGGAATGTCGTAGGCGATGTCGTCGAGGGAAAAGTCGGCAGCAAAGGCTTCCGCCTCTTCCGCCAGATGCTGCAAGGCGCCGGCCTCTATCACTTCGCGTAGCGTCGGCCACTGGCTGTGGCGCGCCGACAGGTCGACGACGCCCTTGCCGGTGATCGCGCCGTAGCGCTTCTTGCCGCCGACGGTGAAGGTGGCGAGCCGTGCCTGTGCCGTCATGCTGATTTCCCCATCACGCCTGTTCCAGCCATCGTCATGGCGCGATGATCGGCGAGGCAGAGAGATCGGGCTGGCGCGGCTCGATACCGGCAAAGACGCTGCCTTCCTCGAACCAGCTTTTGGGCGCCGGAGCGCCCCACAGCGTCTGCCGCTGCGGATCCTTGAGGTCCCACTTGATCGGCTCCAGATCGGGATCGACCGTCTGGTAGTCCGAACAATAGATCTCGATGCGGTGATTGTCGGGATCGCGGATGTAGAGGAAGAAGGCGTTGGAAATGCCGTGCCGGCCGGGACCGCGCTCGATGTTTGCGAGGTAGCCGGTCGTCGCCATCAGGTCGAGCAGATCGATGATGTTGAGCGGGGT
>NZ_JBFUDZ010000133.1:0-1288 GCF_056404455.1 Mesorhizobium sp. P2_D1
ATGCAATTGTCAACGAGCCGGAGGCGGCCGGCGCCGAAATCGAGCGAAAAACCCCAAGCGGCGAAGGCGCGGGTCACGGGCAGTCCAGCCCCGAGACAGCTGGCGCACCGCCTAAAAGCCCTCTCGCAGACCCCTTCCCGGCCAGACAAAGCGACGCTCGGCCCGTGGCCGGTAAGACCTCTCGCCCGACCGGCAGACCCGGAGCGTAGCCATGCCGCCCAAACGTGAGCCGAGCGAACAACCGCCGATGGATGCGCCAACCTGGACACCTGACGTGCGAGAGCCTGACCCGGATCTTTTGCCCGATGAGCTGCCAGTGCCTAACCCCGATGAGAACCGTGATCCTCCAATGCGAGCCGCGACATGAGCGAAGATGTCGTTCGCAACGGGGGTTGCCTCTGTGGTGCAGTTCGCTTCTCGGTCAAAGGCGCTCCGCTCCGCGTTGGCCTTTGCCATTGTCAGGATTGCAGACGTGCAAGCGGCAGTGCTTTCAACTTCTTTGGAGTCTGGCCGCGATCCGCCTATGATCGAAACGCACTTCTGCGACCAACTCTGGCCGCAATGGCTCCCACTGTCCGCTTCTTTCCGTGCTCCAGCGGCTGGGGCCGCCGGGCGCCTTGCCTGTAAAGCCAGGAGGCGCTCGCAAAGCCTCAAGTCGTCGCGTTAGCGTTGTCCGGTCTTGGTGCGCGATTGTCGATGTAAATCCCACATGGTCGAGTTTGCCCTGATCATTGTAGAGGCCAAGCAATAACGAGCCTACCTCGCGCGAGTTCGCCAGGTAGCGAAACCCTCCGACCACGCAATCAGCAGTGCGTAGACGTTTGATTTTCACCATGGTGCGCTCGCCAGGCCGATATTCGTCATTTAGGAGCTTGGCCACGACGCCATCCGTTGACCCCTGGCCCGAGTCGCCGAGCCACTTCGTTGCAGTCGCCAAATCCTGGGTACAGCTCGACAACTCAAGGCCGGTACTTTCAACCGACTTTACGAACGCCTCCAGGGCCACGCGCCGTGCGGACAAAGGCTGATACATCAAGCTGGTACCGGAACTGACCAGCATATCAAACAGTATGAGTCTGGCCGGGGTTTCCATCGACAGTTTTCGAATCCTGCTTTCTGCCGGATGCAGCCGCATCTGGAGCGCGTCAAAAGAAAGCGAGCCATCGACTTCGATAACGATCTCGCCATCAGCGACGAATTCCGTGGCTTTCAGCTCAAGCAACATCGAGACGACTTCGGGAAAATATCTGCCGAGCGGCTTGCCTGATTTTGCCCGCAAGTCCACCTC
>NZ_JBFUDZ010000134.1:0-1247 GCF_056404455.1 Mesorhizobium sp. P2_D1
GTGGAATGACCGGTGTGCCGCGCTCCACTCACCTTCCATGGTCGTTTCGGAGGACTTGCGCAGGCTGGCGAGGCGGTGAAACGCGCCCACCAGCTTGACCTCCCATTCGATCGATCCGTGTTCAAGCGCCCAAGTCACGGCGGTCACGTCGAGGGCCGTGCGGACGCGCGCGACATCGTCGAAATGAGCCTTAGATAGGGGCGCCACGCGAAATCCCCTGTTGGCCTCGAATACCACTAGGCCTTCAGCAACGAGCTGCATCAAAGCTTCCCGAAGCGGACTCGCTCCGAAGCCAAAACGTGCCTTTAGTTCATCGAGGACCAGCCGCGAACCGGGCTTCAACACACAGCGTATTATGTTGCCGCGCAATAAATCGACCAGTTGGTCGGAGCCAAGATCGTCTCTAGCCGCCATGGGCATCGACTTCATTGTAGCGGGCTTTCGTGCTGTTCAATCGCGCAGGCCGCTGATTCACTGCCGCCAACGGCAGCCGTACGCTTGCGCACGACAGCGCTCCCGACGTGGGATGAGATGAGGTCGTAAAGCTCGCTCGGCGAATAATGCGAGCGCTGGACGACAATTCCATTGCTGGCAAGGGCATCCTGAAGCGCGGACGACAGTGCATGCAGCGCACAGCCGCCACCCTCCCCCATGCCCTTGGCGCCGTTGTACGTGAATGGCGAGGGCGACTCCATGTTGCCCAGCTTGACCCGCGGCATATTCATCACGGTGATCGGCGTATAGTCACTAAAGGTGGCCGTCAGCAGGTTGCCATTTTCGTCATAGCGCAAGCTTTCCATCAGCGCCGCGCCAATGCCGTGGGCGATGGCGCCATTGACCTGCCCCCTCACGATCGTGTGGTTTATCACTCGTCCGCAATCGTCCATCGCCGCATAGTCCAGGATGCGCACGGCCGACGTCAACTCATCGATCTCGACGACCACGACATGCAGTTGCGCGGCATAGGTCAGCGTCAGGTTGCCGTATTTCCGATCCAGGTCAGGGATCTCGAAGGGCGGACGGTAGACGTGTTTGCAGGCGAGCGTGAGGTGCCCCGCTTCCTTCGGCAGCGTACCGCCTTCAAGGTAGAGGCGCGCCCACAATTGCCCGAAGGTGAGCGCGGTCGACCCGTCTTCGGTCATCACCACCGGCTGGCCGTCGAAGGTCCCGACCTTAAGTTCTGCGGCATCATTGCCCGTCACGATCGAAGCAAGCTCGACCAGTTCGGCCCTCAACTTGTCCACCGC
>NZ_JBFUDZ010000135.1:0-1178 GCF_056404455.1 Mesorhizobium sp. P2_D1
GCGTTCGTGGAGTTTATGGAGGCGGTGTGCGATTATGTCGGGCGCTCTGAGGGGAGCGGCGATCCACCCACCTGAGCGCTCACGCTTCGAGCAGGATGTGGTCAGTAACGGAAATCGAGGGAGTGCTGAGCAGTTCTGACCTCAGCCTCTCGGCAGGTTGTCCACAAAGTGTTCCGCTCCAATTCCTGAACCCTCGGGCGCGCCCAATCGGAACATCGAAAGTTCCGGCGCATTGCTACTGGACGCCATTGCAAATGCCTACGGACACAAAATGCGACCCTCGATCACAAATGTATGGGCCTTGGTGAGAGAAAGCGTAGTCGGCTTCGTCAACGACAATGCCCTTAGCCATGGGGCGGCAATGGCTTTTTACGCCGCCACCTCCCTGGCCCCAATTTTGCTAATTGTGGTCGCTATTGCAGGCCTCGTTTTCGGTCAGGATGCGGCTCAATTGGCTTTGTCCGCGCAAATCTCGGGGCTGATGGGGCCAGAAAGCGCAGATCTTCTTCAGACCGCGCTGGAGAGCGCCTCGAGCAGATTATCCGGAACCTGGGCCGCGGTGATCGGAATTGTGACGTTGTTGGTGGCCGCATCGGGCGTCTTTGGCGAAATGCAGCAATCGCTAAATTCGATTTGGAAGGTCGAACCTCAGGGAAGTTCGTTGTCGCGTCTAGTCCGGGCCCGTGCAGCAAGTCTGGGTTTGGTCGCTGCGCTGGGTTTCATGTTGCTCGTGTCGCTCGTTGCGAGCGCAGCGATCGCGGCACTGGGAACCATCATCAACGCTCACCTGCCGTTTGGCACGATCGTCCTCGGCATGATCAACGCGGTCGTCTCGTTTGTCCTGATCTCGTTGATGTTCGCGGCAATCTACAAAGTTTTGCCAGATCGAACCCTCGAATGGCGCGACGTAGGGATTGGTGCTGTGGCGACCGCTGCCCTATTCACCCTCGGAAAATCGCTTATCGGCTGGTATATCGGCAGTAGTGCGATCGCATCCTCGTATGGGGCCGCCGGTGGACTGCTCGTCATACTCCTGTGGGTGTACTACTCATCGGAGATATTTCTTCTCGGCGCCGAATTCACTCGCGCCTATTCCGTTCGACACGGCAGCAGGTCCGATCTGGACGCGCTGGTTCACAGTGCTTCGCCCGCAAGAGACGTCCCATTTCGTGCAAAGA
>NZ_JBFUDZ010000136.1:0-1159 GCF_056404455.1 Mesorhizobium sp. P2_D1
GGCCAAGACCATACGCATCACGTCCCCCCATGGCACCGACGTGATCTACAGGCTTGGCGTCTATCCGACGGTCGGCGAATACGGCTATACCGACCAGCCGGGGCGCTGGGACCACTGGCCGGCCGCCTTCGTCTTCACCGGCGGCGCCGACGACGGCGTCGACGGCAAGATCGTGCTGGCGCCTGGCGACGTGCTTTTGCCGTTCAACACCTACGTGCGCGAGCCGGTCGTCTACACGATCGAAAAAGGCTTCGTTCAGGATATCCGCGGCGGCCTGGAGGCCGAACTCATCAAATCCTATATGGGTGAGTTCAAGGACCCGCGCGGCATGGGCATGAGCCATGTCGGCTGGGGGCTCGATCATCGGGCGCAGTGGCACGGCCTGACGCAATTTCCCGGCGGCATGGGCATGGAGCTGCGCTCCTTCTACGGCAATGTAATGTTTTCGACGGGCCCGAACAACGAACTCGGCGGTCCCAACGACACCGCCTGCCACCTCGACATTCCGATGCGTGGCTGCAGTCTTTTCCTGGATGACGAGCCGATCGTTGTGGACGGAGACATCGTCATCAAGGAAATGCAGCACCGCCAATAGACGAGACTGCCGGCACCCGATCGGCCCCAAGGCCTGAGGCTTATCTATATGCGATGTGAAGCATGACTCGTAGTCTGAATTGGGGACGGAAGCGGACCGGACGCTGCGAGCAAAGGCGTCCAAATGCGAACTCTCAGTTCGATGCGAGCTGCGTCGTGGGTGACTAATCCAGACTCCATCGCTGCTTCAGAACCGAGTAGAATGCTCTGCCGGTTGAGGCGACTTCAAGCTCTGGCAAGAGCATTCAGGGTCAGCTGGAAGTCGTGCCGCAGTCTCCAGCGCAACCCGCGAGGCTGTCATGGAAAGGCTCGGCAACACATCCTCCTGCAGCAATTTCTGGCGATTGCGGTCCATATAGTCGTTGAAACCGGCCGTGACGAACGCAAGAGGCACGAAACACGCGCCAATCTCGCGCGACAAGGTCGCCTCTGGGGCGATCGAGTGGTTGAGCACGTCCGCTCCCATGTTTCGATACGCCAGAGCTTCGGCGGGAGTTGTCAGTCGCGGCCCGTAGCAATGGGCAGCGACCAACTGCTGTTCGATGCCATGGACGCGGCATTCGGC
>NZ_JBFUDZ010000137.1:0-1129 GCF_056404455.1 Mesorhizobium sp. P2_D1
GAACAGAAGTGACCGGAAACCCGGCAGATCCGAATTGATGCGGACGGCTGCCTTGGCCAGTGTTTCCGGAGCGGTGGTTTTTAGGTCGTGCTGCAAGCCGGCGAATGCTGGGCTGTCCGGCAGCGAACTTCCGTCGAACTCGCCAAGAGCGGCAATCGTGCGCGGAAGTGCCTGCCGGGCCAGCGGATCCGAAACGCTCTGCCACAGCGTCGCCGCTATCGGCACGAAGAACGTGACGAGCAGGAAAAGGAACAGCGGCGCGACCAGGATAAGGGCCTGCGCGTTCCCGAGCCGCCTGAGAGGGGCCGCTATCTTTGCGAGGTTGGTAAACATGAAACCGAACATGCACACAGTATGGGCACCCTGTGGAGGCGCCCATACTGTGTCATTCTATCATTGGCCGATGAGGGTCGTCATGCGCTGGTTCAGCGCATCGTAATTGTCCAGCCAGAAGCTTGCATTGGACTGGATCGCCGTCTTGATGTTGTCAGGATTGGCCGACAACAACGGCAGCACTTCCGGCTTGACCAAGGGCAGAGCATCGGTGTTCGGAACCGAGATCCCCATCTTGGATGCCAGTTGCGCCTGTCTCTCCGCTTCGGTCGCGAAATTCAGCAAGCTATAGGCCGTATCGAGATTCTTCGCCCCCTTCGGGATCGCCCAGTAGTCGATGTGGCGGATCGAATTGTTGTTGACGACCTTGTTCTTAAGCCCTTCGCCGAGATTGGTGGYGTTGATACCGCTGTCGTAGGTGGCAATGAACACCGCCTCGCCGCTTGCCAGAAACTGCCGCGACTGTCCCGGATTGGTCCACCAGATGATGTTGGGCATCAGTTCCTTGACCTTGGCGAAGGCGCGATCTTGGCCTTCCGGCGTGGCGAGCGTCTTGTAGACGTCGGCCGGCGCAACTCCATCGGCAAGCAGCGCTGCCTCCAGCGTATCGCGTGGGTCGCGATAGAGAGATCTCTTACCAGGCCATTTTTTGACGTTCCAGAAGTCGGCCCAATTTTGAGGTGCTTCTGAGGTCTTGGCGGGATCGTAGGCGATCGACATGTTGTAGAGGACCTCACCAAGGCCGCAATCGAGCTTGGCATCCGGGATCAGCTTGGCGGCTTCCTTGATCTTGCTA
>NZ_JBFUDZ010000138.1:0-1055 GCF_056404455.1 Mesorhizobium sp. P2_D1
GCCGTTGACCCAGAGCGCCTCTGCACGGCCTCGGTTATCAGGCTCGTCAGCCTGCGGCCGGCGGTGACGTCCGATAGAACTCGGCGCAAGCGAAGTCAGACCAGCAATGCGATGTCGGTTCGGTGTTTACGCGAAGAATTGCAAAGCGCAGGATTGCCGACGCCGAAACCGGCGAAGCAGGCCAAATCGGACGCACCGGTCCGGAGAAGTTTTTGGTGAGGCTCAGTTCTGGCCCTGTGACAGCGCGCCCGCGACCGACGCGGCACCGGCCTTCATGGGAAGGCTATCGGGCTGCTTTTTATGTCGTGAGCTGGCGTTCAAGTGGTCGCCCTAGGTGCACGGGGCGCACTTTCGCAATCATGTCTTTACCGCTTCCGGATGGGCCGCGCGAAAGGCTGGCAGTTCCGCACAAGTGGAATCGATGGCCCGAATGCGGGGCATGTCCTTGAGATCGACACCCCATCGCTCAGCATTGTAGACCTGCGGCACAAGGCAGAAATCTGCCATAGTCGGGCTGTCTCCATGACAGAATCTGCCAGTTGACGGATGCGTGAGCAGGGTTTCAAACGCGCGAAGCCCCTCCCCGATAAACTTACGCATCCAAGCAGTGCGGACTGCGTCGCCGCCTCCAGTGAGTTCCATGACATGGGCGCAGACGCCCATGTTACACACAGGATGAATATCCATGGCGATCGCGTGGGAGAGAGCCCTAACGCGCTGGCGGCCGGGCGAATCTTTCGGCAGCAATGTGGCCTCGCGGGCTTCGCAGAGATATTCGATGATCGACAGCGACTGGGTCAGCACCACGCCGTCGATGTCGAGCACGGGTACGAGACCTTGCGGATTGCGTGCCAGATGGTCCCGCGATTTATGGGTCTTGTCCAGGAGGTTTACGGGGACTGCTCGATAAGCGAGGCCGATGTTGTTGAGCGCGATGCGCACACGGTAGCTCGCAGACGAGCGCCAGTAATCATAGAGAACGATCTCGCTCACGTCGGTTTGCCGCAGTGTAACGCGGTTTTGAGCGCTTCACTCAGCACCATTCGGTTACCGAT
>NZ_JBFUDZ010000139.1:0-1047 GCF_056404455.1 Mesorhizobium sp. P2_D1
TTGAAGACCAGAAAAGGCCTGGATTGGATTGAAGACCAGAAAAGGCCTGGATTGGACGGAGAAATTTGGCGCCATCGCAAAGGAGGCGGGCAGCCTTCCCGATGGCATCATTGACGGCGAGATTGTCGCGCTCGGCGAGAATGGCGCGCCCGATTTTGCCGCCATGCAAGCTGCATTGTCCGAGCGCCGAACAAACGAGCTCATCTTCTTTGCCTTTGATCTGTTATTTGCCAACGGCGTTGATCTGCGAAAGCTGCCTCTCTTGGAACGTAAGGAGCGGCTGAGCGCGATGCTCGGTAACGTCGATCGCGGCGAGGATAACCTTATCCGCTATGTCGAACACTTCACCAATGGTGGCGATGCGGTGCTGCGCTCCGCCTGTCGTCTGTCGCTTGAAGGCATTGTCTCCAAAAAGGCTCATGCAACCTATGTCTCGGGCAGGACCGACACCTGGGCAAAATCGAAATGCCGCGCCGGACATGAGGTCGTCATCGGCGGCTGGGCCACCACCAATGGTAAATTCCGATCGTTGCTGGTCGGCGTCAATCGGGGCGAACATTTCGCTTACATCGGCCGTGTCGGAACCGGATACAGCGAGGCAAAGGTCAAACAACTGCTGCCAAGGCTGAAGCAGATGCAGACGGTCAAGTCGCCATTCACTGGCGATGGCGCGCCAAAAAAGGATTCAACCGTCTTTTGGACAAAGCCCGAACTGGTTGCGGAAATCGAATTCGCCGGGTGGACTGGCGGCGGCAATGTCAGGCAGGCCGCCTTCAAAGGCCTGCGCGAAGACAAGCCCGCGAAAGAGGTTGAGGCAGAGCGACCCGCCGATCCTCAAGAGACGCAGATTGCCGAACCCGCCAGGGCGACTGCCCGGAGTGGGAAAAGCCCGGTCGTCCTGGGCGTCATCATCTCCAAGCCTGACAAGCCGCTGTGGCCGAATGCCGGCGATGGTGGACAGCCGGTCACCAAGCTCGATCTTGCAGAGTACTTCGAGGCCGTTGGCCCCTGGATGATCAAACATCTCAAAGGTCGCCCCTGTTCGCT
>NZ_JBFUDZ010000140.1:0-1041 GCF_056404455.1 Mesorhizobium sp. P2_D1
CCGCATCGACATTCTGGTGCTGACGCCGCGGGGTCGTTTCCCGGTCGCCTTGATGAAGAAGGCAGGGAGGTTAAGAAGCATTGTTTTTCCGACGATCGGCGTCGATCCACTCGACGTCAAGACGGCAACGCTCGCCGGCATAGCGGTCGGCCATGGAGCACCGGCTGAGAGTGTCTACAGCATGGCGGAAGCAACGGTGATGCTCATTGCGAGCTTGATGCACCGTGTTGCAGAAAAGCAAACGGTGTTGATGAATGGAAGTTGGCGCGAGCCGTTGGTGCTTGGCCGTATGCTACGAGGAAAGACAGTAGGGCTGGTCGGATTTGGCCGCATCGGTCGAGCGGTGGCTGAGCTTTTGGCGCCGTGGCAGGTGAGAATCCTTGTCGCCGACCCCGCAGTGACGGATGCAGACCTGGACGCGACCGCAGTGCCTCTAACAAATCTCCTTCGTGAGAGCGATGTCGTATCGCTCCACATGACGTTGACCGGTGCCAGTCGTAGCTTGATTGGGAGAGATGAACTTGCTCTGATGAAACCAGGCGCCGTGATCGTCAACACGTCACGAGGCGCGTTGATCGACGAAGATGCGCTGGCAGACGCGCTACAGGCAGGTCGCCTCGGCGGGGCGGCAGTTGACGTCTTCGCAATCGAACCCCTGCCAGCCGAAAGCCGGCTGCGTCATTGTGCCAACGCAATCCTCACGCCGCATAATGCGGGTCACACCGTTGAACTGATGCGCGCACTTACGGAGTCCTTGATCGACAATCTGCACGACTTGCTGGCCGGTAACCCTCCGCGCCATTTGTACAATCAAGAAGTCGCTGCCAATTGGCAAGGGCGCTTCGGCTCGGCAGCGCCCAAACTGCATACAACCGTTGACAGATAAGAACATGGCCCAGCAATCCGATCTGGTGGCGCGACGCGCCAAACTTTTGGGGGCCAAGTCTCAGCTCTTTTACGCCAATCCGATCCACCTCGTGCGTGGGGAGGGTGTTTGGCTTTTCGACTCGGACGGCAGGCGCTATCTTGACGCTTATAACA
>NZ_JBFUDZ010000141.1:0-1038 GCF_056404455.1 Mesorhizobium sp. P2_D1
CTGTCAACACACAGTGGGCGCTCGCCAATCAAAATAAGCCAATGCGGAATGGTCTAGTATGAAGAGGTCCGACTACGCTCACCAGAAGCTTGACGAAATGCTGCGTGAGAACCGGTTCCAGCCGCAGAGCCGGCTTCCGCCGGAACGCGATCTAGCGCGGCAGCTTGACGTCAGTCGAATGGGGTTGCGGGTGGCGCTTGATCGGCTCGAGGCGGAAGGACGGATCTGGCGCCATGTCGGTCAGGGTACCTTTGCTGGTTCGCGTCCCGAGAAAGCACCGACACAACTGTCGTTCGTTACCGCAAACACGAGCCCGGCCGAGGCGCTAGAGGCACGCCTAGCGATCGAACCTCAGATCGCCCGAATGGCAGCGCTGCGTGCGAGCGAACTTCAAATTTCCGATATGTTCGGACTAGTTCAGAAAGGAAGAGCCTCGGGAGATCCTGCAGCGTGGGAGTCTTGGGATGGGCAATTCCACCGGGCACTGTGTCTGGTCACGGGCAATCGACTCCTGCTTTCAATTTTCGATAGCTTTAATGCGATAAGACGGCAAAGGACGTGGAGCCAGCTGCGTCAGGCTGTACTCACGCCGGAGCGACGGGAGCACTATGCGCAGCAGCACAAGACCATTCTGGATGCCATCAGCGGTCGCGACGCCCTGCAAGCGGAAACCGCTATGCGCACGCACATAGAAGACGTAGCCCGCAGTCTGCTCGATCCCCGCAAGTAAGCGAGTATTCGGCTTCACAATTGCAGTCAGACGTATTCCAAATTCGCGCCTGAACACGTGCAGCCTGCGAAAATGGATCATATTGCTAGCCTGTCCGAGCTATCTTCGTTGGATCAGTGTTCGCGCTGCTAGCCCTGCTGGCCCTCCATGACCCCTCTGCCGAAGCGGTGGCGCATGTTGGGGTGCTACCGCAGTAGGAGTTATCCCACAGCCTTCCCTCACGGCTTGCGCCTTGGCGCAGCCTATGCATGCGCCGGTCGAGCTGGCGTGGGAGGCGGTCGGGCGGAGGGTTGGGCCGCAGCTTCGGT
>NZ_JBFUDZ010000142.1:0-1009 GCF_056404455.1 Mesorhizobium sp. P2_D1
ACGTTACCGAGAGCACAGTCGCGCCGAGATTGGCAACCACGCAGTCGAGGATCGTCTGGATCGAATTGCTTGTCATCACAACGGGTATCCGGCGGCCCGTCTGTTCCTGAATTTCGGCTAGCTGTTGACGAACGCGGAACCCGATGTCGGGAAGGATAATCCTGTGGCCGGCGAGCTCATCCAACGAAATGCTGGCGCGTCCCGCCAGCGCGTGTTCGGGCCGGCAGATCAGGCAGGTGGGCTGTGAGAAAGAATTAATGACGCGTATCCTTGGATCGCCGGTCGGCCCCATGACGACACCAAAATAGCATTCATCCTCGGCCACCAGCGGGATGATTTCCCGCGAAGACAGGCTGCGAACCGAAATCGAGATCTGGGAGTAACGTTTCGAAAAACTTGCCAGCGCCTCAGCGAAGATCGTCCGCAACAGTCCAGTCCCGATCGCCACGTCGAGATGGCCGCTGCGCAAGCCCTTCAGGTCGTCGAGTTCCGTGAGTAAAGTCTCTCGCTGTGAAGCTCGATCGCGGTAGTATTCCAGAACACGCGCCCCGGCCGCCGTCAGGCGCACGACGTGACGCCCTCGCTCGATAAGATCGATGCCGAGCTCTTCCTCGAGGCTGGCTATGTGCCGACTGATCGAGGAAGGGGCAATGTCCAACGATTCGCTGGCCGCGCGCATCGTGCCGAGCCTGTAGGCTCGATACAGATAGTCGATGCGTTCATCCTTGAACTCCCGCGACGTCTTGCTCTCAAGGGAGATATCGGACTTTGCGCCAATGCTCCTCGTCGATTTCAGTGGTTTCTCCTAACTCTGCAATTCGGCTGGTAGTCGCCGGTTATCCGGTGGTTTTGCCGCCGAAGAAGTCCTTGAATGACGCCGCGCCCCTCGCAACCAAACCAGGCTGGACAGCAGCCTTGCCTCCCGGAGGTCCGCCGAGCGCGTTTTGGGCAGCCTGCGCGAGCGATTTGATTTGCCGATTCGCCAAGGGGATGAGGATGCCCTGCGCCA
>NZ_JBFUDZ010000143.1:0-997 GCF_056404455.1 Mesorhizobium sp. P2_D1
CTTCCAGGCAGGCCGAGCTTGATGCGCTGGAATTCGGCGTAACTCTCGGCAGCCGCTTGAGCTTTGAATGAATGCCGCGTTACTTTCCCATTTTCGACGACCTGGACAATCCATTGACCGTCGACATTTTTTAATCTGACGTCATTCGGTTCTCCGGCAACCATATTCATCGTCCGCTTTGGCTATTAAGGTTGAGCAACGACAGTAGAAATTCCAAGCTGCCGTTCTGCGAACAAATTGAATGCAGAAACCTCGATGCAGGCGACCATCGAGCGTCTGAGCGAGGGCGGTCCATGACTGCTGCGGCCCCCTATCATCCGGATCGAAGACCAATTGATTTCGAAGGGACTGAGCTGGTAGGCCGGTCAGAGTGGTCCTGATTTCACGGAAACGGGTCGGACAGGGCGGATACTTGGGTCAGTAGGCGCGGTTTTCGCAAGAATCAGGAGTTCGGCTCAAGGGCAAACCTCAAGCCGAACCATATTCAGCCCATCACTTTGCTGGCTCTTTCGGGCTCCAGAGGACCGTCTCCGCACTCTTCTCATAGGCCATGCCCGAGGGATAGCTGATCGCTTCCAGCTGCAGCCCCCACGGCGCCTGGAAGTAGATAATGGTCTGGCCGGCCGCGGGACCCTCTTTGACAGGCAGCGGCCCGAGGCGCGTTGCTACGCCTTTGGCCTGCAGATAGGCCTTCACGGCCGCGACGTCGTCTACGTAGAAAGCTATGTGGAAGCCCCCGATATCACTGTTCTTGGCATGCAGGTCCTTCTGGTCCGGTGCCGTGTATTTGAACAGCTCGATATTCGATCCATAGCCGCAGCGCAGTTGCGTGATCTGCTCGATAACCGCTTTCGGGTCAACGCCGGCCAGATCCTGCATGAAGGTGCCCTTGTCATCGGAAAACGGGCCGAACGACATCGCCTTCTTGCAGCCGACCACCTCTGTGAAGAAGTCGACTGCCTGCTTCATGTCGGGAACCGTGATGCCAGTGTGATCG
>NZ_JBFUDZ010000144.1:0-983 GCF_056404455.1 Mesorhizobium sp. P2_D1
ATGATCCAGGCCATGCTGCTGCCGTCCGGATGCAGCCAGATCGCCGGCGTGCCGGAAGTGTGCTCGTCGACACGCAGCCGCGTCGGCTGGCGGTCGGAGAGCAGCCGGACGCCGTCAAGGYATGCATGCCGCATGCGCTCGACGACCTGATCTGCCGCGCCCTCCAGCATGCGGCCCCAGTCGCCGGCAAGCTCGATGGGTGCGGTGAGGAGGGTGGAGGGAGCGGCCATTGCAGGAGTAACGCCCCAGCAGGTCAACTTGGGCTGAGCAAATAGCATTGGTGCGCTTCCTGCGCCAAGGATGAAATCACGCCGTTTCATATTCGCTCTGCCCTCCAAGCCCTTCTGATACCGCCTTTCAGCATGACGCTCGTCTTTGGCAAAATTCAGAAAGTCGCTTACCTTGCGATGGAACCAAGAGAGGCTATCGTCATGAATGCGGATCCTGATCGTATCGGCTCAGCCAGCCGCCTTTTCACCTCACATGGTACGACGTTGTTCGTCGATCCGAGCTCAAACGAACTCCGACATGGACCTTTTGAGGCCACTCCTTTCAATACTGTATTGATGCCAGAGGGCGGAGAATCAGACCCCAAACTCTCCGACGCATACTTAAATCAAGATATAGTTAGACTTTCTTCATACTCAAATGGGTTTTCCTTCAAAAAGAATGATGGAAGTAACTATGACGATAGTATCAACTCATTTGCCCTCGTAAATTTTAACAAGAAGGAATTCGGGCTGAAGAAAAGCGGATTGTTCCTCAGCGCGGAACCGGATGGCCGCGTTTCGCTATCGAGAACAGAGTGCAAAAGCTGGGAGCTGTTCCATTTTCGGCATGATGCTTCCGAGGTAAGCGGATCGATAGTTAGGCATCGGATTGACGGTCAGATAGTGAATTTCTTTATATCGAACCGAGCCGATTACATTCAATCGTTGCTGCTACGTGGAGATTTTTATGACCGCGAGGCGCTCAATCTCATC
>NZ_JBFUDZ010000145.1:0-943 GCF_056404455.1 Mesorhizobium sp. P2_D1
CTCGGCCTGAACACTGGCGCCACCGACGCGCACAACCTGCCTTGGCGCCTCGCCTGGGTACACAAGGGTCTTGCGCCCGAGTCGCTGCTCGACGGCTACGAGCAGGAGCAGAAGACTATCGCCGTCAAGGGCGCCGGCGAAATGGCGGAAGCCGCGCGGCATCTTATGGATGCCAGGGGCGATGCCACTGACGTGATGTCCGGCTCGGACTGGGCCAATGTATATACGCGTTCATTGCTTGGCATGCGTCTCGACGTCAACGGCACCGGCTCATGGTCGATGGCCTGCACCGAGCTTGCCCCCGCATGCGTCGGCGAGCGGCTCCCCGACTTCCGCCTGCAGGGTCCGGACGGCCAACCGATGCGGGCTCATGATCTGATCGATGGGAACTTCCTCGCGCTCCATTTCTGCGATGCCCGCCGCCGGCTGGACATGCCCGCCGATGACGGTGAGCGCCTTCGCCATTTCGCGGTTTCGCGTTGGGACATCCCCGCGTCAGACCCTCTTCGCGCCCGCATGGTGCTTGATATCGGCGACGCATTCCGCACGCGGCTGGGGGTTGGAGACGGGACCGTGGTGCTGATCCGACCGGACGACCATATCGTCCTGATCTGCAGCGAGGGAACCTTTCGCGACGAAGCTGCGAAGGCCATGCCCGCCCGCCCGCTACAGAAGGACTAGGACAGCATGGCTATCGTACTGGACACGCATACCCATCTCGTACCGGTGCAATCGCGCCATCTCTCGGGCGTGCGAGGCATCGAATGGGATGCGGCTACCGAAAAGCTTCTGGTCGACGGCAAGACGATCGGCATGAAGCACCTTTTCCGGCCCTCGGCGCTCATCGACTGGATGGATCGGTTCTCCATTGGCCACGCCTGGGTCTCGCCGCCGCCGCCACTGTTCAGGCCGCAACTGGACGCTGGAGCGACCGGCGAATGGG
>NZ_JBFUDZ010000146.1:0-935 GCF_056404455.1 Mesorhizobium sp. P2_D1
TCCCCGGTTGGCTCAGGCGCTATTTGCGATCCGAAGATCGGGTGGCACATCTGTCAGCGCGGTGTGAAGGGCTTCAAAGCACCGGTCGGCGTCGGCGGTGCTGAAGGCCAATGGCGGCCTTATCTTGATGATGTTTCCGAAGGGACCGGTCGAGGCAACCAGGACACCGAGGCTCTTCATCCGTTCACGCACCCAGCGGGCCGCGAGTTTCGCGGGAGCGCGCGAGGTCCGGTCGAGGACAAGCTCGGCTCCGTAGAAAAGGCCGCGCCCATGGATGTGGCCGACAAGCTCGTGCGTGCCGATCAAACCGTCGAGAGATGCCTTGAGATGCGCGCCGACACGCTCGGCGTTGCCTTGCAGGTTCTCGCCCTGCAGCACGTCCAAGGTGGCGTTGGCGACAACCGTCGAGACCGTGTTGCCGCCGAAGGTGTTGAAATAGCCAGTGCGACGCTGGAACTCCAGGGCGATTTCGCGACGCGTCACGAGCGCGGCGATGGGGTGCCCGTTGCCCATCGGCTTTCCCATGGTGACTATGTCGGGACGAACATCGAATGCCTCGAAGCCCCACATATGCGTGCCCGATCTTCCGAAGCCCATTTGGACTTCGTCGGCGATGCACAACGCTCCTGAACGGCTCGCTTTCTCGAAGGCAAGGCGCATGTAGTCGCCCGGCGGGACCAAGGCGCCGTTGCCGTCAAAGATGGAGTCAATCAGCAGCGCTGCAGCGCCCGATCCCCTTGCTCCAAGGCGGACCGCTGCTTCGGTCACGTGATCGGCGTAGCGTTCCCCCAAATCGGCCTGGTCGCCTCGATGGATGCCCCGGTAGACATTAGGGGGCGGCACCGCCTCGACCCAGCTCGGCTTGTCCTTGATGTCGTATTCCAGCAACGAAAGCGGCGCGACCACCGATGTGTTGCCATGATCTCTGTTTTCTG
>NZ_JBFUDZ010000147.1:0-924 GCF_056404455.1 Mesorhizobium sp. P2_D1
GGAGGCAGCAGCGTGGTCAATCGAGGACTCGTGGAATTCGACCAAGGCTGAGGCAATGATTGGTCGCTGCTAGAGTCTTCTTCACCGAGCGCTGCGCTGGGCGGCCTTAAGGGTGTTGGCCATGAGCATCGCGATCGTCATCGGCCCGACGCCGCCGGGCACGGGAGTGATTGCCCCGGCAATTCGACAAGCGTCCTCGAAATCAACGTCGCCGACTAAACGTCCCTTTCCGGTGCCATCGGCTGCGGGTAGTCGGTTAATACCGATGTCGATAACCGTGGCACCCGGTTTGATCCAGTCTCCCTTCACGAAGTCCGGCTTGCCGACAGCGGCGACCAGGATGTCGGCCCCTCGGCAGATCTGTTCGATTTCCGCTGTTCGGCTGTGCGCGATCGTTACGGTCGCGTTCGACGCGAGCAGCAGATTGGCCATCGGTTTGCCGACGATGTTGGACCGCCCGATGACCACCGCCGTCAAACCTGACAGGTCCTTGCCCCGGACCGACTCAATCAGCAGCATCGCCCCTGCTGGCGTACACGGGACGAGCGCGCCCTCGAGTTCGCCAGTTCCCAGCATACCCACATTGACATAATGGAACCCATCAACGTCCTTGTCAGGCGATATCGCCTGAATAATCTTTCCTGCATCCAGATGTTTTGGCAAAGGCAACTGCAGAAGGAGTCCATGAATTTTCGGGTCTTCGTTCAATGTGTGCACCAGGCCAAGAAGTTCTTTCTCGGACGTGATTTCGGGCAATTCATACTTTCGTGAGAGGAAGCCGCACTCTTCGGCCTTCCGCCCCTTCGAGGAGACGTAAACCTGGCTGGCTGGATCACTTCCGACGATAACCACGGCAAGACCAGGATTGATGCCGGAACTCTTCAAGGCCTCAGTTTCGAGTTTTACTCGTTCGAGTATTGAAGC
>NZ_JBFUDZ010000148.1:0-906 GCF_056404455.1 Mesorhizobium sp. P2_D1
TCACGGAAATCGCCGCAACGCTGAAGACCGGATCCCCGCTTCATCTAGGCAATGATCTCGGCCCGGTGGTCAACGCTCGGCAGCTCGATGGCATTACCCGGGCAATCGCTGTTGCCGAGGGACAGGAGGGCGTGAGCCTGATGCTTGATGGACGCAAGGCGCAACGGCCTTCCGAGGGCTGCTTTATTGGACCGACGATTGCCGTCGGTGTCGAACCCGCCTCGAAGCTGGCGCAGGAGGAAGTGTTCGGGCCGGTGCTCGCCGTAATGTCTTTCACGTCGCTCGATGAAGCCATCGCGATCGCCAATGGCACACGCTACGGCCTTGGTGCCGCTGTCTGGACACGTGACATAGACAAGGCACTCCACGCCAGCGAGCGCCTGCRTGCCGGCAGCGTCTTCGTCAACGCCGCCGGAGGCGTGAACATCGAAATGCCGTTCGGTGGCTTCAAGGAGTCCGGCTTCGGTCGCGATCGCTCGCTGCACGCCTTCGACAAGTTCACGGATATCAAGGCGACGCTCATTCGCCGTTCTGCCCGCGCTGTCGGAGCCGTCGTATGATCGTCGCCACGCAACCGGTGAAAGCGACGACTGCAGCCACGGCCTTTCTCGAAGCATTGAAGCGGCGTGGAGTCGACTACCTGTTCGGCAATGCAGGAACGGATTTTGCCGCGATCATCGAGGCCTATGCGACGCATCCCCAGCCATCCGCCCTTCCTCGACCGATCACCGTGCCGCACGAAAATCTTGCGGTGGCCATGGCGCACGGCGCCTATCTTGCCACTGGCAATCCGCAAGCGGTCATGGTGCACGTCAATGTCGGGACGGCTAACGCAATCTGCGGGCTCATCAACGCCTCTCGCGAACAGGTGCCGCTCATCCTTTGTGCCGGCCGCAACCCGATCAC
>NZ_JBFUDZ010000149.1:0-890 GCF_056404455.1 Mesorhizobium sp. P2_D1
GGGCGAACGCATGCATATCGACCGGGCTGTTGCCTGAGGCAACCCATTCCGCCACGACTTTGCCCATGCCGCCTGATGACATAATGCCGCTGGAATTGAAGCCAGCTGATACAAATAATCCGCTGACCTCGGGGGCCGGCCCTATGAGATAGCGGCCGTCTGCGGTAAAACTCTCCGGCCCGACGAAAAGGGTCTGCACACCAGCGCTTTCTAGACGCGGCACGCGCTTTGTTGCCATGGCAAGTTCGTTTTCGTAGTGCTCGTAGTTCCCCGGCAGACTATCGAACTCGAATTCCTCCGGAATGCCGTGCGTGGCCCATGCCTTGCCACGCTCCTCGAAAATTCCGACAAGCAACTTGCCTGCGTCCTCCTTGTAGTAAGATCGTTCTTCCGAAATCACCAGAATGGGCGTTTTTGAGTCGAGCTGGGCGATCGGTTCCGTAACCATATAGAAGTGTTCGGCCGCGTGAAGCGGCACAGCCACGCCGACCTTGCGCGCCAGTTCCCTAGTCCACATGCCGCAGGCCAGAACAACCGTGTTCGCCTCGATCTGCCCGTCTTCAGTCTCGACGCCGACGATCCTATCGCCGCGTTTGAGGAGTCTAGTGACATTTGTATCCTCGAAGATGCTGACGCCACCTTGGCGAGCGCCCTTGGCCAGGGCCATGGTATAGTCCACAGGATTGACCTGACCATTTTCGGGAATATGAAGCGCCCCTAGGATGCCATCAATGTTCAGAAGCGGCCACGCCTCTTGAAGTTCTTCTGGCGTCACCATGGGGGCCAGAACGCCAATATATTGGGCATAGGAAGAGGAGCGCCTCAGGAGTTCCAGCCGATTTTCGTCGAGGGCGATCATAAAGCCGCCATTCTGCTTGAATCCTGTGGAC
>NZ_JBFUDZ010000150.1:0-887 GCF_056404455.1 Mesorhizobium sp. P2_D1
CCTGCAATTCTTGCAAAGGCAACTACCCCTTTCTTTTCAACGCGAGCTGGAAATCATACTGGCCTGGGACTGACCGCATGTTCCCAGATGGTCTCGACGTTGAACGGAAAGCTCGTCATCCATAGCGCCCAAGGTGTCGGTACAACCGTGCAGGTCAGGATTCCTGTGCGTTCCACCGCAGCCAGATTTTGGCAATCGTCCTCAGGCGCAGCTGAAAAAAAGTAGAGGGCGCGGGCGGATCGCAAACCATTTTCACTTGAAGCGCAGGGGTATGCGCTACCATCGCGAAACCTGCCGGGCGTTCGTCTGGGCCAGCCTACACCGATGATGACCCTGGAAGCTTACGGCTCTCTGAAATGAGGATCTACGCCTCCGGCTGCGTCAGGAGCAGGTGGTCAGTTGTTGGGGGAATTTTATCGGAAAAGAGAAAGGTCGCTGGATCAAGTTTCAACGCCTTGGCGATCGCCGCAATCGTGTCGACGCTGATGTTGCCGCTGGCGCGCTCCAGTTTCATATATGTCGCCTCCGCCACGCCGATGAGCTCAGCCATCTCGTACCGGTGCAAAGTACGCCGTTGTCGCTCAATATCGATGATGTGGGCCAGCCGCTTGCGGATCGCATTGTCGTCCAACGGATGCGCCCATTCCGGAACCTTCTTACCGCCGGCGAGCAGTCCTGCAAAAGACAGTTGCAAGCCGTTTGCCATGATCTGCAGTGTGGTCAATGTGACATTATTCTTCTGACGTACGGTCTGGATGTAGGTTCGATAGGCCAGTTTTTCGCCCTCGGCGGTCCGAAACAGCTCGGCCATGTGCATATGGGATAGGCCGCGCTTGGCTCTCTCCCGCTCAAGCGCTAGGGCAATGTTGGCGCGCAGCGGGTTGTTG
>NZ_JBFUDZ010000151.1:0-866 GCF_056404455.1 Mesorhizobium sp. P2_D1
GTGCCGTCCTTGGCCGCAAGTCCCTCCACGGTGCGAACCGTCTTACCGTCGGCCTGGACAGCCAACAACGTGCAGGATTTGGCCGCGCGCCCGTCCAGGAGAACTGTGCATGCTCCGCAATAGCTGGTGTCACAGCCAATGTGGGTGCCGGTCAGTTCGAGTGAATGCCGAAGGAATTCGACCAGCAGCATCCGGGGTTCGACTTGCGCTTCTATGGCCTTGCCATTGACCGTGAGCCGGATTGTCTTCTTGTGCGTGTTCATGGCGTGCGGACTATCCATAATAGTGGTGGGTATCCCTGACCTCGATGCCGGCTCGCCGGCGTGCGATGACATCGAACGCGCGAATGACAAGACCGCGTGCCAAATTGCGCTTGTAGGCTTCCGAGCCCTTGTTGTCGGAAAGCGGCTCAACGAATTGTGATGCCGCGTCGCCGATCAGCTTTGCAAGTGCTTCATTGAACACCTTGCCGGCGGCGATCTCGTTGGCCGCGTCGAACGGCAGGGCGGTGAGGCCCAGGCAGCCGAATCCGATTCTCAGCGAACGGACAATGTCGCCGTCCAGATTGACCTGCAGGGCGCAGCTGGCGGTCGGATATGCCGGCGCCGAGCGCTTGAAGGCAACGAAGGTCCCGAACCSGTCGAGCGATTCACGCGGAATAGCGATGCGCGTGATGATCTCGCCCATGGTGAGCGCGGGCGTATAGGCGTCCGCCAGGAGAGTGCGTATCGACTGCACACGGGTGCCCTCGGAGCCCTCGCAGAGAGCTACGGCGTCAAGGGTCGTCAGCAAGGCCGGCCAGCAAGCGCAGGGATCAGCCTCGGCGATGCTTCCGCCGATGGTGCCCATGTTGCGGACCTGGGCGT
>NZ_JBFUDZ010000152.1:0-855 GCF_056404455.1 Mesorhizobium sp. P2_D1
GTGGAGAAGTTAAGGCAGGAACTGCTGCGAGTCGGCAGCTATTTCCTGGGCCAGCCTGCCGAAACGCTGAGGGTAGGGACCTTCGAAGGCTTCGCCTCGGTGGCAGCGCCCGATGGGCAGTCGGTTTCGCTGGCGCGGATCTCGAACCTCGTCAACGCCCAGAGCGCCGAGCTCCCACCTGAGCTTATGGATGTCTCGCTGAATTGCCGCCATGTCTATCGCGCGCCATTCCAGGTGCCGGACATCGAGAAGAAGTTTGGCAACCTGACCCTCACCTACGCTGCGCAGGTGCATGTCGCCGTGATCGAGCTGGATCCGCTCACCTATAACATTCATGTCCACGACTATTCGATCGTTGACGACTGCGGCAAGGTCATCAACCATCAGATCGTCAAGGGCCAGGTGGTCGGCGCGGCCGCTCATGGCTTCGGCGCCGCTCTGATGGAGTGCTTGAAATATGACGAGGCCGGCAACCTTCTGACCAGCACCTTCAGCGATTACTGCCCCCTGACGATCATGAACATGCCCAACCTGCACTACGGCAACCGTGAATCGCCGTCGCCCTTCACCTATAACGGCGCCAAAGGCATGGGCGAAGGCGGTGGCGGTCCGATCTTCGCGATCTCGTCTGCTCTGCAGGATGCTGTGGCGACCACCGGGATGCGGCTCGACCAGTCGCATTACTCGCCCAGCGATATCCACGCGTTGCTCTCAGGCATTGCCGAAAGACGGGGTGCCAAGGTGTCAATGACGGTGCGAACGCCATCACGCGAGCCGTTGCCGGCGTGAAGGAGGGCGACTACGTTGGCCGATGTTCGGCCGTGCGAACGGAACCTAGATGACGCCATCGGGCAC
>NZ_JBFUDZ010000153.1:0-848 GCF_056404455.1 Mesorhizobium sp. P2_D1
AGCGGCAATACCTGCCGCTGCACCGGCTATCTCCCGATCTTCGCGGCGGTCAAGGCAGCCGCCGTCAAGCTCAAGGAAACCGTACAATGAAAGTTGACATGGACGGCAATTTCGAGGTGACGGCGTCGCCTGCGGAAACATTCGTCTTCATCACCGAGCCGCGGACTTTTGCTCCGATCCTTCCCTATTTCAGGGAACTGCATTCGGTCGAAGGCGACGGCTTCGGGGTACTCCTCGAAGTGGGCGTCCCACAGATCCGGGGGCAAGCCGATGTCGCGGCGCGCCGTATCGAGTCAGTGCCAAACGAACGCGTGGTCTACACAATCAATGGTCGCCATGCGCTGGGCATGATCGATGCGCGCATGACCTTCGTCATCGAGCCAATCGAGGCTGGCTCGCGCGTGAGCTGGACCAGCGAAGGCACCGTCAGCGGTACACTCGCTTCCCTGGCACAGGGCATCCTGCTGCCGCTGGCGCGACGTCAGGTCAAATCACTTGTCGTGGCGGTGCAGAAGGAGCTCGGCGTCGTGCAGCCCGAGCCGGCTGCCTCGGCTGGCCTGATGAAGCGCTCGGTCTCCTCGATGAAAGGGCTGTTCGGCGCCGCAAGGGCGAAAAGCCCGAACGAGGATCTGTCATCATGAGCGACGACAAGCCCATCGTGCGGCGCGAGGACGGTCGCTTGATCCGCGGGCGTGGCCGTTTCGTCGACGACGAAGGATCACGCGCACTTCATTGCAAGCTGGTGCGCTCTCCCTATGCGCATGCGCGTATATTGGGCATGGACACAAGCCGGGCCGAGTCGCTGCCGGGGGTGGTCTGCGTCCTAACCGGCGCGGAAGTACGCGAGC
>NZ_JBFUDZ010000154.1:0-839 GCF_056404455.1 Mesorhizobium sp. P2_D1
TCGTATGACTGCGATAATGCCGCAGGAAACTGCGCTCGCTCATGTTCATACGCGTTGCGAGCACAGGGATCGACAAGTCTTCAGCAAGATTGGCACTCATCCAGGCATGAAGGTCGGAAAAACGACCGCTCTCGGATTGCAATGTGAGGGGAACACTGAATTGCGCCTGGTCGCCCGGTCGCTGCAAAAACATTACAAGGTTGCGGGCAATTTCGAGCGCCACAGCCTGTCCAAGATCCTGTTCGACCATTGCAAGCGCGAGGTCTATTCCCGCGGTCACGCCGGCAGATGTCCAGATATGACCGTCATTGACAAAGATGGGGCCACGTTTGACGATCACCTTGGGAAAACGGCGCTCAAGGTCGTCATAGGACTGCCAGTGTGTCGTTGCCCGGCGCCCATCAAGCAGCCCAGCAGCAGCCAATGCAAAGGCTCCGGTGCATACTGACGCGAGCCTGCTCGCCTTTTTGGCATGCACCTCGAAAATCGACTTGAACCCTTCACCCTCGCAAAAGGCATGAATGCCCGGTCCACCCGGCACAATCAGTGTGTGCGGCGGCGCAGTATCCTCGCTTAAGGCGTCGGTATGAATGGAAATGCCGGCGGGCATGTCCACAGGACCAGCAGGCGAGACGACAGAGACATCATAAGGCTGATGAGGCCCATCGACGACGAGGTTTGCGGTGAGGAACACATCGAGCGGCCCGGAAATATCCAGAAAACTCATCCTGGAGAAAGCAATGAGTTGCAACGACTTCGTTGGTGGCATGAGTGGACCTTTGTTCCGCGATGGCCTCCCCATAAGCGACATGGGACGCTTGGTTGATCAGTACCGATTT
>NZ_JBFUDZ010000155.1:0-819 GCF_056404455.1 Mesorhizobium sp. P2_D1
GGTAGAGCGCTCGATTCACGCTGATTTTGCGCAAAAAGTGGCCGAATTTGCTTCACAGATGCGGTTGGGCGATCCCCTTGATGTCAGAACCGAGGCTGGCGCGATTGCAAGCGCCGACCAACTTTTCAAGAACCTGGAATTTGTGGCCCGGGCCACAGCCGATGGCGCCTCGCTGCTTACCGGCGGTACCCGAATCCGCGAGGAAACAGGGGGATTCTTCATGGCGCCGACGGTGTTTGACCAAGTCGCTCCAGACGCCGCCCTTGCCCAGGAAGAAGTGTTCGGCCCGGTGCTTGCGATCACGCCCTTTGACGACGAGGCCGCCGCGGTTCGGATCGCAAACTCGACGATTTACGGGCTGGCATCCGGCGTCTGGACGTCCAACCTCTCGCGCGCCCATCGCATGGTAAGGGCGATCAGGGCCGGCGTCGTCCACGTCAACACATATGGAGGGCCGGACATCACCGTGCCGCTCGGTGGCGTCGGACAGTCTGGCAACGGTCACGACAAGTCGCCGCATGCCCTCGATAAATTCCTCAATCTCAAGACAGCGTGGATTCAACTCTGATGACCGAAAACAGATCCCCAAGGTCACTCCCAGAACGGGCTCCTGCAGTCGTCATCGGCGGCGGCATCATCGGCATATCGTCCCTCTACCATCTTGCGAAACGCGGAATGGCGGGTGCGGTGCTCTTGGAGCGTAAACAGCTTGCAAGTGGGACGACATGGCACGCGGCAGGAATCGTCGGGCAACTGCGTGAGTCTGGCTCGCAGACAGCGCTCTCGAAATACACCGCACGGCTCTTTATGGAACTCGAA
>NZ_JBFUDZ010000156.1:0-818 GCF_056404455.1 Mesorhizobium sp. P2_D1
CGCAAGTCCACCTCATCGCCAGCTTTGAAGGCCAGACAGCGAAACCCGTCCCATTTGGGTTCGTACTGCCATTGGCCGCTGTTAACAGGCAACGCGTCGGCAGCCTTTGCCTCCATCGGCGCAGTATCCAATGGAAGGCGAAAAGGCGGCGGCTTCACATTTTTCGATGTCATGCGGCGAGCTTTGCTGAACCCATCCGTTTGATGGCACTGCTGATCGACCGTTCGCCGTCATCATAGTCCGCCCAAGCGACGGTCTTCTTCAGAAGGCCCGGCACGGTGCGGACGGTATATCTTTTCGGATCGAGATCCGCCCTCACCTGCCCCCATGTCAGCGGCATCGATACAGGCGCACCCTCTCTGGCACGAGGAGACAGCGGTGCAACGGCTGTCGCCATGCGATCATTTCGAAGGTAGTCGAGAAAGATCCGAGACGTCCGCAGCTTCTTGGCCATGTTGACGAGATAGAGGTCTGGGCGGTCCGCCGCCATTTGCATGCAGGCCGCCTTCGCGAAGGCCTTGGCCTCTGGCCATGTCGTTTTGTTGCGCTGGGCGGCCAATGGGGTGACAACGTGAAGGCCCTTGCCGCCCGTCGTCTTGCAAAAGGTCACCAAGCCCAGATCTTCGAGACGATCCCGCATTTCCTTCGCTGCGGCTACCACCTCGGCAAAGGCAACCTCCGGACCGGGATCGAGGTCGAAGACAAGTCGCCCGGGAATTTCAGGATGATCGGGCTGGCAATTCCAGGGATGCAGCTCGAGGCCCCCGATCTGGGCGATCGCAGCTAGGCCCTCAAGGCGGTCAATCTGCAGATATGGC
>NZ_JBFUDZ010000157.1:0-814 GCF_056404455.1 Mesorhizobium sp. P2_D1
CAACAAGCGCGACATCGGCATAGTGTTCCAGAACTATGCCCTGTTTCCCCACATGAACGTCCTGGCAAATGTCGAGTATCCGCTGGTGCTGCGTAAGGTGCCGAAAGCCGAGGCCCGCCAGCGGGCGCTTGACGCCTTGGCCCGCGTGAAGCTGGACGGTCTGGCGGAGCGCGACATTGCCGCATTGTCCGGCGGCCAGCGCCAGCGGGTAGCGTTGGCGCGGGCGATCGTCTTTGAGCCACGCGTGATGCTGATGGACGAGCCGCTGTCGGCGCTCGACAAGAATCTGCGCGAAACCATGCAGTACGAGATCCGGCGTCTGCACGACGATCTCGGGATCACCACCATCTATGTGACGCATGATCAGCGCGAAGCACTGATCATGTCAGACCGGGTTGCGGTGATGAACTCCGGCCGCATTCAGCAGATCGACACGCCACAGCAGATTTATGATCGTCCATCGACCCGCTTTGTCGCGGAGTTCATGGGTGAGGCCAACATTGTGGCCCCTGGATCGGTGCGCAGAATGGACGGCGCCGATGCGTCACGCGACACCCTGATGATCCGCGCGGAGAGCTTCCATCTTGATGCGAAGCTCGTCGGGCGAGACGGGGTGGCGCTTGAGGGAACGCTGCGCGCCAAGGCGTTTCGCGGTGAGAACTGGCTTTTGTCGCTGGCGCTTGACGGCGGCCAAGAAGTCCTTGTCTGCATTCCGGCGGCGCTGGCCAGTGGCTGCGCCGAACTTGCCACCGGTAAGCGGGTGACCGCCTATGCACCAGCAGCGAAAGTTCACGCCATACCGGGAGCGGTAGCG
>NZ_JBFUDZ010000158.1:0-811 GCF_056404455.1 Mesorhizobium sp. P2_D1
CTGGATAGCGTTCGTCGCGACGGTCGTTTTCCTCCAAATGCCGCCTGGGCCAGATAGCATGTTGGTGATGGCGCGCGGCATTGGGCAAGGGCGGGGAATCGCCCTGTTCACGGTGCTCGGAATGACCATCGGTGCGGGCATGATCCAACTGCCCCTGATCGCACTCGGCGTCACCACCGTCGTAAAAGCCTCACCGCTCGCGTTCGCTGCGCTTCAATGGATGGGAGCCGCCTATCTCGTTTGGCTAGGGTTGCGGCTCATCTTCACCGCGTCAGATGTTCTCGCCCAGCAAGATAAAAGCCCCATCAAGCCACTTGCGGCAGCACGCGAGGGGATGATCGCCAACCTGGTCAATCCGTGGCCCATCACCTTCATGGTTGCGTTCCTGCCCCAGTTTGTGGACCCGCACGGAAGCTCAATTACACTACAACTGTTATTGCTGGGGACGACCCAGAAATTGACGGGGGTATTGGTCTTGGGAAGTTACGCCATGGCTTCCGGCAGCATCGGCTCCTGGATTATGACGCGGCCGCGCGTGAGGGTTTGGCAGCAACGGATTGCCGGCTTCTTTATCGTGGGACTTGGATTGCGAATGGCCATTGGCGGAGGGATAAACCGCTAGCCATTGCTTTCGAGAGATAGCCCCCTGAACTGTCGTCCGACTACGAATGATAATTTTCTACACAATGGAGCTTTTGCCCCGGCCGCAAGTTACCTCGCTCGCAGCGGAGAGAACCTGTGAGCATGAAAAAGAACGATCCGGTTGTCGGCCCGTCGAAGCCCCGACTTCTCGGCATCCTTGGCCCTGGCC
>NZ_JBFUDZ010000159.1:0-798 GCF_056404455.1 Mesorhizobium sp. P2_D1
TGAATGCGCATTGCGCAACAAATTGTCCGAACGCCGGCATCGAATGGCCGCTTAGGCCTGTCGTATATCCAATTCAAGACAACGACGATGCCGTGGCATTCAACCTGTAACAACGCTGGGAATTTTGTAATGACGTTAGCGCCGGATGGCCTCGAGCTTGGTCCGATCGGAGATAAGATCATTTTTGAAAACAGCCAGGTCCGGGTATGGAGCCTGGAACTGGCGCCGGGCCAACTCCAGCGCTGGCATGAACATCACCATACCTACCTCGTCATCCCGATCACGGCAGGCGAGAACGTGATGGAATTCGTCAGCGGCCGCGTCGTGAACACACACGAGCAGCCGGGGCAGGCGCTCTACAGGCAGCCGGGCGAACCGCACCAACTGCGCAATACGAGCACCTTCCACTATCGAAATGTCTTGGTCGAACTCCTCGACCAGCCGAAGGCCGCCGTCTAGGCGATCCCGCAAAACAAACGAATAACGGAAACAGCAAATGGCGAGTTCTGACGCAACCATTCCAGGCACGCCAAACGGCATGCCTCCACTCGAAGAATTGCTCGTGAATACCAACGAGATGGAATGGCGGGCGAAGTCGTTGCCCGGCGTTTTTGAGAAGATGCTCTGGCGCGATGAGGCAACCGGCGCCTCGGTTGCCCTCATCAAATTCGCCAAAGGCGCCAGCATCCCTTCGCCGCATATGCACGCTTCGAACCAGATGATGTTTTGCCTATCTGGGCATTACGAATACACGTCGACCGGCGTGACGCTGAGGGCGGGCTCCTTCTATCTCACCCC
>NZ_JBFUDZ010000160.1:0-797 GCF_056404455.1 Mesorhizobium sp. P2_D1
GCCGCTCGGCGTGCTTTCGTCGCTGCCGCGCTCGAAGCAAAGATTCTGCGCGGGGATTGAGAGCCACGACGGCGCTCATGAATTTCGTCCATCTCGGCATCGCCGTCGGAGAACCATACGTTATGTGTGGGACCCACCGTCTTGCCGACCAGGCAAAGTCGGCATCTCACTATCGGCCGTCCGCCAGATCCAGGAATCGAACTCCGGCCGCGACGCGATCAGTTCGCCCAGCGTTTCCTGGTACGCACCATCGGAGGAGGGCGGCACGACATACAGGCCCACCGGCCGCGGCTGTGTCTGCAATATCGCCGTCGCGGTTGGCTTGTCCACCGGCAGGTTGAAGCGCAGTCCTTTCACGCTTCGCTCCCTTGTCCTGGCTAGGGCATCGACCAGCTTCTTTTCATAGGCGGACTCGTACGGCACCCAATTCTCCGCCACTACCATGACGGCCATTTCCTCGATCACCGCCAGCCCCGCCGGAGTCAACCCGAAGGTGGCAATCGCGATTAGATGCGATGCTTCATCCGCGCCCCAGAGTGCCATCTCGGTTTCAAAACGGGTTTGAAGCCGACGATGAAGACTCTCATCCAACAAGAACACGAACCCCGGCATGTGCTTGACGATCAACTTGTGGCCGCTCCGAGCCGGGCTGAATTCCTTGACCTCGCCGACCAGAATCATCAGCTTTCGGGGGCCGCTCTTCGGGGGCAGCGCGGGTGCAAGCGCCTGCCCGCGCCTTTGCTCGATCACGATCTTGTCGGCGGACCGGAACGGCTCGGGCACGAACAGGATTTCGC
>NZ_JBFUDZ010000161.1:0-796 GCF_056404455.1 Mesorhizobium sp. P2_D1
CAGGCGAAGTCCTGCTACATAGGGGCGGCCGCCGCTGAAAGCAATAAATGTCTCGGCAGCATTAGTATCACCATAAGCTAATTCTAATACGCGGTGGCACCAGTAATCGTCGGCTGCTAGGCGCCGGAACCGATGTTTAGCCGTGCCGTCTTGAGCGTTTGTAGTTCGGAAAACAACATGACGAAATTCCGCGCTACACGAAAATACGGCCAGGTGAATGAAACCTGGTGTTCCTCGTTCGTCAGTGACGCAGGCCCAACGGCCCGGTCTATTCCTGGTGTCTTCTTCGGATGACCGTTTTTTGCGAGCCGACTGGCCTGTCGCCGGAGCTTGGTCCGAGAATGAAGTCAAACACGGGGTGGGGCTGACCGAGCACTRTCGCCTGCAGGGCTGCCGGGATCCGTGCTGCGGCTTCAGCGCGGTCGGCGAGCGCTGCGGGTGACATGCCGAGTGCACGCTCGAAGCTATGATCGGCCGTGTTCATCAGCCGACGAAGGAGCGCCCCGGCGCGTCCGGCATGACGTATCGCTGCCGCCTGCTTGCCCTCGCGTATCTTCACGCCGGCTGCCGACAATAGGATCAATCCCTTGAAGAGCATCCGAAGCGGAGCGCCTCGGCCTGCAACTTGCCACAGCCCTTCCCACGCCTCATGGGCTTCCCAGTAATAGCCGTGGTTGAAGAGGTCGAGACCCCACAGGAATATGTCTGAATCCAGCGACGCCTTTGCCGCCAACGGCATGGCTTCGGTGTTGTAGCTATGTCCCGCTGGATCGCGCACCGGATGCGGTTGCCTGCC
>NZ_JBFUDZ010000162.1:0-784 GCF_056404455.1 Mesorhizobium sp. P2_D1
GTTCCGTGGTCGACTTGAGCGGAGGTTCTCGAGGCGAGCGCCGCCTGGTTGAAATAATCATGAATAATGGACAGCGCATCATCGCACGTGCGTCGACAGGAATCGTCTTGCGCAACGACAGCGCCGCGACGACCTCCTTCATCGAGCGACCGGCCTCGCAGGTTCGCAAGGGCGAAGAGGTTTGCGTGATAGGGCCGGGCTTTGTCGAGCGGGCGCGCACGCTCGTAAATGTCCGCGCTACCGCCGCGGCCGAAATTCGCGAATACCATCTGCAGGTCGCCAACCGCTTCGGCGCCATTGCCGGAGATTCAGTCAACGAACGCCTGCGGGTCGTCGTGTCGCAGATGAGCGCTACGATGCGAAAGGCGCGCTCTTTCAGCGAGATGCGACCGCCCTCAGCTCGCCGGTCAAGGTGCCATCGGCAACTGAGCGCGTCATCAACGGCGTAACCTATCGACTGCGCGGCCTTGCGGCCTGCCCAAAACCAAAGATTACCTACAAGACGCAGGAGTGGGACTGCACGAAGGCCGCGCAGGACTATGAAGAGGGAATCTACAACGATCGTGCATCTGTCGTGCTTTGCAAAACGCTTGTCCTGCAGAGCAGGAAGGATGAGCCCGACGCCGTGTCGGGTTTCTCCCTCGTGGGTGCGGGCAMTGCAAACGATCCGTACAACGTCGCCTACGACGATGACGAAATGGTTTTCTTCGACATGGCGGCAATCGGACGCAACAAGGACGGCAAGCCATCAACGATCGGCTGTGATCGAAACGCGTCTGTACTC
>NZ_JBFUDZ010000163.1:0-773 GCF_056404455.1 Mesorhizobium sp. P2_D1
CATCATCAATGCGGCCGAGGGGGTTGAGGTCACCGATATCCACGGCAGGAAGCTGCTCGATGCCGTCGGCGGCCTTTGGAATGTCAACCTCGGCTATTCTTGCGAGCCGGTGAAAAAGGCGATCCGCGATCAACTGGACCAGCTTCCCTATTATTCCGCGTTCCGCGGCACATCGCCGTCGCCGGCGATCGAGCTCTCATACGAGCTGGCGGAATGGTTCAAGGAAGRCGGCCTCGTGCGTGCGTTCTTCACGTCGGGCGGTTCGGATTCGGTCGAGACCGCTTTGCGTCTGGCGCGTCAGTATCACAAGATCAATGGCCAACCCGAGCGCACCAAGTTTGTTGCCCTCAAGAAGGGCTACCATGGCACGCATTTCGGTGGCGCATCGGTCAATGGCAATGCCAACTTCCGCCGCAACTACGAGCCGTTGCTACCTGGGGTTTTTCATCTCGCCGCACCTTATGCCTACCGCAATCCCTTCGGCACCTCTGATCCGGCGGAGATTGCCCAGGCGATCGCTCGCCAGTTCGAGGATGAGATCGCCTTCCAGGGGGCCGATACGATCGCTGCCATGATCATGGAACCGGTGCTGGGGTCGGGTGGCGTTATCGTGCCGCATGAAACCTTCATGCCATTGATGCGTGCCATTTGCGACAAGCACGGCATTTTGCTGATCGCCGACGAGGTGATCACAGCGTTTGGACGCACGGGCGCCTGGACCGGCTCGCGTGGCTGGGGTGTCAAACCGGACTTCATGTGCACGGCCAAGGCAA
>NZ_JBFUDZ010000164.1:0-765 GCF_056404455.1 Mesorhizobium sp. P2_D1
GCATTGCTGCGCCTAGGTGGTGGGCCGCTCCGGTCTGGCGCGGTTCTTCATGTGCCGTTCCAGCAGATCCAGCAATGCGACGGCGGCCGATGATAGGCGGCGACCGACGCGTGTGACGATGTTCACTCGTCCAGTGTTCAATTCCGGATTCGAGATCGGCAGCGCAAGCAGTCGGCCCGCCTCCACATAATCGGAAACGCAGCCCAGTGGCATGATGGTTGCGACCGTGCTCGCCGAGGTCACATCTGCTATGAACTGGACGGATGATGCGGTGATCCGCGTATCCAGAAACAAGCCATGAGTAGCCTCGAATTCGGACAGCACATCGCGAATGCGGAACCCGCCTTCAGGCAGGATCAGGGGCTGATTGACGAGATCGCGAATGTCGACTTCGGACGCCGACGCCAGCGAATGGTGCGGCGCGACAATCAGATAGTTTGGCTCGGGGAAACTCGACCGCGACCAGACGCGCGGATCGGTCGGTGCATCCATGACCACGCCGAAATGCGCCATGTCGTCGCGGACCATCGATATCACGGCGCGCGAGGGGGCCGAGACGACATCGATGCGAACGCCGGGCAGCCTTGCCGTGTACTCAGCCACCGCTCGCGCGATAACGACACGCATCAACCCGGTGCCTACGGCAATCCTCAAATGCCCGGTGCGCAGTCCCTTGAGGTCGTCGAGGTCTGTGACCAAGGCTTCCTGCTGGGCGAGGCGGTCGCGGTAATATTCGATCAGGCGCTCGCCGGCTGGGGTCAGGAG
>NZ_JBFUDZ010000165.1:0-761 GCF_056404455.1 Mesorhizobium sp. P2_D1
CGTCTATCATGTTCGCGGGCGCGACGTCGATCTTGTCGTCGATGGGGGCATGGGGCTAGTGCCTCTCAGACCCGTGCTGAACCTGCCACCTGGCAAGCCGGTAGTAGCCGTTGCAACGCACATCCATGTCGATCACGTCGGCGCATTAAGCGAGTTCGAGATGAGACTTGGCCATCGCGAGGAGTCTTCGTTTTTCGACGACATGGCGGATGAACACACATTGGCTCATCTCTTTCGCGCGCAGCGCGACGCCGTCAGCAAGCCTCCGCATGAGGCATGGTCGCTGCTGCATTTCCAGATCAAATCGGCGCCACTGTCCCGAATTCTCGACGAAGGCTGCACCATTGAGACCGGAGACAGGTCATTTCTGGTCCTTCACCTCCCTGGTCATTCGCCAGGGTCGCTCGGTCTTCTTGATGAACGCAACGGCGATTTTTTAGCCGGCGATGCGATTTATCGCGGACGATTGGTCGATGATCTTCCAGGTTCGGACGTGCACGTCTATCGAAAGACAATGCTGCGTCTTTTGGAGATAGAGTTCAACAGGGCATACTGCGGACACGGTGAGATAATCGACGAGAATGAACTGCGATCGATTGCAAGAAGTTATTTAGCGAGCTGAACGTTACGGGCCGCGCATTCTAGCCGTGGCAGTGCAGGTCCCGCGATCTGGCCATCCGCCAAGCTGGATGCTGCTCCAGTGCCCCATCTGGCAAAGCTCTGCCTCGCAACCACACTCATTGAGAACCGCTCCTTAGGGT
>NZ_JBFUDZ010000166.1:0-759 GCF_056404455.1 Mesorhizobium sp. P2_D1
TCGCCCTGTGCCGTTGCCAGCCCGGAGTTCGCCTGCGTCACCGACAAGGCATAGGTGGTCGTTCCGGCGCCGTCGGCGCCATAGTTCGACGTCACCGTCACGATCGCCGCAGCGCTCGTGGCCGTCATCAGCGCCGGGTTCAGCACSCCGTCCGTCGTCGCACCGTTGTTGGTCTCGTCAAGCGTCACCGAGCTGCCGACAACCGCACTCGTGATCGACGGGCCGTCATCCAGGAAGGTCACCGCGCCGCCGACGTTGATCACGCCGGTGCTTGCCGTRTCGCCATCCGCATCCGTCACCGTCGCCGTCACGCCGATCTTGCCGGCCAGCGTCAGCGCATCGTTGTAGGCCGCCGCCGTCGAACCATCGACCAGGTGCTCCAGCGCGACGTTCTGCACCACCGTCAGCTTGCCGTCCGAGCCGATCGACACCGTGAACGCCGTGTGCGTCGCGCCGTCGTTGTACTGGCCCTCGATCGTGTTGCCGACCTGCACCAGCGTGATCGCATGGTCGCCCTGTGCCGTTGCCAGCCCGGAGTTCGCCTGCGTCACCGACAAGGCATAGGTGGTCGTTCCGGCGCCGTCGGCGCCATAGTTCGACGTCACCGTCACGATCGCCGCAGCGCTCGTGGCCGTCATCAGCGCCGGGTTCAGCACGCCGTCCGTCGTCGCACCGTTGTTGGTCTCGTCAAGCGTCACCGAGCTGCCGACAACCGCACTCGTGATCGACGGGCCGTCATCCAGGAAGGTCACCGCGCCG
>NZ_JBFUDZ010000167.1:0-750 GCF_056404455.1 Mesorhizobium sp. P2_D1
GCCTGGGGCGTCACCCCCGATCTCGTGGGTGACTGCGCTTTACCCACGGGAGATATCATCGAATTGATCAACAATGATTTCGCCAAGCGCGAGCCCAATGTAACGGATCTCTTGAAGAAGTTTGTTCTGACCAATGACGATGTTGCCTGGGGCATCCTCAAGCAGGATAAGGGCGGACTTACGCCCGAAGCTGCCGCGGCTGAGTGGATTTCCACCAACGAGAAAAAGTGGTCACCGTGGCTTCAATAACCTTCGGCGCGACATCTGTGGCGCCGCTCATCCGCCACAAATGGCTGCTGAGCAGCCGTTTGTGGGTGACATTCGGCCTCATTTTGCTCGTCGCTGCCTATGTTGGGCGGGAGGTGCTGCCCGAAGGGTTGTACGTCTGGCCGAAGCAATGGCTGCTGCCGTTGCTTAAGATGTCCAACGATGTGCTCAACCAGTTGCTTCGCCGATCCGAAATTTTTGGCGAGCCTCTCCGGGTCTGGACGCGTGCGGGTGGGGAGGCAGTCGGCCTTCCGATGCGGGGCCTGCAGAACCTTCTGACCACCGGCTGGTCCTTTCCGGGTCGCACTGCAGCCGAAACGGTTACTCTGCCGCCATTGTCGTGGGTGTCGGTCGTTCTTGCTGCAACCTACATGGGTTGGCTCGCCGGTGGGCGCCGCCTGGCTGTCCTGGCGTTTGCAACTTTTGCGTACTTTCTTGTTTTCAATCTTTGGGCTCAAGCGACATTGACGCTCGCTTCCGTGG
>NZ_JBFUDZ010000168.1:0-738 GCF_056404455.1 Mesorhizobium sp. P2_D1
GCTTCATGCGTGCCTTGGTCAGCTTTCGTAGGCAACCCCCTTCAAGTCGGCACTGACCCCGAACCTCACCAGCGTGCCGATCGCGATCCTAAGCGCTGCGCGTCCAGCCCGACCACGGCTCTCGACAAGCTCGCAGTCGCGCACACTGGGAGCGCAGACTGGCGGTTAGCGTGCCACCGGCTTAAGCGACGCGCGCAGATGATGTCCCGCAATGGGTCAATGCGTCTGGCACCACTATTGCATGGTCCTCGCCGGCGACGAAGAGGCGTCGTAACACTCTGCCTCGATGTCGAGGGAGGATCACTTTGTTCGTTGATTACTATGAACTTCTGGAAATCAGTCCGAACGCCAACTCGGAAACGATAGAACGGATATTTCGTTATTTTGCCATGCGCTACCATCCCGACAACCGGGATACCGGGGACGAATCCCGCTTTAGTGAAATCATAGATGCCCACAATACGCTCAAGGATCCGCTCAAGCGCGCGCAGTACGACATCGAGTATAAAGAGCATTTGAACATTCGCCACGGGTTGAGCGAGGAAGCCAGCAACACCAAAGGCATAGAACGGGATGCCGTCATTCAGGCCAAAGTGCTCTCGCTGCTCTATGTTAAACGCCGACAAGACGTGAACAATGCTGGTGTTGGCGATACAGAAATCGAGCGCCTGGCAGACTGCCCGCGTGAACATCTGGAGTTTCATCTTTGGTATCTAAAAGCCAAAGGCTGGATAGGAA
>NZ_JBFUDZ010000169.1:0-735 GCF_056404455.1 Mesorhizobium sp. P2_D1
GAGCATACCGGCCTGGTGAAAGATCAGCGCATCGTTGAGGAAGCGGCGTTCATGCCCCTCCCCTTTCGGCAGATGGCTCAGCCGGAACAATAGGCCGGCCAGCATGCCGGCGCGTCCCCAAGCGGTGGCGTCGGGTGCATGCAGCCGGTGCGCCGGAATATCCTCGATCGTATCAGCAACGGCTCCCAGGACCGACTTCGTCGTCGGGTGCGTCGGGTCGAGCCGGCCGAACACGTGGCTGAGCTCGGCAAGGCAGACGGCCGAGTGGTGACAGAGCCGATACGTCAGAAGGTTATCGACCGCCTCGGGCGTGCGTCCCTGCAGGACATCCAGATAGACGCTGGTGTCGAGGAGCAATGCACCGCCGACAGACGGCTGGTCCCCTGCCCAGGACAGGGCAGAATCCGGTCGCCGTTCCAAGCCCGCGCTACGCCGCTGTGGTTTTAGGGAACGCAGTGCGCTCCCGAGATCAAATGCCAAGATCGATGTCCGCCGAGATGGTGCCCTTGCGCCTGACTAGCCGCGCGCCAAAATCGTCCTCGATAGCCAGTCGTGACAAGGCGAGCTCCAAAAGCTCGGTGTCGGAGGTCACATGCGCGCGCTTCTTTGCCGCCTCGATCAACTCCGAAGGCACCCTGCCGGAAAGGCGTGTGTTCTTGGCCGCGCCAAGTAGCCCGACCGCCCTCGCCTGCTCAAGCACCAGACGGTTGCGCGTGTGGGCGATCCGCTCCTCGC
>NZ_JBFUDZ010000170.1:0-732 GCF_056404455.1 Mesorhizobium sp. P2_D1
TTCCCGGGTGGTTGGAGGCGACAACGTTCGCCTGGGCTGCTTCCGTCATCCCGGTTCCCAATCTGAGCTCAACGAGCAGCAACGCGGCGTGTAACCGTTAGTTCCAAGACCGCCACTCACATTGGAAGTGAACGAACTCGATGGTGGAGGCAAGGGACCTCCGGTGCTCCTTAGCGCGGACGCTGACGAAGCAGCTGCCGCGCCTCGCGAAGCAGGGAATTGCGGTCGGTGCCGATCAGGCGAATGAGTTCGCGAGCCTGCTCCTCGGAGATCCCGGTTTCCGTTGAAAGCCAGTGCGCCAGTGCCTCAATGCCTACAGGTCGAGCATGGTCGTCGTTCTCGTGAGCCATGGTGAGTGTTCCTCGGACATGGAGCCAAAACCTCTGAGTCCGAGGGTTGTTCCGCCAGACCGCGAAGAAGAGCCAGTCCAAATACTTGCCGAAGTCGATGACCAGCCGAAAGGCCAACGAACGTACTAGGCGTGACCAGCTTTAGTAGGTCGCGAAACGTCGTCATCGTTTGCCGCAGCCAAGGCTATCTGGACGGCATTACATAGCTCGGAAGGAGAGACGGGTTTTGTAACCCATGTGCCTTGTAGGAAAATCGGATCGTGGAAGCTCGAACTGGCAACGCTCGCCGAATGGACGACAAACGGGATTCCTCGCTCATCAAGCAGCGTGGCGATTTTTACGCAATCCCCGTCCGCCAGTTCGATGTCCATGATGACTACGT
>NZ_JBFUDZ010000171.1:0-716 GCF_056404455.1 Mesorhizobium sp. P2_D1
CCCCAAGTGCGATCAAGGGGCTACGGCAATTTTCGTCGGTCGAGGTCGCGGACTTTCTCGGCGTCACCCAGAATCATATCAAAAAGCTTCATCTCGAAGGCAAGGGCCCCGCACCTGAGGTTTCCGGTTCAGGTCGTCGTTCATACACGGCTCGGCAGATGCTCGAGTTGCGTCAGTACCTAGACAAGCACGGTCGCTCGGACTTCAAGCGCTATGTTCCTCACCGCCGCCAAGGCGACACGCTGCAAGTCATCTCCGTCGTCAATTTCAAAGGTGGCTCCGGCAAGACAACCACAGCTGCCCATCTAGCTCAATACCTGGCTCTGACAGGGCACCGCGTTCTCGCAATTGACCTTGACCCGCAGGCTTCCCTGTCAGCTCTGCATGGCATTCAGCCTGAACTCGACAAGAATCCCTCGTTGTATGAGGCGCTTCGATACGACGACCATAGGAAATCAATCAAAGAGATTATTCGGCCGACCAATTTCCCGGGTTTGGACATCGTACCTGCCAACCTTGAACTGCAGGAATATGAGTACGACACTCCACTAGCCGCTTCTAACAAGAATTCAGCAGAAGGGCGTTTGTTCTTCACGCGCATTTCTACGGCGCTCAAGGAAGTTGACGATCGCTATGATGTGGTTGTCATAGATTGCCCGCCGCAGCTCGGTTACCTAACACTCACATCTCTGACAGCTTCGACGTCGGTGATTATT
>NZ_JBFUDZ010000172.1:0-714 GCF_056404455.1 Mesorhizobium sp. P2_D1
GCACTATCTCGTCGAGGATCGGATGCTCGAACTCGGCGTAGTCCCGACCGTCCGACGCTCTCCCGGTCAGCTTGCGGACACGCGCCAGAACTTGGTGGTAGTCCTTGGCAGCGTCRCTCACCCCATCAAGATAGCGCTTCAAGTGGTCGAAATGCACCTCGCCCATACCACGCCGATCAACCTGAACAGCGCGTGCCTGCGCGTGTGTGCTCSGGGCATAGGGGAATACGACAGCACGCACTTSGTCGGCTCTTGTCCGACTGAGCGAGCKTCCGTTTTTGATTGTGATCTCGACGGGCTCGGCGCTGCAGATGGCGCCGATCGACAGCAGGGAGACGATCGCCGATGGCGACATACGTGTCGCGGGCCACGGCATGATCACCTGCGCCGACCCATCGCTGGCCACTTCGGCAGCTGAGCGGACAAGCCGCTCATAGGCCGGCGTGAGAACGACCGGCTCGGGGGATCCAAGTCGATGTAGCGGCTGCCCGGCAAGAGCCTCCATATACCCCTCGACGTTCCGGGGCGGTCGCTTGATAGGTTCCGGGACCAAGACCGTTTCCGCAGCTCGGCGCGAGGCCATCGACGCCATCTTGGAGGTGAGACCTGCCCGCTTCTCGAGCTGCGTTTGGCGTTGCGAGGTCCGGTCCTTGAGCTCAGTCCCCGGCGCGCGGTCAAAGGGTCGATACCGCGCCATCACGCATCAACCGATTC
>NZ_JBFUDZ010000173.1:0-713 GCF_056404455.1 Mesorhizobium sp. P2_D1
GCCCTGGCCTGATCACGGGAGCGTCCGACGACGATCCCAGCGGCATTGCCACCTATTCCCAGGCAGGTGCGCAATTCGGCTTCGGCCTGACATGGACGCTGCTGTTCAGCTATCCGCTGATGTCAGTGGTGCAGGAGATCAGCGCTCGCATCGGGCGGACCACCGGCCACGGAATTGCCGGGAACATGCGCCGGTATTATCCGAGCTGGCTGCTGCAGTCGGTCGTCGTGTTGCTCCTCATCGCCAACATCATCAACATCGGCGCCGACCTGGGCGCCATGGGCGACGCCCTGAAACTGATTATTGGTGGACCGCATCTTGCCTACGTCATCATGTTCGGGGTGGTGTCCGTCGTCTTGCAGATCTTTCTCAAATACAGCCGCTACGTCTCGGTGCTGAAATGGCTGACACTGTCGCTCTTTGCCTACTTCGGTACCGTGCTGGTCGTGCATGTGCCATGGGGTGAAGTCGCCCATGGTCTCTTCATTCCGAGGTTCACAACGGATGCCGGTTTCTGGACGTCGGTCGTGGCGATCCTGGGCACCACTATCAGCCCCTACCTGTTTTTCTGGCAGGCGTCGCAGGAAGTCGAAGACCAGAAGGCCAAGCCGGAGCGCAAGCCCCTCAAGAAAGCGCCGGAGCAGGCCGAGACTGCGATCGAACGTATCCGGGTAGATACGTATATCGGCATGGCGTTCTCCAATCTCGTGGCC
>NZ_JBFUDZ010000174.1:0-706 GCF_056404455.1 Mesorhizobium sp. P2_D1
TTGATGTCACGCGCTGTCAACGTCCTTTCGGAGGCATACCCCTCCAGCAATGCGCATTCGATGACGTCAAAGAGCGGATCCTCTCGATTCTGATAGAGGCTCACCGCAACGTCGTACATACGCCATCCGAAGCCGCAATCATCGAAATCGATGACTTGGGCCGAGTGGTCCTCGCTCATCAAAATATTTTCGCGCACAAGGTCTGCATGTATCAATCCGAAAGTCCTGGCGCTTTTCTCGAAACCCACTAAAGCACCCATCGCCTTTTCCCGAGATTTCGATACGAGGTCACGCAAGGCATGATCGAGCAGAGGCGAGTTGGTAAAAGGCCCCCACAATGGATTTTCGGAGAAGAAAGCTCCGAAGTCCCATGCGTGCCTTTCAAAATCACAGGGAAGAGGCCACGCCTCAGTCAGATTGTGCATCCGCGCGATCGTGCGTCCCAAGGCTGAGAAAGAACGCTTCGCTTCGTCACCTGACATGTTTAGCGGGACGCCACTCTGGCCAAGCGGCCGCCCCTCCACCCAGGACATGCAGTCAACTTGCCGCGACTGAGAGGAAGCCTCCGTCCGAGCATGCACGAACAACTCACCCGACAAAGCTGCAATCGGCCGGGGCGTCGGGATGCCACTGGCTTGCAGGTAGTTCATCCACTGCAACTCCGATCGCAACGCGGCGTCGGAATGGTAGCCAAACCGGTGGATAC
>NZ_JBFUDZ010000175.1:0-699 GCF_056404455.1 Mesorhizobium sp. P2_D1
ATGCTGCCGTTGTGGACTTCCATTCTGGTGCGCACCTATGGCTGGCTGGTGCTGTTGCGGCGCGATGGCCTGATCAACGCGGCTTTGACGGGCTCAGGCCTGACAGCTGAGCCATTGCCGCTGGTCTACAACTTCACGGGAACGCTGATCGGCATGGTCCACTACATGCTGCCGCTCTTTCTGCTGCCTGTTTATGCCGCGATGCGCGATATCGACGCAAACCTCGTCCGCGCATCGGCGAGCATGGGCGCCACGCTCGGGCAAACGATCCGCACGGTCATTCTGCCCCTTTCGGCCGGCGGCATCTTCTCGGGTTCGATCATCGTCTTCATCTACACCATAGGGTTTTTCATCACGCCGGCTGTGCTTGGCGGCGGCAAGGTAAATCCTCTTTCCACCCGGATCGAGCGCACGCTGTCGACCTTCCAGGATTGGGGCTCGGCGAGCGTCCTGGGCATTCTGCTCCTAGTTCTTATGGCGTTGGTGGGGGTGATGTTCCTGGCGGCGCGCCGACTGATGGCGCGCAACAAATTCGGTACGGCCCATGCTTGAAGCCTATCCGGACAACCGGCTGGCCCGCATCCTCCTGTGGAGCTTTTGCGCGCTCGTAATGGCGTTCCTGATGCTGCCGACGCTGGTCGTCGTTCCGCTGTCCTTTTCGGCGTCCAATCTTCTCGAGTTCCCACCGCGCGCATACTC
>NZ_JBFUDZ010000176.1:0-686 GCF_056404455.1 Mesorhizobium sp. P2_D1
TATGGTGATCCAGGCCAACCCTATGACTGCGCGCATTTCTTCCTTGAAATCCAGGTCGTTGCGTTCCGCTCGCCTGCGTCTTTCGAGGGACTGGTCGGCGAGGTGGTAGAGCGCATCCGGACCTCGCGCCCGGTTGATCCTGCTTCTCCAGTAATGGCGCCGGGCGATCCCGCCAACAATGCGCGGCGGCTCGCCGAAAAGGACTGTCCTGTTGATCCGGCGACGCTGCGTAGCCTTGAGCAGGCGGCTCAGCGAGCCAACGTGCCATTTCCGTTTTCCATTCCAACCTAGCGAGGCCGACATGCCCAAGAAATCAATCACATCCAGCAAACTGGCAGTTCCGAACGGCCATTTTTCGCAGGCCAGCATCGCGGAAGCCAAGGGCAAGCTGCTATTCATCTCCGGCATGACTGCTCGCAAGGCAGACGGCACAATCGCAGGCATCGGCGACGTTTCAATCCAGACGCGCCAGGTTCTCGATAACGTCAAGGCGGCCGTGGAGGAGGCCGGCGGCACACTGGAGGACATCTGCCGGGTAGACGTCTATGTCCGCAACATCGAGCATTTTGACGCGATCCATAAGGTACGCCGCGAATATTTTCCGAACGAGGCCCCTGCGTCGACAATGGTTGAGGTCAGCAAGATGGTGAAGCCCGAATATCTGATCGAGATCAGCGCCATCGCTG
>NZ_JBFUDZ010000177.1:0-684 GCF_056404455.1 Mesorhizobium sp. P2_D1
GTGCTGATGTCCCCACATGTTGTCGCCAGTCCTGCCAAACCCAGGTTGGACTTCGTCGGCAATTAGAAGACCCCCAGCCTTTCGCACCGCTTCGGCCGCTCCCGTCAAGAATCCCTTGGGCAAATCGGGGAAGCCCTCGTTCGCGAAGAACGGGTCGACGATCAAAGCCGAGAACCCGTGTCCGCTCTCGTCAAGCGAACGGATCGCCTTCTCTACCTCAGCGGTGAAAGCAGCTGCAAACGGTTCGCCCGCAACCCCACCCAGTGGCCGGTAGCTGTCGGGTGCCGATACATGACGGACATGGCCGCCATAGCCTCCGACAGGTGGCATACGTGTCGACAGCTGGGAAACGGCCGTCGTGTTTCCGTGGTAGGTGAAGTCTGTTGCGATCACCCCCGTCTTTCCTGTGACGGCTTGTGCCATCCGAAGAGCGATGTCGTTCGCCTCGCTACCGGTACAGGTCAGGATGGCGGCATCCAGCGAATCGTCGAAGTAACCCAAAAGTCGTTCTACGTAGTTCAGGATGCCTTCGTGGAGATACCGGGTGTGTGTGTTCAGCGTTGAAGCCTGTCGGCAGATCGCATCCACTACATACGGGTGGCAATGGCCGACATGGGGCACGTTGTTGTAGCAGTCTAGATAACGCTTGCCGTCCGCGTCCCACAGCCAGACACCCTCTCCGCG
>NZ_JBFUDZ010000178.1:0-681 GCF_056404455.1 Mesorhizobium sp. P2_D1
TCGGGAACCGCTCGGCGAGCCGGCGCCATTGTTCGGCATCGCGGTGCGAGAGATTTGCGAGCCGTGATAGATTTCGGTTTAGGTCGCTGCTGACACCGAACCACTTGTCATTCGGGAAGACGCTGGCGAAGCAATCAGATGCAGGCGCGAAGGATAGACCTGCCGTAGCGAGCCTCTCCTGATACGCGCGGTAGAAGGCAGAACCGGCGAAGAGGTTCAGGTTCATCGCGCCGAGATCGTGCCTATAGCCGGGAAGTGTGAGTTCCTCGGTCCGCACCGCACCACCGCAGACTGCGTTGCGCTCGAACACCCCAACCTTCCAGCCGCGTTGCACGAGATGCGCCGCACAGGCCAGCGCGTTGTGGCCGCCGCCTACGAGGATTGCGTCAAAGCTCGTCATTCCTGTCCTCCTTGCGGCAAACGCACATTGCCCATCGCTCTCACGGCCAACTTTGGCTCGTTGGTCCTGAGTTTCACCGCGTTATTGGAACGCCTGCCGCAGTGGCGTCCATCGACGCAAATATCTTTTGGAAGGTCCCGTTCAGGACAGCCGAGATGCGGAGTCGCTAGCCGGTCCAGTCGGTGATCCTGACGACAACGTCGGCACAAACGCGTTCGGCATCTAGCCGGATCGTGATCTTCCCAACGACGGCAGGCCGTTAGGCCCGCAAAGTATTCCGC
>NZ_JBFUDZ010000179.1:0-667 GCF_056404455.1 Mesorhizobium sp. P2_D1
GTTTGCAACCCATCACTCCATAGTTAACAGTCAGTTAACTTATTGCGTAGAATGCTCCATTTGCCAATGGCGGGTCGGGCGCATTTTATCGGTATGATTAATTTCCCGCAAACCATGTTCATTCGTTAGGCCGCTTCTGGGGCCGATTCCTCGTTCGAGTTAACGGAAACTTGTCTTGCTCGATTGCATTTGTTGGCCCGGCGTCGCAATCGCGTCGCGTCCAAGGAGCCGGCCTGCGTGAGGGCAGAAGCTAGAGATGAGTTCGGCATACAAGATCCCCTTCAAACGGGGTTCGTTGTGATGGACGAACGCGTGGCATCCGTATTTGCCGATGCGGCTGATGCGGAACCGTACGAACCGCGTTACGAACTGGCGTCCGACGAGCTTCGCAGCCTTTACCGGACGGAAGCCCAGGTGACGCGAAGAGGGGAAGCCAGGCCCGGGCTTTGGATGGCCGTTGCCATCTATGTGCTGTTTTCGGCAACTGACCTGCTGCTGATCCCGGATGTGGCCGCCTACACGATCACGGCGCGCTTCGCGGTCGGACTGACCGCGCTTTTGATCCTGGAAATGCAGCTTCGCCATGGCGTCGGGACGGAATGGCTAGACATCACTTGCGCCGGGGCCATTATCTTTGGCTATGTCGGCTGGTTGTCCCCAGCGGTTA
>NZ_JBFUDZ010000180.1:0-662 GCF_056404455.1 Mesorhizobium sp. P2_D1
CCTAACAGGTGAAGCCGAGCCGAATGCCTGCAGTTGATGCCAAGCGTGGGTGGGACGAAGATACATGCGATCCATAGACGCTCAGCTACCCGAGGAACTTGTTATGGCGATGCCACTCCAGCGAGCTGGAAGAAGGCAGGACTGAAGCCAGGATCGGTAACTGCAGCGTCGTGCCATGCAGGTCGTAGTAGTGCCTGCCGTTGTCAAAGTCGGTCTTGAGCCGGCCGCTCACTACAAAGCGCAGGTCCTTGTCCACGGTCACGTACCCCAGGTCAAAGAGCTTGTGGATGTCAGTTCGCAGTAGAAGGCCATTCGGGCCTTCGTGCTCTCCACCGTCCGCATAGGATCGAATGTGAGCGGCATCGAGGATGGGGAGGGTTTTCTCGCCGCTGACCGCGCAACGTCGATCATACGCGTCTGTGACCAATACCCGGAATGCGCCTTGACCCAGCCGCGGTCGAACCAGAATGGGTGCCACGAAGCGCTCCGAACCAGGTGAGGCCGGTAATGCGAGACTGGCCCGGTCCAAGACCGCGTCCCAGAGCTTGGCGCCATCTGCATCATCCGTGTCGTATCCACGCCCGACCACTATATTGCGGGACCAGCTCTCGGGCACCGGTATCCAGCGGTCTGGGGTCCAGAAGAACGGGTTGGTCAGGATG
>NZ_JBFUDZ010000181.1:0-655 GCF_056404455.1 Mesorhizobium sp. P2_D1
CACCACGCCAGGCATAACCAGGGGCAGGTAGACGCGGCGAAACACCGTGAACGGCTTGGCACCCAGCGAGGATGCCGCCCTCAGATAGCCGTCGGGGAACGCTTTCATGACGCTGAAGATGGCAAGGACCATGAACGGCAGCAGAATGTGCGTCATTCCGACATAGACTGCCATACGGTTAAACATGAGGTCGAACGGCGCGCCACCTGCACCGAGCCCCGCAAGCACGGCGTTGACGATGCCCTCGCGTTGCAGGAGGACGGTCCAGGACAGGGTTCGCACGAGTATGGATGTCCACAGCGGCAGGAGAATAAAGATCATCAGAAATCCGGCCCGCCGTGGCGGTGAGCTGGCTATGAAATAGGCGAGCGGGAAGCCGACGATCAGGCAGATGAGTGTCACCCAGGCGGCCATGACCACCGTACGGACAAGCATGCCGGCGAAAAGCGCCTTGTCAGGCGCCACCTTGGCGATAGCGCCCTGATCGGTGCGCTTCAAGTCGAGCGCGGCAAGTAGGTTGGCGTCCGTCAGCGGACCGCCGGCGCGCTTGATTGCCGCCCACGTCGCGATCTGGCCCCACCGCGCGTCGATGGCGACGAAGTCCGGCCCCGTCAGCGTAGCGGGCTCGGCCGACACGGCGGTGACCGTCTTGAAC
>NZ_JBFUDZ010000182.1:0-652 GCF_056404455.1 Mesorhizobium sp. P2_D1
CTTGACCTTGACGAGACCAACAACGGTGCGACGACGGACGGCGTGCTGAACCCGGCGCTGATGACGGCMACGAGYGCYGCGGCGATCGTGACGGTGACGTCGAACTATGGCGCCGACGGCGCCGGRACGACCACCTATGCCTTGTCGGTGACGCAGGCGAACTCCGGGCTGGCAACGGCACAGGGCGATCATGCGATCACGCTGGTGCAGGTCGGCAACACGATCGAGGGCCAGTACAACGACGGGGCGACGCACACGGCGTTCACGGTGTCGATCGGCTCGGACGGCAAGCTGACGGTGGTGCAGAACGTTGCGCTTGAGCACCTGGTCGATGGTTCGACGGCGGCGGCCTACAACGAYGCRCTGACGCTGGCCGGCAAGATCGGCGTGACGGCGACGGTGACGGATGCGGATGGCGAYACGGCGAGCACCGGCGTGATCAATGTCGGCGGCGCGGTGACCTTCCTGGATGACGGCCCGTCGATCACGAGTGCGGTTGTCGGCAGCTCGGTGACGCTTGACGAGACCAACAACGGTGCGACGACGGACGGCGTGCTGAACCCGGCGCTGATGACGGCCACGAGCGCTGCGGCGATCGTGACGGTGACGTCGAACTATGGCGCCGACGGCGCCGGAACGACCACCTATGCCT
>NZ_JBFUDZ010000183.1:0-644 GCF_056404455.1 Mesorhizobium sp. P2_D1
GCCGGCGCGCCCGATTTCGTCCAGGGCCTCCTCCAGGCTGACGACGTCGCCATATTTGGCATCGATGTCGAACAGGTTGGCCTCGTGCGGCCCGGCATGCCGGTCGCCAACGCAATCCTTGACCACGATGGTTCGGAAGCCGTGCTGGACCGCGTCCACGGCGCTTGCCCGGATGCAGCCGCTGGTCGAGCAGCCGGCGAGTATGACCGTGTCGACCCCGTCGGCATGCAGCATCGGCGCCAGGCTGGTACCGAAGAAGGCGCTGGCATACTGCTTGGTGACGACCAGTTCATCCGGCAACGGTTCGACGCCGTCGCAGAATTCGGCCAGCGGACTGCCGGGGACCAAGGCTGCCATCACCGGCGCCTTCTTGACCCAGATCCCGCCGTCGGCGCAGTTCGGCGCGTGGTAGAGGATGTTGGTGTGGATCACCGGCATGCCGGCCTGGCGCGCCGCCGCCAGCAGCTCGGGTGTGCGTGCGACGGCCTCTACCACGCCCTGCGCGAAGAGAGGGGCGCCGGGGGTCGTGTAGGCTTTCATGAAGTCGATCATCAGCAGAGCCGGCTTGCGCCCGAAGCCGATGCGGTGACCCCAGACGCCGCTGTAGTTGTCGGCTGCCGCCTGCGTTTCGGCCTCTATAGGAA
>NZ_JBFUDZ010000184.1:0-630 GCF_056404455.1 Mesorhizobium sp. P2_D1
CCTCACCCCTAATATGGACGCAGAATTGGACCGGCTATCAAAGCTGGGGTGGAAGGTGACTGACACGCTTTCATCTGAATTCTCTAGAGAGGTAAAGATGGACATGGAGCCGTCCATTGGATTTCCCATAGAGCTGATGGAAGTAAAAATCAGAGATAAATAACGCATATTAGCCGACTACATCACTGGGTTAATTCTTATATTTAACAATCGCGAACAGAGCACGAAATTAAGAGGGCATATAGTCAAATGGCGTACATTGAAATTTTCCCTAAATCCACTGAAACACAGCAACGCTTGGCCGACCACAGCGCCCCGATGATGGACATCCTTTACCAGGCCACAAAAAGGATTCTCAACGTTCCTGATCACGATATCATCATCGAGTTAAATCAGTGTACAGCAATAGAATTTAATTCCTTGGCAGTGCAGTCTTCCGCAGTTCCAGATGTCGTAATAAAGATTTCAACCAGTGACCATGATTTACAGCAAAAGTTTCAATCTCTATGCGATCTCATCGTGAGAAAATGGAGCGCACAATTCGGGAATACACTCAAATTAGAAATTTGGATAAACTTGATTGATACGTGGGGCTGCAACATAGACCTCAATTAGAATGAAGCAACGCTC
>NZ_JBFUDZ010000185.1:0-609 GCF_056404455.1 Mesorhizobium sp. P2_D1
ATTCAGAGTGGCGCCCCGAAACCCCCTTCATGAAGTTTGGCGACACGGTGCGTATCGAGATGAAGGACATGGCAGGACAGTCGATCTTCGGTGCGATCAAGCAGAGCGTTCAGAAACGAGTTCAAACCTGAGGCGAGGTTACCGCCTTCCTCCACCAGCTCTCTACGAGCAAAAACAAGGAATTTTGACTATGGCAAAAGCATTTGCTTCGCAGGGCGACCTTGCGGAAAAGAAGATTTCCTTCACCGAAGTCGGTAAGGACCTCTGGGCGTTTACGGCCGAGGGCGATCCGAACACCGGCGTGATTATCGGCGACGACGCCGTGATGATCGTCGATGCGCAGGCCACCCCACGGCTCGCCGGCAAGGTTGTCGAGAATATCCGCCGCGTCACYGACAAGCCGATCAAATATGTCGTGCTCTCGCACTATCATGCTGTCCGGGTTCTCGGTGCCTCCGCCTACAATGCGGAGCAGATATTCATGTCGGAAAAGGCGCGCGGCATGGTCGCCGAGCGCGGCAAGGAAGATTGGGATTCGGAGTTCCAGCGCTTCCCGCGCCTAGTCCAGGGACACGAAAGCATTCCGGGCCTGACCTGGCCAACCATGAC
>NZ_JBFUDZ010000186.1:0-608 GCF_056404455.1 Mesorhizobium sp. P2_D1
TTGGAATTGTCAGTCAGCCCACTTGGAGTCAGTTTGAACCCAGGACGTTGATCACGAAGGCTCTTTAGGGCGAGGAAGCCGGCGAATGCCGACATGAGGAGCAAGAAGATGCTTCCGAACTTTATGAGGGCGGGCCTGTTGTACCGGCCGAGTTCGGCAACTTGGCGTTCGTCTAACGTAAACATCCAAACCGCCAGCGCAATCAGCGACAGAGCTAGTGCAACCTGATACACAAGGTTGATCTTACGTCGAGGAAACGAAGTTTCGGCTTCAGTGATCATTGGTTTTCGAGATGCCTAACGTTTGACTTAAGCGGMSYGCCGWAGGCRSGTCCGCTTGAAGGAAGGGTTAGGCGCCAGTTTCGAGCTCGCCCGGTGCCGGTAACCGAAACGACGACTGCTCAAGACAGAGGGGATGCCCATGGGTAGCTCAAGCCTGTGACTCGCGGGAGAGAAATGCTCTCAGCCTTAAGGCAGCGAAGATGCACGGAACGAGCCAACCAACCAAGAGTATTTGGCCACCGATTGCTGTTCCGATCGATCCAAGCGCGGTGAACCCGAAAAGTAGGCTGCAGCTACGCAGTGTTTTGAGTTGGCTCATTGCGCTGT
>NZ_JBFUDZ010000187.1:0-591 GCF_056404455.1 Mesorhizobium sp. P2_D1
GAGCAGTATTTTCTTGGCCCTGTGCGATGACATGTTCAATGTCCGCCAAGCGCTTCACGACCGCTCGGACATTAATGCCGAGGTCGCGGGCGACCTTTGCCCGCCGATGGCCAAATACTATCATGTAGCGGCCTACATCGTGGGGATGCGGTCGCACAAGGATCGGTGTCGACTGGCCAGATGTACGAATGGCTTGTCTGAGCTGTAGGTATTCTTCGTCGTCCTCCCCTATACGATCAGCAATAAACGAAACATCGAGATCCTTGGGGTCAATCGCCACCACGGTTTCGCCATCGAGCATCCGCACTGAATTCTCGGCCAGTTCGTCCAGTGACTGCATCATCGAACGCGATGCGCCACGCTTGGCGTAGTCAGACCTAGCCTGCAACGCAGAATGCATTGGCTGTTCCCGTGTAAGTGACGCGGTGRCGTTTGCCAGAAGGTCCTTTCTAGCCATTCTGTCCTCTCAGAACTGCTCTCATCTGTTTGAAATTGCGTTCAAAAATGTCGTTCTGCACGGCTGTCAAAATCACTTCCGCCCCCATGCCTTATGAATAAGTGACGTAATCTCGGAATTGACCGCGTTCAGAC
>NZ_JBFUDZ010000188.1:0-589 GCF_056404455.1 Mesorhizobium sp. P2_D1
GGGCAAAGGCGGCGCCGACACCATGATCAAGGCGATGGAAGCGCTGATCACCTCGGCGGGTGGCGTCATCCGTACCAATGCCGATGTCGCGTCGATCAGTATCAGCGGCAATCGCGCGACCGGCGTTGTACTTGCATCTGGCGAGCAGGTGACCGCCTCCAAGGTCGTCATCGCCGGCGTCACGCCTTCCGCGCTGCTTGGATTGCTCGGCGGCAGTTCAGGCGATGCCGGCTTCGACCAGGCCATGAGCAAATTCAGACATGCGCCAGGCACCCTGATGGTCCATCTCGCGACGAAGGACCTCCCGAATTGGCGCGTCAGCGAGGAGCTTCGCCGTTTTGCCTACGTGCACATCGCACCCTCACTTGACCAAATGGCGCGTGTCTACCAGCAGGCGGTCGCCGGCATCATGCCGGCGGAGCCGGTACTCGTGGTCGGCCAGACGACCGCGATCGACCCYGGCCGGGCTCCCGATGGCAACCACATCCTTTGGATCCAGGTGCGCATGCTTCCGAAGATCATCGAAGGCGACGAGGCCGGCACCATCGATTCGCGCGACTGGCGTTTGGCCAAGGAAGCCTACGCGGAC
>NZ_JBFUDZ010000189.1:0-583 GCF_056404455.1 Mesorhizobium sp. P2_D1
CATCATACTCGGCCTTCACCGCGTCATAGCGGGCGATCTCCTCGGTGCTCAACTCCGCCGGCTCGGCATAAACGCGCCGCATGCCGGAGGTGTGGCCGTACGGGAAGCTGATCGCCGCCTCGACCCACTTCCAGCCGTCGGCGCGAACGGCCTCGGCATCTACCTGCAGTCTGTCGAAGACCAGCTGTTCGAGTAGAGCTGCATGCTGGAACCAGCCGCCGGAATCCTGCTCAAACAGGTCCCGCAGGATGACGCCGCCGGCGGCCTCATAGGCCTCGGCGCCGACATAGACCGCCCGACGATCGTCGGCACGTACCGTCGTCTCCGTCAGGAGGCGCCTGATGTAATATGGCTCCTGCATATGCTGGTTGTTATTGATGCGCTCCCAGACCTGCTCCTGGCGGGCATGGTCGTCCGAAATCGAGAACGCCATGATCTGCTCGAGCCGGATTTCATCCTGTTCGTAGAGTTCGAGAAGTTTTTGCGAAACCGAGGCGAGCCTCAGGCGCTGCTTGACGGTCGCCGCCGAGACGAAGAAGCGCGCGGCGATTTCTTCATGATCGAGTCCCTGGTCGCTTAGTAT
>NZ_JBFUDZ010000190.1:0-579 GCF_056404455.1 Mesorhizobium sp. P2_D1
AAACAGTGCGATGCCATTCTGTCGCAGCTTTTCGACAAGCCGGCGCGCCGCGAGGTCGTCGACTTTGTCAACTACATGTATTCGAGCCAGTCGCTCTTAGTGGCGAAGGGCAACCCGAAGAATGTCAAGGGACTTGATGATCTTTCGGGTCTCAAGGCCGCAGTGGACAATGGCACGACGATCCAGAGCCTGCTGGACGAGCAGAACAAGAAATTCAAGGAAGCTGGAAAACCTGAGGTAACGGTCACGGTCTTCCCAAAGGATTCCGATGCTCGCCAGGCGCTGCAAATTGGCCAGGTGGATGCATACGGAACCACTCTCGAAACAGCTGCTTTCTTCCTCCAGAAAGCGGGCCATATTTTCGACATTGGCGGCGAGCCGTTCGCTAAGATCAAGACCGGAATCGCCACCCGCAAAGGTGAGGTCGAGATGCATGATGCCGTTCAGAAGGCCTTCGATTCGATGAGGGCCGACGGTACCTACAAGAAGTTACTCGCGAAGTGGGGGCTCGAAGGGGACGCAATCGAATAGGCGGCCTTCATGAACTTCGAATGGGGCGTTTTCTGGGAGTACCTGTTC
>NZ_JBFUDZ010000191.1:0-576 GCF_056404455.1 Mesorhizobium sp. P2_D1
GCTCGACGACGGGCACCTATGGCGCGTTCGCCATCGACGCGGCCGGCAACTGGACCTTCACGCTCGATCAGGGCGCGGCCGATCATCTGGCCGAGGGCGCCAGCGACACCCAGACGTTCACCGCCACGGTCACCGACGACAAGGGYGCGACGGCGACCGAGACCGTCACCATCACCATCACCGGCACCAACGATGCGCCTGTGGTCGTTGCCGGCGGCAATACCGACACCGTGGTCGAGGCCGGCAATCTGGACAGCGGCGCGGTTGTCGCCGGCGATCCGGCGGCCAGCGGCACGCTGGCGTCGACCGATGTCGACGACGGCGCGACGGCGGCCTGGAGCGGCTCGACGACGGGCACCTATGGCGCGTTCGCCATCGACGCGGCCGGCAACTGGACCTTCACGCTCGATCAGGGCGCGGCCGATCATCTGGCCGAGGGCGCCAGCGACACCCAGACGTTCACCGCCACGGTCACCGACGACAAGGGYGCGACGGCGACCGAGACCGTCACCATCACCATCACCGGCACCAACGATGCGCCTGTGGTCGTTGCCGGCGGCAATACCGACACCGTGG
>NZ_JBFUDZ010000192.1:0-575 GCF_056404455.1 Mesorhizobium sp. P2_D1
ACGCAATAACGACAGGGGAACTGACATGCTGATCAATAGACGAAAAGTGCTCGGCTACGGCGCAGGTGCGCTCAGCGCGGCGACGCTGGGTATGCCGAACCTTGTTCGAGCCCAGTCAAGCGACCTCACGATCGCCTATAACGTGAACCTTCCCTCCTGGGATCCGACAGCCGGTCCGTCGTCTGTCAACCCGACCATCCAGGGCCTCTATCAGTCTGTGTTCGACCAGATCATCCTGCAGAAGCCCGACCTGTCGCTTGACAAGGGGCTGATCACGCAATGGGGCTGGAGTGATGACCGCAAGAAGGTCATGATGACCATCCGCGATGGAGTAACCTGGCACGACGGGTCGCCGTTTACCGCCGAAGACCTTGCGTGGTCGCTCGACCGCGCGGGTAAGGCCGAGACAGGCAACCCAATCCAGTCGATCTGGAAGACGGCCACCAACTTCAAGACCGACGGCAACAAGGTCACCGGCGACGTGGTGACGTTTGACCCAACCTACTTCAAATGGATGTCGTTCCTGACTGGCTATGTGCTTCCGAAGGCTTATTACCAGAAGGTCGGACCGGAAG
>NZ_JBFUDZ010000193.1:0-574 GCF_056404455.1 Mesorhizobium sp. P2_D1
GCAACTGACAGCTGCTCTTGCCGTACCTTGGCCAGCTTCTCCGAAAAATCGTTGATGTCTGGCGCGGGAAATGCCGGATATGCGCGGGCTGCCTCCTCGACCACGCTCGCCGAATCTTGCGCCGACATCTCCGCGAGACTGATGAGCCCTGTAGCCGTGACGTGGACCGGTGATCGCTCACCCAAAGTGAAACGAACAGTCAGCGGGTGTGACGCTTCGTTATAGTGTACGCAAACCATATCGCGGCCATCTCGTACATGTAGGCCAACGCTTTCACCAACCTCTTCGCGAAGGCTGCGCATCTCGCCTGCGGCGAGCTCAACAAAGCCAAGCGCCTGAAGACGCGAAGCCGCCAAATCCAAAATCGCCAACCCTAGGCGGTACCTCTTGGTCGCCAAATTCTGCTCAATAATGCCTTCTTCGCACAGCGATCGCAGGAGTCGATGTATTGTTGCCTTGTCGAGCACCAGCCGGCGGGCGAGTTCGCTGACCCCGAGTTCGGGATGCTGAACACTAAATTCTCGAAGCAATCGGATCGTAAGCTTTGCCGTTTTCATAGCGCCCTGACTTAAAT
>NZ_JBFUDZ010000194.1:0-558 GCF_056404455.1 Mesorhizobium sp. P2_D1
GCCTGGTGGGTACTGGTGTTCCCGCTGATCACGCTGATCCTGACCGTGCTGTCGTTCAGCCAGTTCGGCGAGGCGTTGAAGACGCGCTTCGATCCGGTGCTGCGATGAGCGCCTGCCTCGACATCCGGGATCTGAGCGCCGTGCTGCCSAACGGCCAGCGYGTGCTGCGCTCGGTGTCGCTTGCCGTYCARCCCGGCGARGTGCGTGCGCTGGTCGGCGAGAGCGGTGCCGGCAAGACGATGATCGGCAAGGCGGTGCTCGGTGTGCTGCCGTCGAGCGTACGCATCGTCGAAGGCGACATGCGGCTCGAAGGCGAAGACCTTGGCAAGCTGCAGCCGAAGGCGCGGCGCACGCTGATCGGCGCACGCACGGCGCTGATCCCGCAGGATCCGCTGACCGCGCTCAACCCGTCGCGGCGCATCGGCTCGCAGATGACCGACCGGCTGGTGCGCATCCTGGGCTGGAGCGGTGAGAGGGCCGATACCCGAATTCGCCAGTTGCTCGACGAGGTGCAGATCCGCGACCCCGATCGCGTGCTGAAGACCTACCCGCACGAGC
>NZ_JBFUDZ010000195.1:0-552 GCF_056404455.1 Mesorhizobium sp. P2_D1
CGTCCGCACCGCGGATCATTGTCGCACGTAGGACGGAGGAAATTCGCCCCCGCCGCGGGCGGTGAACGGGCCAGCCGTAGGAGCGTCAGCATAGCGCCGGCCGCAGGACGGGATGCGGGACCGACTGTCCCCGCCCGCGGTGGTCCGCATGTTTTGCGTCGAAGCCGACCGGCGGAGATCGCTCGCATTCCCGGTTCTCGACAGTCCGGCCGCTGATCGGCGACGATGCGATAGGATTGTCCAACCAGTGCCGAGTGGGCCTGGACGAATTCGATGAGGTCTTGCATCCGTTCGCCCCTCAATTGCGTGGCAGCTTGTGAATTTCCAGCCTGACAGGCCCTCCCCTGTCACAACTCGTGCAGAAGAGCGCTCGCTCGACCGAACTGAACAGAGCGCCTTTTCCATAGCGTTCGATGAGCCCGGCAGGCTTTACCGTCGCATGGTGCGAACAGGATCTGCACCAGGCCCGCAACACATGCCATTCGCGAAGATCGCCGAGCGCCACGTCGAGGCCCGCATGAACGCTACCATCAATGATGGCCTGCGGTGGGA
>NZ_JBFUDZ010000196.1:0-542 GCF_056404455.1 Mesorhizobium sp. P2_D1
AGCGAACCCGCTCCGCCCGCCCCGCGTGCGGACCGCTCAAAGCAGAGTTGCAGCCCGATTGACGCGATCGGCCTGACTCCGTCGGCTGACGTCAAAGTGCGCTACGTGTAGATGCAGTTTTGGTCGCGCGAGATGACCTGAAATACCAACGTCGTCGCGACCATACCGAATGTACCTCTGCAAGGCGCCCGAGTACCTCCCCTCCTTCATCTTCATTCCCCACATGGCGATGCGGAAGATAACGAGGCCGTCCTGCGCGACGATCTAATCGCCATGCTGGCGATAGTCGACCATGGCACGTTGCGTGCTGTTTTTGGGCTTCGCCAGAGGCTTGCGGCGCTCCGAAATCGTCGGCCTCGATCCTGTTGCCCTGCGCGGCAARRCCGGCTGGCGCGAGGTCGAGATYGGCCGCGGYTCGTCCGACGCCACAGGCGGGCCTGCGGCGCCCACGGCCCTCTCTTCTGCCCCGACACCGGAAGAGACAAAGCGGTAGGAGCCGAGCGGCTCAACGACCAGGATATCGCAAGTCAAAACATCCAGCC
>NZ_JBFUDZ010000197.1:0-534 GCF_056404455.1 Mesorhizobium sp. P2_D1
CTTCCGATATGTCGAGAAGTTTTGCCAGGTCGGTGCGCATCGGAAATGGGTTCTGCGTGCCCGACCAGACGSTCAGGCCGTCGTCGCGCCAGTCGGCGACCGCACAGGACGGTCCGATCGAACCATGCATCTGGTAAGGCCAGACATAAGTGCGCTGCATCGGCTCGGCTGTCGCGCCGAGGCCGCGTTCAACATCTCCTCGATCGGCCAGCTTTCGGGCTGTCGATGGATTCCCGCGCAAGGCTGCCTCGGGCGTATTGAGGTCGGGCATATCGGGGGCGCTGCGCCACTCCACCTTGAGACTCTGCATTGCCTCGATGGCCTGCTCCTCGCGTGCCGCAACCACGCCGACGAAGTCGCCTATCACCACCACCGCCACCATCCCCGGCGCATCTGCGACCGAGTTCTCATCCACCGAAATCAGGCTGGAGCCGACATGAATACCGGAGTCGAAACCGGCATAAGGCGGCCTGACGACGCGGCCGTGCAGCATGCCGGGCAGTCGCACGTCGTGGACATAGGTGAACCTACCGG
>NZ_JBFUDZ010000198.1:0-524 GCF_056404455.1 Mesorhizobium sp. P2_D1
GGCTTTGGCCAACCGATGGCCGATCTCGCGGGCGGTCTCGCGCCGCTCTTGCGCGTTCAACGCGGCGGAGGAGATCAAACGATTGTGCGCGTGGCAGGGTCTGCCGGCGAAGCGGGCGGGGATATCTTGCCAACTGGGAAAGTCTATCAAGTCGACGCAGCCCGGAGCGACGAGTTGTGGGACCTTGTTCTGTCCGGCTGACACAAGTCGGTCCTTGCCACCGTTGACGATAGAGCCAACCAGAAGGTTCCCGAGCTCGGGAAGCGCGAAATCCATGACGGCGCAGAAATATCCTTGCGCGGCCAGATTTTCAAAAGCCATTCCGCCCATGCCAGTCGCATGAAACACCGCAAGTTCGAACCCTCGCTCTTCCAAGGGGCCCTTGAGTAGTCTCATGTAGGAAAGGCACGAGCTGCCAAGGCTCATCATGCCAATGATGGGACGATCCCGCTTCGGCGTTTCGACCGATTGCGCGGACCCCAAAACCGCGCCCGCAGCCTGGCTTAAAGACGACTTGCATATGG
>NZ_JBFUDZ010000199.1:0-517 GCF_056404455.1 Mesorhizobium sp. P2_D1
TCATTATGATGGTCAGCGTCGGCAATTGATTTGCCCGGGAAACGAAATGGGCAGGGGTCGGGTTGCCAAACATGTAGGCGCCGTCGCCAACCAGGCTGATGACGCGTCTTTCCGGCGCGGTCAGTTTTATTCCGAGAGCCGCGCCGAGTGCCCAGCCAAGACCGCCGGAGCTTGGCGCGCCAAAATAGCCCCCACCGCCATCGAGTGCGAGAAGCTCAGTCGGGAATGCCGTCTCGGCGAGAATGGTGTCGCCTTCCCCCGACACGTCGGCCAGGCAACGTGCCACTTGAGCATAGCTTGGCAGTTCGACGTCGGCTACGGCTCGTTCTCTCAGGGTCCTGAACGCAGTCCGCTTGGTATCGAGCCAGGCAATCCTTTCCTCGACCACATCTGCCTCGGCGTGGCTTGCGGCCTGGATCAAACGCATGGCTGTGGCGACATCGCCATCGATCGCCAGGTCGGCCTGAAATCCACGCACGGGATACCGCGAGAAGTTCGGATCGAAGGCCAGGTGGAT
>NZ_JBFUDZ010000200.1:0-509 GCF_056404455.1 Mesorhizobium sp. P2_D1
GTCAAGTAGCACTCATCGAGGAGAGGAAATCGTGCCGAAATCCGGACCTGGGGAAACAGTTCCAATGATGAAAAGCGTCGATAGGGCGCTTTATCTACTTTCATATTTTACCGTGCAGGAACCGGAATGGGGCCTGAGCGACCTCGCCCGAAAGTCCAAAGTCGACAAAGCAACGACTCTTCGGATCCTTGTTGCGCTTATTCGCAACGGCTTTGTGGAACAGCATGCGGAAACCAAGAAATACCGCCTGGGGATTGCCGTACTCAGGCTGGCTCGGGTTAGAGAAGCTAGTTTCCCGCTCCTGTCATTCATCAATCCCGTGCTCGACAGGCTTGCCGAGGAGATGGAAGAAACCGCGCACGCCACACTGGCGGCCGAGACCGCAATGATCACGGTTGCGGTGACGGAGCCGAAGAGATCGACCCGTGTCTGGGTGAACCCGTCGCAATTGCTGCCTTTTCACGCGACCGCATCTGGTCTGGCGTTTCTGGCGTTCGCCGCGCCTGAGG
>NZ_JBFUDZ010000201.1:0-508 GCF_056404455.1 Mesorhizobium sp. P2_D1
GCCCGGCACCAGCACCAGCGGCGCTCCCGCGCCGAGATAATGCAGGTAGTGCTGGCGGATGCCGTTGGCTGCGACATTGGCGCCTGTGACCGTTGCCGCGCTCACTGCGCCGCCTCGCTGCTCTGCAGCGGCGTCTCATAGACGTCGTAGCCGAACACCCAGGCCGGGTCTTCCTGGCTGCGCAGCCAGGTATTGGCGTTGGAAACCGCCTGTACGCGCGAGGCGCGATCCCTGCGGTTTGCTTCGTAGAGGGCGAAGGCCGATGCGTGGTTGCCGGTCCCGGTCTCGCCGAGACACCGCGCCAGCATGGCCGCGTCCTCGATCGCCATGGCCGCACCCTGCGCCATATGCGGCTTCATCGGGTGGCAGGCATCGCCGAGCAGCACCATCCGCCCCTCGCTCCAGACCGGCAATGGTTTGCGGTTGAGCAGCGGCCATTTGGTGACCTCGTCGCTGGCGTCGATCAGCGCTTCAACGACCGGATGGCAACCGGCAAAGGATTGCCGCA
>NZ_JBFUDZ010000202.1:0-507 GCF_056404455.1 Mesorhizobium sp. P2_D1
GGGATTCCTGGATCATATAGTGAAAAGCGCTGCACCAGGCCTCGAGCTCCTTGCGAGCCTGAGGCCAAACCTCGACCAGCAGATTTGGCCGCCGGAGCTCGATTGTATTCTTCAATCCCTTGAGGACTTCAAATTCAGCACCTTCGACGTCAATTTTAATGAATCCAATCGGCTTCTGATACAGAAGATCGTCGCCGGGAATGCATTTCACGTCCCCAAGGTCGTCCGGCAACATTTGAGCGCCACCAATATTTCCGATTGATGGATAATGTACGCGCATTGTCCCAGATTTTGACGACAGCGCCAAACCAAGATGGTCCAAATTGACTTTCGAACATCCGTTGAGTGACATGTTTATCCTAAGTATGGCTATCGCAGCTGGATTGGGCTCGAACGCGATCACCTCGGATGGATTACAAAATTTTGAGAGGAAAATGCAGTGATTGCCGATATTGGCACCTATGTCGACGAATGTTTTTTCCGGTAGACATTGACGCCTGATGAGAT
>NZ_JBFUDZ010000203.1:0-506 GCF_056404455.1 Mesorhizobium sp. P2_D1
TCGCTAGCCTGCGCATGGGCTTCGGTTGCCTCGACCTGACCGCGCTCGCCTTCGACGAGGGAAACGACATTGCCGCCGGCAGACAGGCCACCGAGAACCTGGTCGAAGATGTAGCCGAAGCCGCATCGATATTCGTCGAGCCCTTCGCCGACGCAAAGGGTACGGCGGAATACAAGCGGGAACTCGCGCGCGGCCTGGTTAAACGCGCATTTGGCATCATCGAGGCACGCCGTCTCGGGCGCCCGGCTGTGGAGACGCATCAATATTATGGCTGAGTATCCGACCATGCGTGTGGCCCTGAAGCTGAACGGCCACCAACTGCAATTCGAAGTCGAGCCGCGGACCCTCCTGGTGGAGCTAATCCGCGAGAACGCCGGCCTGACCGGTACGCATGTGGGCTGCGATACCAGCTATTGCGGCGCCTGTACGGTGGTCGTCGACGGCCGCTCGGCCAAGTCCTGCACGGTGCTCGCGCTGCAGGCCGATGGCGCCGAAGTCACCACGGT